>NZ_CP045480.1:7110682-7430910 GCF_009429145.1 Amycolatopsis sp. YIM 10 | reverse complement strand
GTGTCCGGTTTCGACCGGAGCGCCGGAATGGTCGACCTGGCCCTGCGCCGACTCGGTTCCGACGCGGACCTGCGGGTCGCCGACCTGGCGGAGGAGTTGCCCTACCCGGACGACACCTTCGACGACGTCATCGCCTCGCTGGTGTTGCACTACCTCGAGGACTGGGGCCCGACCCTCGGCGAGACGCGCCGCGTACTCAAGCCAGGCGGACGGCTCATCATTTCGGTCAACCACCCCACGGCCGAGTACTGCTTCGCGCGCCTTTCGGGGACGCGGCCGGACTACTTCGCGACCTACGCTTCGACCGACGAAATGATGCTGGGCGATGTGGCGGCCCCAGTGAGGTACTGGAACCGCCCACTGCACGCCATGACCGACGCCTTCACCGCGGCGGGCTTCCGGATCTCGCTCATCAGCGAACCGCAGCCGATACCGGCCGCCAAGGAAAAGTTCCCCGAGGATTTCTATCTGCTCTCGACGGCTCCCAGCTTTCTCTTCTTCGTCCTGGAGGCTTAGCCCACAGGGTTGGTGCGGGGTCAGAGGAGTTTGTCCAGGGTGAGGGGGAGGTCTCGTAGGCGTTTGCCGGTGGCGTGGTGGATGGCGTTCGCGACGGCGCCGGCGACGCCGGTGATGCCCACCTCGCCGATGCCCAGCAGGCCCAGGGGCATCGTCGGGGCTGGGACGTCGAGGTAGTGCACGTTGATGGGTGGAATGTCGGCGTGCACGGGGACGTGGTACTCCGACAGGCTCGGGTTCATGATCCGCCCGGTACGCGGGTCGACGAGGGTTTCCTCCGACAGTGCCATGCCGATGCCCATCACGATCCCGCCCTTGAGCTGGCTGGTGGCGGTCTTCGCGTTGATGACCCGGCCCACGTCGAAGACGCCGGTCCAGCGGGATATCCGGGTTTCGCCGGTGTCCGGGTCGACGCGCACCTCGCAGAAGTGCGCCCCGCTGGCCGCCTTCACCCAGCGCCGCTGGTCCATCACGAACTTCGACATGAACCGGACCTGCCCGGCCACCGCGCCCAACCCGGAATCGGCCCCGACCGAGACTTCCAGGTACGGCTTTCCGGCGGCGGTGATGATCTCGGCGGGGGAGCCACCGGGGTGCTTCTTCGCCAGCGCGCCCAGTGCGTTCGTGAGCTTCTCGCAGGCGGACAGCAGGCTCGCCGCGATGCTGGCCGTCTGGGCGGAGCCGCCCGCGCTGGGGCCGATCGGCAATGCGGTGTCGCCGTATTCGACGCGCACCGAGTCGACCGGGACACCGAGCGCGTCCGCGGCGATCTGCGCCTGTGCGGTCGCGGCGCCCATGCCCATTTCCTGGAAGCCGCAGCGGACCAGCACCGAGCCGTCGGCCGACCAGCGCACCCGCACGTTGGCCGGGAACTGCCACGCCGGGTGGTACGCCGCCGCGACGCCCCAGCCGACCAGCCACTGCCCGTCCCGCATCGAGCCGGGCTCCGGGGTCCGGTCCGCCCAGCCGAATTCGGCGGCGCCGCGCACGAAGCACTCGCGCAGCATCCGGTGCGCGAACTTCTTGCCGTCCAGCGGGTTCACCGTCGGTTCGTTCCGCATCCGCAGCTCGATCGGGTCGATGCCGAGCCGGTAGGCCAGTTCGTCGACGCCGGCCTCCAGCGCGAAGGTGCCGATGGACTCACCGGGCGCGCGCATGAAGGTGTTCGGTGTGGTGTCGAGTTCGACCAGGTTCTGCTGCACCAGGATGTTCTCGGCGGCGTAGAGGTGCCGAGACTGCGAGGTGACCTGCTCCGGGCCACCGCCCCCGCTGCCGGTCTGCGTGATGCTGGTGTGGATGAGTGAGGTCAGCCGCCCGTCGGTGTCCGCGCCGAGCGCGACCCGCTGCGTGGACGGTGTCCGCCCGCCGACCGTGCGGTACACGCTCTCGCGGCTGAGCAGCATGCGCACCGGCCGCCCGGTCACCCTGGCCGCGAGCGCGGTCAGCACGGTGCCCGCCCACACCGCGCCCTTGCCGCCGAACCCGCCGCCGACAAACGGCGCGAGCACGCGGACCCCGCCGACCGGCACGCCGAACTTCAGCGCCAGATGCCGTCGCACCCAGTCGACGCTCTGCGTGGCTTCGTGCACGGTCAGCCGGTCGCCATCCCAGAGCGCGGTGGTGGCGTGCGGCTCGATCGCGTTGTGGTTGTGCGCCGGGGTGGAGAACCGCAGGTCCACCGAGACCGGGGCGGCGGCGAGTGCGGCTTCGGCGTCGCCCTTCTTCGCGCCGCCGGACTGGATCATGCTGTTCGGCTGGGGTTTGGCGTTGCCCTGCTCGGCGTTGAAGTCCACAGTGGACTTGAGAACCTCGTACTCGGCGCGCACGAGTGCGGTGGCCTCGCGGGCGGCTTCGAGCGTGTCGGCGACGACCACCGCGATCGGCTGCCCGTTCCAGAACACCTCGTCGGTGTTGAGGTAGTTCACCCTGGTGCCCGAGGCCAGCGTGCTCAGGTTCAACGGGTTCGGCTTGGCCGGCTTTTTCATCGGTGGCGCGTTCTCGTGGGTGATCACGGCCAGCACCCCGGGCACGGCGAGCGCGGCCGCGGTGTCGATGGCGGTGATCCGGCCACGGGCCACGGTCGAGTGCACCATGCTCGCGTAGGCCAGGCCCGGGTACGGGAACTCCGCGGCGTAACGCGCTTCCCCGGTGGTCTTCACCGCGCCGTCGACCCGATCGAGCGGGCGGCCGACGGCCTTGGTTGCGGGGGCTTCCTGGAGTTGGGTCATGCCGCGCTCCTGCTGGTCAGTTGTCGCGGTGTCGCGGTGATGGTGCGCCGGGTGAGTTCGCTTTGCCGGCGGTAGGCGGTTGGGGTGAGTTCGGTTTCTGTGGTGCGGGAGGGCTTCTCGGTTGTTGGGGTGCCGGGTAGTGGGTGTTCTGTTTTTGTGGTGGGCCGTGGTTTTGGGGCGATCTGGCGGAGGGGGCGGCCGATGACTGGGGCGTGTTCGGGTGCCGCGGTGGTGCGGGAAGGTGCTTCGGTTGCTGGGGTGTTGAGTGGGGTGTGTTCGGTTTCCTTGGTGCGCTGTGGCTGTGCGGCGACCTGGTCGAACGGGTGGCTGGCGGCTGGGGCGAGTTCGAGTTCTGTGGCGGCGCGGAAGGATTGCTTGGTTGTTGGAGCGCCGGGCAGGGCGTGTTCGGTTTTTGTGGTGCGCTGTGACTGCGCGGCGACCTGGTCGAATGGGTGGCTGGCGGCTGGGGCGAGTTCGGCTTCGGTCGCGGTGCGGGAGGGTTTCTTGGTCATTGGGGCGTCGAGTGGGGCGTGCTTGGTTTTTGCGGTGGGCCGTGGGTTTGTGGCGGTCTGGTGGAGGGGGCCGTCGTTGGCTGGGGCGGGTTTGGGGTCCGCGGGGGTTTGGGAGGGTTTCTTGGTTGATGGGGCTTCGAGTAGGGGGTGGTTGGTTTTTGTGGTGTGGCTTGGGTGTGTGGTGAGCTGGTGGAGTGGGTGGCGGGCGGTTTTGGCGGCGGGGGTGTTCTGTAGGTGGGTCATGCCGCGCTCCTGCTGGCTAGTTGGCGCAGCGTCGCGGTGATGGTGCGGCGGGCGAGTTCGATTTTGAATGCGTTGTGTTCGCGGCCGACGGCGGGTGCGAGTTCGGCGTCGGCGGCGGTGTGGAAGGAGTCGTCGGTTGCGGGGGCGCCGAGTAGGGAGCGTTCGGCTTCTGTGGCGCGCCAGGGCTTTCCGGCGACGCCGCCGAGGGCCAGGCGGACGGAGGTCACCGTGTTGTCGCGGACCTCCAGTGCGGCGGCGACCGAGACCAGTGCGAAGGCGTATGAGGCGCGGTCGCGCACCTTGCGGTACCGGGAGTTCGCGGCGAACGGCAGCGGAGGCAGCTCGATCGCGGTGATCAGCTCGTCGGCGGCCAGCTCGGTCTCCACCGCCGGAGTGTCACCCGGCAGCCGGTGGAACTCGGTGAGCGGCAGTCGCCGGAGTCCGCGCAGGCTCTCCACCTCGACCGTGGCGTCCAGTGCGGCGAGCGCCACGCACAGGTCGGACGGGTGGGTGGCGATGCACGACTCGCCGGTGCCGAGGATCGCGTGGCCGCGGTTGAACCCGCCCAGCGCGTCGCAGCCGCTGCCCGGCTCGCGCTTGTTGCACGCCGAAGCCTGGTCGTAGAAGTACGGGCAGCGGGTGCGCTGCAGCAGGTTGCCGCCGACGGTGGCCATGTTGCGCAGCTGGGCCGACGCGCCCGCCAGCACGGCCTGGGTGAGTACCGGGTAGCGGGTGCGGATCAGCGGATGCGCGGCCAGCGCGCTGTTGCGCACGAGCGCGCCGACGCGCACGCCGCCGTCCGGCAGTTCCTCCACTTCGGTCAGCGGCAACCGGCTGATGTCGACGATCGTGCCCGGCTGCTCGACGGTGGCGCGCATCAGGTCGACCAGGTTCGTGCCGCCGCCGAGGAACTTCGCGTTCGGCTCGGCGGTGATGGCGCGCAGCGCGCCGGGCACGTCGGTGGCGCGGTGGTAGGCGAAGGACCTCATGGCGTGGCCACCTCGCGAATCGCGTCGACGATGCCGTTGTAGGCACCGCAGCGGCACAGGTTGCCGCTCATCCGCTCGCGGATCTCGGCGTCGGTCAGCTCGGCCCGCGGCGCGCCGACGTCGGCGGTGACCGCGCTCGGCGCGCCCGACCGGTGTTCGTCGAGCATGCCGATCGCCGAGCAGAGCTGGCCGGGGGTGCAGTAACCGCACTGCAGGCCGTCGTGGCGGACGAACGCGGCCTGCAGCGGGTCGTCCAAGCCCTCGACGGTGGTGATCTCGGCGCCGTCGTACTGCACGGCCAGCGCCAGGCACGAGTTGATCCGCACCCCGTCGGCGAGCACCGTGCACGCCCCGCAGGCGCCCTGGTCACAGCCCTTCTTCGTGCCGGTCAGCCCAAGGTGCTCGCGCAGCGCGTCCAGCAGGCTGACCTGCGGCGGAAGGCTGAGCGCCCGGGCGGTTCCGTTGACCCGCAAGCGCAGCTCGGTCACTGGTCCTCCTGTCGGTTCGGTCCTGCCCAAGATAACGGAACGGCGGTCTCTTAACAAGAGGACGGCGTTCTTTTAACCTGGGTCGTATGCTGTGGCCCGAGATGGGACAGGGATTCGTCCGGGCCAGGAGGCCGGAGCAGAAGCGGCAGCGGCGCGAGGCGATCCTCGCCGCCGCTCGCGAACTCGCGCTGAAGTCCGGCGTGCGCTCGGTCAGCCTGGGGAACGTGGCCACCGCCGTGTGCCTGGCCAAGTCCAACGTGATCCGGTACTTCGGCACACGCGAGGAGATCTACCTGGAGCTGGCCGCGGAGTGCTGGACCGAGTGGGGTGCCGCGCTGACCGGCAGGCTGGCCGGGGTGAACGCCGCCGACAAGCTGGCCACCGCGATCGCCGAGACGCTGGAGGCGCGCCCGCTGTTCTGCGATCTGCTCGGCCACTCCGCGACCACCCTGGAGCACAACGTGTCGGTCGAGGCCGCCCGCGCGTTCAAGCAGCAGGTGCAGGTGGTGCTCGGCGAACTGGGCGAGGCGATCGAACGGACCGGCATCGGCCTGACCGCGGCCGAGGGCTTCGAGGTCGCCGCCGCGGGCACGATCTTCGCCGCCGCGCTGTACCCCGCGGCGAACCCGCCGTTGACGTTGCTCGAGGTGTACGCGCAGGATCCGGCGCTGAAGGCGATGTGCCCGCCGTTCGTGCCGACGCTCGAACGCGCCCTGTTCGCCCTCATGGCCGGGATGCCGGCGCTGCGATGATCGAAGGCACGGTCGCGCCCGGCTTCGAGGACGTGCGCGAGGCGTTCGAACTGGACCACGGCGGTGGTGCGCAATTGGCCGTCCACCAGCACGGTGAGCCGGTGGTCGACCTCTGGACCACCGGTGCGGGTGACCGGATCTCGGTCACCATGTCGGGTACGAAGGCGTTGGTGGCGATCTGCGCGCACCTGCTCGCCGAACGCGGTGACCTGGACCTGGGCGCGCCGGTGACGCACTACTGGCCCGAGTTCGGCACCGCGATGCCGGTCGCGTTCCTGCTGTCCCACCGCGCCGGGCTGCCCGCCTTCGACCTCGACGGGGAGGATCTGCTCGACTGGGACCGGTGCGTCGCGGCGCTCGCCGCGCTGACCCCGGCGTGGGCACCGGGCACCGCTTTCGCCTACCACTCGACCACGTACGGCTTCCTGGTCGGCGAGGTGATCCGGCGGGTCACCGGCACCACCGTCGGCCGGTTCTTCGACGAGGAACTGGCCCGCCCGCTGGGCCTCGACCTGTGGATCGGACTGCCGGCCGCGCGGGAAAACCGGGTCTCGCCGATAGGTCCGAACCGGACGGCGCTGGCCGAACTGCTCACCACACGGGCAGGACGAGCCGCGGAGATCCCATCGGCCAACGGCATCGGCGACGCGCGCTCGCTGGCGAAACTGTACTCGTCCGTCCTCAATGGACTGCTGAAACCGGCGACGCTGGACCGCGCGTGCACCCCGCAGACCGACGGCCTGCCGACACCGGCGGTCATGCCGCACCCGCAACGGTTTTCGCTCGGTTTCGAACTTCCGCGCAGTGCGTCACCGCTGCTCGGTCCGGCCTCGTTCGGCCACGCCGGTGCCGGTGGGCGACTGGGCTTCGCGGACCGGGAGACCGGGCTGGCCGTCGGGTATGTGTGCACGCATTCCGGCTGGAATCCAGGGCGCGGACCGGATGAGCGCTGGCTGCCCTGGCTGGCCGCGCTCAGCCGTCGGCGAGGCGGTTGAGCCACTCGCCGAGCAGGGCCTGTTCTGCCGGACTGAACGGTACGTCGCCGGTGAGCGCGGCACGCAGCGCGACGGCGCGCGCCGGGAGATCCACAGTGGACTTCGGCCCGGCTTCGCCGGTGGTGATCGTGCGAACCACCATTTCCCTGGCCACCGTGGGAATCTCGGGATCGCGCTCCGCTTCCGGCTGGGCGATCAGTGAAAGCACCACGCCGACGCCGGTGGAATGCGTCAGCTCGGCGGCCCGTTCCACGCTCATCTTCAACCGTCCGGCGGCGGCGATCCGCGAGATGATGCCGTGCAGCATCGCGGCGGCCTCCCGCGCGGCGGGCGACGGCCCGCCGGGGCGCGCTTCGCCGTACATCAGCGCGTAGAAAGCTGGCCGTGTCAGGCCGAACTGGATGTGCAGGTCCCAGCCGCGGCGCAGGTCGTCGACCGGGTCGCCGGTCTCGCCGAGTTCTTGCTTGCGCCCCAGGTACTCCTCGAACCCGTAGGAGGCCACCGCGTCGAGCAGGCCGTCCTTGTCGCCGAAGAGCCGGTACAGCGCGGGTGCCTGCACTCCGGCCGCCGCGCTCACCGCGCGGGTGGACACCGCGTCGCGGCCGCCGTCCTGCAACAGTGCCGCGGCCGCGCGCAGGATCCGGTCGCGGGTGGACAGAGCCTGGTCAACCGTCATGTTTCCGATGGTAACAAAATTCCGGTAGCACTCTTTTGCGCTGGCTCCGTTTGCCACTCAGCGGTAGGCCGGGTGGCGGTATCGGTGCAGGTGAACCGGGTAGGTGGTGACAGTGTGTGGAAAATTTTCCCGATCATTGGTCCGTTGTGCCATCATTGGGCCGTTCGCGGTTTGAGGGAACCGGCGAATGGGGGACACAGAGCTACCGGTCCAGCACTTCCGGCCCATCTGCGTCGCCCGGTTGGTGCAGTACAGATCATCAGGGGAGGAGATCGCATGACCACCACCGAGTCCAACCGCAAGGACCAGTCGGTCGAGAAGCCCGAGGACAAGCACGAGGGGCACAACCACGAGGTCGGTACCCAGTGCAGTGGGGGCTGCCCGCAGTCGCCGCCGCCCGCTCCGTGAGCTGACCGCTTCGAGCTGATCACCAGGTGATCTTCAGCCCGCCCGCCGCCATCCGGCTGGGCGGGCTGACTTTGTGGCTACGTTCTGTGTTGTCATAGAAGGGTGCCGGTAATCGAGCAGCGCCCGATCGAAGTGATTCGCCGGGTTCGTCAACTCCACCAGAGCGGGGTGGATGCTTCGTGTGCCCAGCGCCAGCACGAAGCGACCCGCCTGCTGCGCAAAGGTGTCCGGCTGCTCGACTCGATCCATCCGGTGGCGCCCGAGCACCAGGACGACTGGCTGCGCATCCGCATCCGGCTGCTGACCACGCTCGCCTTCTCCGAGGCGGAGACGGTCGGCTTCGCCAACGGCCTGGCCCGGCTCGATGACGTGCTCACCGTGATCGAGCGGTTCGAGGACCCGACGGTGCGCGCGGAGCTGGTCGCGCCGGTCAACCACAACCGCGGGCTGCTGCTGATGGGCGGTGGCCGCAACGAGGACAGCATCGCGCACTTCGACGCCGCGCTGGCCTATCGCGAGGAAAGTCTGGTCACCGCGGCGAATCCGGTGCCGGTGGTCGAATCGCTGCTGAACACGCTGGCCACCCGGGGACTGGCCTACATCCGGCTCGGCCGCGTGAAACGCGCGCGTGAAGACCTCGGCCGGGGGATCAAGCTGGCCGAGAAGTACGAACTGCGGATTTCGGTTGCCGAGATCCGCCGCCACCTCGGCACCTTGGAGCGGCGGATCGGCAACGTGCCCGCCGCACTGCGCTGTTTCGAGGAGAGCGAACGCTCTTACCGGGCGCTGGACGCGGAAGTGCCGCCGCAGCTGCGGTTCGAGCAGGTACAGGCTCTGCTCACCGCGGGGCTGTCCGACGAGGCGGGCAGGCACCTCGACGAAGTCCTGCCGGCGCTGCGGAAGGAGCAGAGCAATACCCGTGAGCTGGGCGACGCCGAGTTGTTCCGGGCGGAGGCGGCGCTGATGTCCGGCGATCTCGACCTCGCGCGGAGCCTCGCGGAGTCCGCGCGTCAGCGGATGCGCCGGTGGGGCTGTCAGACCTGCGTGGCCAACGCGACCATCATCGGCCTGCGTGCCGACACCGCGGATGCCTTGCGCACCGGGGAAATCCCGGCCGGGCTGCCCGCCCGCGCGCTGCGGCACGCGCGCGCCATGTCCGCGCCGAGGCTCGCCGAGCAGGCCACCGTGGCCAAGATGCTCACCGTCCGGCTGGAGATCCGGCGCGGCAACCTGCGGCGGGCGGGCACACTGCTGGCCGAGGTGCCGCGGCCGGGCCAGCTCACCCCGATCGACCATCGCATGCTGCGACGGCTGTGCCGGGCCGAACTCGCCGTGGCGCGCGAGGATCGGCGCACCGCGCTCGGTGAGATCCGCGCCGGGCTGGCCGAGCTGGACCGCGTCCGCAACCGGATGGGCGGCCTGGAACTGGTGTCCGGCACCGCCCTGCACGGCCGCGAGCTGGGTGAGCTGGCCGTGCGCCTGGTGCTCGGCGGCGAGGATCCGCGACGGCTGTTCGACTGGCTGGAGCGCACGCGCGCGCAGACCTACCGCTACGAACCACAGGCCCAGGACGAAGATCCCGAACTGGCCGAGTGCGTGGCCGAGATCCGCGGCCTGACCCAGTCGATCCACCAGGCGCTGCACGACGGGCACCCCACCGCGGCGGCCAAGGCGCGCCGGGCCGACCTGCTGCGCGAGGCGCACCGGATGGGCTGGCACGCCGGGAACTGGGGCAAACCCCGTCCGGTGGCCAAGATGGACGAGGTCGCGGCGCGGCTGGGGAACCGGGCGCTGGTCAGTTTCGCCGCTTCGGCCGACGAACTGGTCGCGGTGGTGGTGCTCGACGGTGGCGCCAGCATCGTCCGGCTGGGCTCGGCCGAACAGGCCGCGGAGAGCGCGCGCATGCTCAACGTGGACCTCAACGCGATGGCGCCCGACCACACCCCGCCCCCGCTCGCCGAGGTGATCATGACCTCGGCGCGGCGGCAGGCCGAACGCCTCGACGTCCAGCTGGTGCGGCCGCTGCTCGAGGTGACCGGCGAGCGCGACCTGGTGATCGTGCCGACCGGCGGGCTGTACGCGGTGCCGTGGGGTGTGCTGCCGAGCCTGCACTACCGGCCGACCGTGGTGGCGCCGTCGGCCACCGCGTGGCTGTCCGCGGACCTGGCCAAGGCGGGCCGCGCGCGCAAGGTGGTGCTGGTCCGCGGACCCGGTCTGCCCGCCGCGCGCGCCGAGATCGACAAGCTGGCCACGCACTACCGCGCGTCGAAGCAGTTGTCCGGGTCCGGCGCGACGGCGACGGCCGTGCTCCCGGCGGTGGACGGCGCGAAACTGGCCCACATCGCCGCGCACGGTGCGCACGAACCGGAGAACGCGTTGTTCTCGCGACTGGAACTGGCCGACGGCGCCATGTTCGCGCACGAGATGGCCGGGCTCAGCCGCCCGCCGCGGCAGGTGGTGCTGGCCGCGTGCGAGCTGGCGCTGAACCGCATCCGGCCCGGTGACGAGGCGCTCGGCTTCGCCAGCGCGCTGCTGGCCAGTGGGTCCCAGACGGTGATCGCGCCGTTGAGCAAGGTCGGCGACCAGTCCTCGGCGGCGGCGATGGACGACTACCACCGCGCGCTGGCCGGCGGTGCGAGCCCGGCCGTCGCGCTCGCCGACGCCGTCGCGGTGGACCCGATGCGACGCCCGTTCGTCTGCCTCGGTGCGGGTTAGCCCAGCAGTTCCGCTTCTTCGGCATCGGTGAGCCCGGCGGCGCGAGGACGCTCGTCGCGACGGAGTTCCTCCGCCAGCGCGGAGTGCACGGTTTCGGCGAGCGGGCGGATGGTCAGCCCGGCGTCGCGAGTGGCGCTCCAGTCGTGGGAAACGAGGCCGTAGAAGGACTCCGGCAGCCACAGCGGCAGGGATTTCCGGCCCTGCCAGTGATTCACCCCGGCAGTCTGGAGTTCCGCCGGGGCGAGCGGTATCGGTTCGGTGTTGTCCTGGCCGACGATCTCGGCGATTTCCCTGAGCGTGTCAAGGAAGTTGAGGGTCGGGCCGACGGCGTCGAAGGCACCGGTGAGGCGCTGTTCGGCCGAGCTGACGACCCACTGGGCGAAGTCGCGCGCGTCGAGGTGCTGGATGGGCTGGGCGGGATCGTCCGGCACGACCACCCGGCCGCCGCGGTGGAATCGCCCGGCCCAGTAGGCGAAACGATCGGTTTTGTCCCCCGGGCCGCTGATCGGTCCTGGCCGCACGATCAGCGCGCGGTCGCCCATCGCGTCGCGCACGGCGTGCTCGCTGGCCACCTCGATGCCGCCGTAGTGCTCCGGGGTGGTGTCGGTCAGCTCGACGCGTTGTTCATCGTGGACCGGCGGTACCTGCGGGGCGTCGGCGGTCTGGTGCATGGTCGCGGTGTCGGCGTAGGTGTTGATACTGGATACGAAGGTCCAGTGCCCGGCGTCCACCGCGCGCAGTGCCTCGCGAACCCAGCCGAGCGCACCGTAGGCCACGTCGACCACCGCGTCGAACCGCTCGCCGGCGAGCGGGGCCAGCGCGTCCGGCACCGATCTGTCCACTTTGACCAGTCGAGCACCCGGTGGCACCGCGCCGGACCGGCCGCGCGCCGCGCAGACCACCTCGTGGCCGCGTGCCACGCCTTCGGCCGCGATCCAGCCGGAGCCGTGCCCGGTGCCGCCCAGTACGAGCATTCTCATGCTGCCGACCCTCGCCGTTCGCGCGGGCGGAAGCGAGCGGAATCGCTACCGGCGAACGGGGTTGACTTCAACCTAAGTTCAGGTTGTCCACTGTCGGCATGTCCTTCACCACCGCGGAACTCGCATTCCTGAACGAGCACGACCTCGGCCGGATGGCCACCGTGCAGCCGGACGGCACGCTGCAGGCCAGCCCGGTCGGATACCACTACAACGCCGAACTCGGCACGCTCGACGTGCGGGGCTTCAACCTGGCGAGGAGCCGGAAGTTCCGCAACATCGAGGCCAACGGCCGGGTCGCCTTCGTGGTCGACGACCGGCCGTCGCTGGATCCGCCGCGGGTGCGCTGCCTGGAGATCCGTGGCCGCGCCGAGGCGGTCACCGGCATCGACCCGGACGGAGGTCTCGACGGCTCGGTCATCCGCATCCACCCCGAGCGGATCATCAGCTTCGGCATCGACCAGCCGGACACCGAGCCGCACGAGCTGACCACGAACAACCGGAACGTCTAGCGCGCCTGTTACCTCTGCCCGCCGGGCTCCGTCATATCGGTGTCGGACCGAAGGACAAAGACGGAGTGGAGAGCGGGATGCTGACGAACATCATGTACGTGACGGTCTACGTCACCGATCAGGACCGGGCGCTGGAGTTCTACACCGACGGGCTCGGCCTGGAGAAGGAGGTCGACTACCCGGGGCCGGAGGCGCGCTTCCTGACCGTGGGCGTTCCCGGAAGTCCGGTCAAGATCATTCTCTGGTCGCACGCGCCGGCCGCGGGACAACCGGCCGGACCGGGCGCCGCGCCCGGTCCGCTGATCCTCGAGTCGGACGACCTGAGAAAGGACTTCGAGGCGCTGCGAGAGCGGGGCGTGACCTTTGTCGAGTCCGAACCGCGGGAGTACCCGTTCGGCCTTCGTGCCGAGGCGGTGGATCCGGACGGCAACCGGATCTCACTCCGCCAGCAGGGCTCCGGGAAGATGTCGAAGTGACCGACCGCAGCCGGGCGATACTGGTGGCCGAGGTGTTCGATGCCCAGCGCGACCGCCTGTACGCGGTCGCCCACCGCTTGCTCGGCTCGCACGCCGACGCCGAGGACGTGGTCCAGGAGGCCTGGTTGCGGCTGTCCCGTCAGGACACGGCGGTGATCGAGAACCTGGCGGGCTGGCTGACCACCGTGGTCGGCCGGATCAGCCTGGACGTCCTGCGGTCGCGCCAGTCCCGCCCGGAAGCGCCCTACGCCGAGCTCGTGGTGACGGCCGACGACGGGCCCGCGCCCGAGGAGGACGCGGCGCTCGCCGACTCGGTCGGGCTCGCGCTGCTCGTGGTCCTGGAGTCGCTCAAGCCGAGTGAGCGACTGGCGTTCGTGCTGCAACCTGTTCGCCGTGCCGTTCGGCGAGATCGGCCAGATCCTCGGCAAGTCCGCCGACGCCACCAAGATGCTCGCCAGCCGGGCTCGCCGGAAGGTGCGGGCGACCGAGCAGCCCGCGGGTGCCGGGCGGGAACAGCGGGAGGTCGTCCAGGCCTTCCTGGCGGCGGCTCGCGGTGGCGACTTCGAGGGGTTGCTGCGGGTTCTCGACCCCGATGTGAAGCTGACCGTCGACAGCCCCGACGGCGTGGTGGTCGTGCTCGGTGCCACCAAGGTCGTCGCGGGTGCGCGGCTGTCCGCGACCGCGGCGGCGCGGGGCCAGGCGGTGCTCGTCGACGGCCTGCCCGGCGTCGTGTCCTGGCGCGAAGACGGTGCCCCGCTCTCGGTCATGGCGTTCACCGTCGTCGATGGCCGGATCGCCGCCATCAAGGTGGTCACCGACCCGGCCAAGCTCGCGTCGATCGAGCGGCTCACATCTTGAGCCAGCCCACCGCCAGCGCGAACAGCAGCGCGGCGACCAGCAGCGTGCCCAGGGCGGCGAGCACGATGGCGACCACCGGCACGCCCTTCGACGGGATCGGCTGCGGGTGGGACAGGCCCGACGTCTGCCCGGACTCGGGCGGGGTGGCACCCGGCTCGACGCCAGGGGTGGTGTCGGGTTCGGGGTCGGGTGGTGTCGCGGTCATCCGCCTCGGCTACCCGGCCCCGGCGGCGGTTAACCGGCACGCCGTGAACCCGATCGGCCGGATCTGCGGATACCGGGTATGAGTCGAGACGACGGAGACGCTGACGTCGTGGTGATCGAGCGGTCACGGGCCGAACCGGCCCGGTTCGCCGAGATCTACGACCGCCACGCCGCGCACATCAAGCGGTACCTGGTGCGCCGCATCGGCACCCAGGCCGCGGACGACGCGCTGAACGAGACGTTCCTCGCCGCCTTCGGCAAACGGCATCGGTACGACCGCGCCTTTCCCGACGCGCGACCGTGGCTCTACGGCATCGCCACCAGGGTGGTCGGCCAGTACCGCCGTGACGAGGTGCGCGAATACCGGCTGCGCGCCTCGCTGAGACCGGCCGACCAGGTGGACGGGCCCGCCGACCGGGTCGCGGCCAAGGTCACCGCGCAGGCCGGTTCGGTGGCGATGGCCACCGCGCTGAGCGCCCTGTCCGACGGCGACCGCGACGTGCTGCTGCTCATCGCCTGGGAAGGGCTGAGCTACGAGGAGGTGGCCACCGCGCTCGCCATCCCGGTCGGCACCGTTCGCTCGCGGCTCAACCGCGCCCGGCGCAAGGTCCGCGGCGCGCTCGAATCGGACGCACGCACTCTCGAGGAGATCAACCATGGATGAGCTGCAGTCGGTCCGTGACTTCGCCGGACCCGCCACCCTGCCCTCGCCGGAAGAACTCGCCCCCGGCCGTGACCGCCTGACCGCCGCGTTCGCGCCGCCGCCCCGCCGCTCGCGGCGGCTGATCTGGGCGGGGGCGACCGCGGTCGGGCTGGCTGCCGCGATCACCGGGGTGCTCGCACTGGCACCCGCCGAGGTCGGGCCGCCCGCCGCGCACGCCGACCCGGTTGTCGTGCTGCGCGAGGCCGCCGCCGCGGCGCTGCGGGAACCGGCGGTGGATCCCCGGCCGGACCAGTTCGTCTACACCCGGACGCAGACCCCGGATGGCGTGCGCGAGGCCTGGCTGTCCGCGGACGGCACCCACGACGGCCTGATCAAGAACCCCGGCGAGGCGGGCGTGCCCAGTCCCGGCTGCCGTGACGGGAAGCAGGCCGTGGTGAAGGGCAACGAGCCCGTCCCCGGCCGGTTCGACTCCTGCGAGCCGATCCCGGCGTTCCAGGGTGACGTGCCGGAAACCCCGGACGCGATGATCGACTGGCTCGCGCGCAACCAGAGCGGCGAGAAGGGCGACGTGAACGCGCTCGGCAAGGACATCGTCTACCTGCTGTCCGAGCACTACCTCCGCCCGGCGGCCCGCGCGGCACTGCTCGAAGCGGCGACCCGGATCCCGGGGCTGCGGGCGGTGCCCGACGCCACGGACGCGGCCGGCCGCACCGGCGTCGGCATCACCTGGGACCGGGCGGGCACCACGTTCGTCTTCGACGCGCGGACGCACGTGCTGCTCGGGCACCCCGGTTCGGCGGTGCTCGACCGGGGGATCGTCGACCAGGTGGGCCAGACGCCGTAGCGGCAGACTGGGCACCATGGTCAAGCCCGCGCACGGGGAGTCCGTGGTGTCCAGAGTGGTGCGGATCGTCGAGACCTTCGGGTCGGACACCCCGGCACTGCGGGTCTCCGACGTCGCCCGCCGGGCCGGGTTGCACGTGGCGACCGCGTCCCGGCTGATCGACGAGCTGAGCAGGCACGGCTGGCTCGAACGCGACGAGGACCGCCGCGTCCGCGTCGGCGTCCGGTTGTGGGAGCTGGCCTCGCGGGCCTCGCCGACCCTCGGGTTGCGCGAGGCCGCGATGCCGTTCATGGAGGACCTGCACGCGGTGGTCGGTCACCACACCCAGCTCGGCGTGCGGCAGGGGCGGGAAGTGCTGTTCGTGGAACGGCTTTCGGCGCCGAACGCGGTGCTCAACATCACCAGGGTGGCCGGGCGGCTGCCGCTGCACGTGTCCTCGTCCGGGCTGGTGCTGCTCGCGCACGCCCCGGCCGAGGTGCAGGAGGAGGTGCTGGCCGGGCCGCTGAAACCGCAGACGGGGAACACCCCGGTCACGGTCACCGACCCGGCGCGGCTGCGGCGCCTGCTGGCCGACGTCCGCCGCGACGGGTACGTGGTCTGCCGCGGGTTCATCGACGAGGAGACCGCCGGGGTCGCGGTGCCGGTGCGCGGGCCGGGGGAGCAGGTGCTCGCGGCCCTTTCGGTGATCGTGCCCAACGACCGCAACACGCGCGCGCAGGTCCCGGCCCTGCGCGCGGCGGCGCGCGGGGTTTCCCGGGTGCTGTCTTCTCAATGAATGAGAATGCGGTAGTGGTGCCCGGCCGCGCCCGCGCATTCTTCCCGGCATGACGACGCGAACCAGGGTGGCGATCATCGGGGCCGGTCCGGCCGGACTGCTGCTGTCCCACCTGCTGCACCTCGAAGGCATCGATTCGGTGCTGATCGAGCGGCAGAGCGCGGAGTACGTGCAGGCCCGCATCCGCGCCGGCATTCTGGAGGCGTCCACGGTCGAGCTGCTCAAGCAGGCGGGCGTCGGCACCCGGCTGGCGGCCGAGTCGATGGAGCACCGCGGCATCTATCTCCAGTGGCCCGGCGAACGCCACCACCTCGACTTCGTCCGGCTCGCCGGGCGCTCGGTGTCGGTGTACGGCCAGACCGAGGTCACCAAGGACCTGATGCGCGCGCGGGAGGAGGCCGGTGGGCAGGCCTTCTACCAGGCTTCGGAAGTCGCGCTGCACGACGTCGGCACCGACCGCCCATCGGTGACCTTTGTGGACAGTGACGGGCGGCCGCAGCGACTCGAAGCCGAGGTGATCGCCGGATGCGACGGTTTCCACGGCCCGAGCCGCGGTGCCGTCCCGGAGTCGGTCCGCAACACCTGGGAGCGCGAGTACCCGTTCGCGTGGCTTGGTGTGCTGGCCGAGGTCGCGCCGTCCACCGACGAGCTGATCTACGCCTGGCACCCGGACGGTTTCGCCATGCACAGCATGCGTTCCCCGCGCGTGAGCCGGTTCTACCTCCAGGTGCGCCCGGACGAGGACATCGCCGAGTGGAGCGACGACCGGATCTGGACCGCGCTGACCACCCGCCTCGAAGCCGGGGAGCCCGGCTGGCGGCTGGAAACCGGCCGGATCACCGAGAAGAGCGTGCTGCCGATGCGGAGTTTCGTCGCCACGCCGATGCGGCACGGCAGGCTCTTCCTGGCCGGCGACGCGGCGCACATCGTGCCGCCGACCGGGGCGAAGGGCCTGAACCTCGCGGTCGCCGACGTCGCACTGCTGGCGCGGGCGCTGACCGCCTGGCTGCGCGAGGGTTCGGCCGGGCTCGCGGAGTCCTATTCGGACACCGCGCTGCGCCGGGTCTGGCGGTGCACGCACTTCTCCTGGTGGATGACCACCATGCTGCACCGCCACGGCGACGACTTCGACGCCCAGCTCCAGCTTTCGCAACTGCGGCGCACGGTCGGCTCGACGGCCGCGGCCACCGAACTCGCGGAGAACTACGCCGGTCTGCCGATCGGCTATCAGTGAACCGGGCTGTCCGAGGCTGACGGCCAGCGCTCGCGCCAGCGTTCGCCGAGTGCTTCGAACTCGGCGTCGTCCAGGCCGTACGTGGTCACGATGGCCATACCGCCACCGAAGACGAGCAGGCCGTTGCCCCATTCGTCGACGGACAGCCCGAGCTGGCTGTCCGACCGGAACCACACCCGGCCGTGCACTCGCTCACCGGCGATTTCGGCTTCGTACGGGGAACCCGGCGGGACATCGGCCACTTCGGACAGACCGAGTCGTGCCGCCGCCTCGTCGGCACGGCTTCGCTCGGTGCCGAAGAAGTGCGTGCGGCGCGGGGTGGTGATCCCGTGCACGAGCACGAACCGGAGTTGTTGCAGGAAGGCGATCCAGCCCTCGGTGATGTCCCGGTAGTAGGCGTCCCATTCGGTGTTGCCGCTCAGTGGGGCCCGCGTCAGGGTGATGCGGGCGCCGTCGCCGTCCGCGGTGACGGTGATCCGGTCACCGCCGTCCGCGACCAGCACGTGGTTCTCCGCGTCCTCGACCGCGTTGGCGAAGAAGATCTGGTCCACTTCGGCGTCCAGGTCGGCCGCCTGCCAGCCGTGCCACTGCAGCACGGATTCCTTGTCCCGCAACGCACGCCAGGCCGTTTCCACGGTGACCGGCACGCGGATCTCCAGTTCCGGCCGGTGGTCCTCGCTCATTCTCGCTCCTTCTGCTCCGCGGCGGGGTGCCCGCCCACGACGATCCGGTACGGGCGTCCCCCCGCGCTCTCGTAGCGCTCGGCCAGCTGGGCGATGGCCTGGGTCAGCTCGTCGGTGAACTCCTGCGCCTGCGACGGTCGCGCGAACCGCACTTCGGCCTCGATGGTGAAGGTGAGCAGCTTCTTGCCGCTCTCGGCGGCTTCCCCCTGCATGCGGGCGACGTCGCGCACGGTCGACGAGGCCACCTCGACCAGGTGCTCGGCGGCGTACTGGTCGTGCGGCACCTCCGCTTCGCCTTCGCGCATCACGCCCGGATCGACCACCAGCGCGCCCGGTTTCACCCGCAGGATCCGCTCGACGCAGCCCCGGCGCTGCCGCAGCTCGGCGACCTCGACCAGATCGGCCGCCTCGAGCGCGCGCAGGTGGTAGTTCACCCGCTGCCGGGGCAGGTCCAGCCGGGCCGCCAGCTGCGTGGCCGACGCGGGCTCACGCAACAGGGCGAGCAGGCGCCGTCGCAACGGCGGGAGTGCGGTGAGCACCCGATCCGGGTCGTCCAGGTAGTTGATGCCGCCGCTCATGGCACGAATGGTTCATTGGACAGTTTGATTTGTCAATAAGCGGATGGTTAGACTGGGCGCACGGGAGCACCGGACTTTTGGGGGATGTCATGGCGCACGAGGTGGAGCACCAGCAGTTCAACGCGGACCGGATCCTCGCCGGGTGTGCCATCGGCTCCGGCCTGGCCAGCCTGGTCGCCGGGTTTGTCACCACCGACGAGATGCTGATGCCGATGTTCAAGCTCGGCAACGACGTGCTGTTCTGGGGCGGCGGCATCCTGCTCGTGCTCGGGGTGCTGTTCGCCGTCGTCCGCGACTGAAAGCAGGGCGGCGTCGGCGAGTTCGGCGAGCCGGGTGGTCAGAACGCTCGAAGTGCTGCAGTTTTCAAAGCAGTCGGCCGACCCCCGCGTACGGCAGGTTGTTGATCGCCGGGTCCTCGGACATGTCGCCGACGCCCTCCGGATTCCACATGGCGCAGCCGACCAGCCCCGGCTTGACCATCTCGAAGCCGTCGAAGAACCGCATCACCTGGTCGTGCGTGCGCGGGAACGGCTGGTTCTGCGTGCTCCGGTACGCCTCGATCGCCTCGTCCAAGCCGGCCGAGCCGGCATCCGCGGCGACGTGAGACACGGCGAGGAAACTGCCACTGACCAGCTGCGCGCGGTACCGGGCCAGCAGCGCCACCGGATCCCACGAGTCCGGCACAAAATGCAGCAGCAGCAACATGAACAGGCCCACCGGCTGGGCGAAATCCAGCAGTGCGGTGGTTTTGGGCGAGGTCAGTATCTCCTCGACGTCGCGCAGATCGGCCTGTAGCGCCACGCACCGGTCGTTGCCTTCGAGCAGCAGCTGGCTGTGCGCCACCGCGACCGGCTCTCGGTCGACGTAGACCACACGGCAGTCCGGATCGATCGACTGCACGATCTCGTGCAGGTTGCCCACCGTCGGAATGCCCGAGCCGATGTCGAGGAACTGACGGACCCCGGACTCCACCATGTAGGTGGCCGCCCGGCGCAGGAACGCGCGGTTGAGCCGGGCCGCGTCGCGCACCCCCGGCATGATCCGCAGGATCTGTTCCCCCAGTTCACGATCGGCCGGGAAGTGGTGGTCGCCGTCCAGCCAGTAGTCGTACACCCTGGCCGGGTTCGGCACGTTGACATCGACCTCGGGGGGCACCCAGCTCAAATCCGGAATCACCGCGACTCCCGTCTGTTCGTGCGGAATCCGTCAGGCGCGGCAGTGTAGCCCTGCGCCGAGGAGCAACGGCGTTCCTCCGTTCGTGTGCATGCGGTGGCCGCCCGGTGCGCGCCCGCCCTACTGTGGCCGCCTCGCGACAGGAGGAAAAGTGGCCGGAGAACCGGAATCCGCGCCCGGCCGGTGGCCACTGCTCGGGCACACCGTGCCGTTGCTCCGCGACCCGCTCGGCCTGTTCTCCGCGGTGCGTGACCGCGGTGACGTGGTGAAGCTGTACCTCGGCCCGTTGCCGGTTTACCTGGTCACCACCCCGGAACTGGCCTGGCGGTTGCTGGTCACCGACGGGCCGAAGTTCGACAAGGGCATCGTCTTCGACAAGATGCGCCCGCTGTTCGGTGACGGCCTGGCCACCTCCAACGGTGAACTGAACCGGCGGCAGCGCCGTCTGGTGCAACCGGCGTTCTCCCGCGAGCGCATCGCCGGGTACACCGAGCAGACGATCACGGGACTGGCCGCGGAGTTCGCGAATTCCTGGCAGCCGGGGCAGGTCATCGCCTTCGACGAGCAGATGCAGGACTTCGCGCTGACCGCTTCGGGGCGCACGCTGTTCTCCACCGAACTCGGGGAGGAGGTGCTCACCGAGATCCAGCGCTCCATCCCGATCATGCTCAGGTACGTGCTACTCCGCGCGTTTTCCCCGAAGCTGGTGGAAAAACTGCCGATCCCGGCGAACCGGCGGTTCGACGCTGCGGCCGCGCGCCTGCGCCGGGTGATCACCGAAGCGGTGGTGTCCGCGCGGTCCTCCGGCGCCGACCACGGCGACCTGCTCTCGATGCTGCTGCTCGCCCGCGACGAGGAA
The DNA here is from genome assembly GCF_009429145.1 of Amycolatopsis sp. YIM 10. Taxonomy (GTDB): domain Bacteria; phylum Actinomycetota; class Actinomycetes; order Mycobacteriales; family Pseudonocardiaceae; genus Amycolatopsis. Next base: position 7,410,551 of record NZ_CP045480.1, on the reverse strand, counting down.
ACCGGCGACGGCATGAGCGACGAGCAGGTGCGCGACGAGGTGATCACCATTCTCACCACCGGCGCGGAAACCACCGCGGTGGCGCTGGCCTGGTTCTTCCACGAACTCGGGCAGCACCCGGAGGTGGAACGCCGGTTCCACGCCGAAATCGACGAGGTGCTCGGCGGGCGCCCGGTCCGGTTCGAGGACCTGCCCGCGCTCGAATACACCCACCGGATCATTCACGAGATCGGCAGGCGGACCCCGCCGCTGATCCTGATGCGCCGCGCGCGCGAGGACACCGAACTCGGTGGTGTGCCCATCCCGGCCGGGGCCGAGGTCGCGGTCAGTCAGCACACATTGCACCAGGATCCCCGGTATTTCCCCGATCCCGGCCGGTTCGACCCGGACCGGTGGACGCCGGAGCGGATGGCGGAGCTGCCGCGCGGCGCGTTCATCCCGTTCGGCGCCGGCGCCCGGCTGTGCCCGGGACACTTCCTCGCGCCGACCGAGATCGCCGTCGCCGCGGTGACCATCGGCGCGCGCTGGCGGCTGGTGCCGGTGCCGGGAAAACCCGTGCGCGCCAAGATCAAGGCCACCATGCAACCCGATCGGCTGCCCCTGCGCGTGACCCGGCGTGACACCGTGTGACATCGGAGGCCCACCTCAGGGTGAGTGATCGACTACCGCGTGTACCCTGTGCAGCTCTTCGCTGAACGCCACTCGGAGGTAATCCGTGAGAACGCCGACCAAGCTGACCGCCGCGATGTTCGCCTGCTGCGCTCTGCTGGGGAGCACCGTCGTGTCCGCTTCGGCCACCGCGGCTACGGCCGCCACCGCCGTCAGCTGCTCGGACACCGCTCTCCCGGTCAGCGGCCCGGACGGCCCGACCACCGTGCACGGCCGGTTCTGCCTGCCCGCCAGCACCACCCCGGACGCGGTGCAGCTGCTGGTGCACGGCGGTACCTACAACAGCGCGTACTGGGACATTCCCGAAGAGCCGGAACGGAATTCGTACCAGCGGGACATGGCCGCGCACGGGTACGCCACGTTCGCGATGGACCAGCTGGGCGCCGGTCGCAGCGGCAAGCCGCTCAGCCCGCAGCTGCTCCTGCCCGCGGCGGCGAAGGCGGTGCACGAGGTGGTGGGGCACCTGCGTGCCGGGCACGTCGGCGGCCACGCGTTCGGCAAGGTGGTGCTGGTCGGGCATTCCGTCGGTTCCGGCGTGGTCGCCGCGGAAGCGGCCACCTACCACGACGTGGACGCGGTGATCCTGTCCGGCATGACCCACCTGCCCGCGGTCCCGGTGCTCGCGCTCGGTGTGTTGTTCGGCCTGCAACCGGCTTTTGCGGAACCGCGGTTCCTCGGCAGTGACCTGCTGTATTTCACCACCAAACCGGGTTCGCGCGAGTGGTTGTTCTACCACCGGGAAAATGCGGACCCCGGCGTCATCGCCGCGGACGAGGCGACCAAGGACCAGGTTTCCGTTCCGGGTATGGGAACCGTTGCGCTTTTCGGCATTGTGCTTCCGGTCACAAAAGGCATCGACGTGCCGGTGTTCCAGGCGGTCGGTGAAAACGACGTGCTTTTTTGCGGGGTGCTCGCCCTTCGGGACTGTTCCACCGCGGAAAAACTGCGGGCGCAGGAGGCGCCGTACTACGGGCCGGGTGCGCGGCTGTCCACCTACGTCCTGCCTGGAGCAGGGCATTCCCTGGCACTGCACCGAAATGCGGCCGCCTATCGGGAGGCCACCCGAACGTGGCTGAGCGGGGAGCTAGGATTGGCGCCGGAGGGTTACCACCCGATTGGATGACCCTTGAGTGGTGGGTGCCGGTAGAGAATCCGGAAGGATCTTTTCCGACCTCCCCAGCGAGCCGAAGAGACAGGCAGCAGTGACCGTCCCGAATCCGTACGAAGACGCGTCTTCGACCCCCGGCGGTGCGCCGTCGGCTCGGCGGCGCGCGACGCTGGCGCGTAAATGGGCGTATCTGATCGGCTCGACGGCCTATCTTCCATACAGTCACAAAGAACTGGAATCGCACCTTCGGGAACTGGTGGACCAATTGATCGACGTGGTCCGCAGTCGCCCGTTCGAGCCCGCGCCGGCGAGCCGCGCGGGTGCGCGCCTGGTGGAACTGCGCTGCGTCGGCCCGGACAGCCTGCGGCGCACGCTGGAGGTGCTCGGCAAGGCGCTCGCCCGCGACCAGCCGGCGGACCGCGTTGTGCTCACCCTCGGCGCGCTGACCACCGGTTACAGCGAAGCCCAGCGCGAGATGTTCCAGAAGCAGCAACGCGAACTCAACCGCACGCTGCTCGACGTGGAACGCGAGGCCCGCCGCCAGCAGGCGATGACGCAGGCGCAGTTCGAGGAGGTCTTCGTCGGCTCGGCCAGTGGCGTGGCGGTCACCGAGCTGGACGGCAGCCTGGTGCGGATCAACGCCGCGCTGGGCAAGACGCTCAACCGCGCGCCCGCCGACATCGCCGGGGTCAGCCTGTTCGACCTGATCCATCCGGAGGACGCCGCCGGGCTGCGCGAGGGGTACCGCGAACTGCTCGACGGCGAGATCAACCGGTTGCGGATCGGCCGCAGGCTGCTCACCGAGACCGGTGAAACGATGTGGGTGACCCTGACCGGCGGAGTGATCAGGGACGCGTCCGGCAAGGCGGAGCGGTTCGTCACCATCGTCGACGACGACACCGATGTCTCGCTGCTGCAACGAAGATTGAGCCACCAGGCACTGCACGACGCGCTGACCGGCCTGCCCAACCGGCAGTTCTTCAGCACCCGGCTGGAACGGGCGCTGCGGCTGGCCGATCCGGCCACCGGCATCACCGTGTTCCACCTCGATCTCGACGGTTTCTCGGTGATCACCGACGGACTCGGTCCCGGCAGCGGTGATCGTCTGCTGCGCAGCGTCGCCGGCACGCTGAAAGCCGTGGTGGCCGAGGAGAACGCGATCGTGGCGCGGCTCGGCGGGGACGAGTTCGGCATCCTGATCGAGAACACCGGGAGCACGCCCGACATCGGCACCACCATCCGGCGGATCAACCAGGAACTGGCCGAGCCGGTGTACCTCGACGAGCACACCGGCGTGGCGGTGTCGGCGACCTTCGGCGTGGCGCACCGGCCCTCGCCCGAGCTGGCGCCGAGCGAACTGCTGCGTGCCACCGACATGACGCTGCGCCGGGCGCAGCGCAACGGGCACCGGCAGTGGCAGGTGTTCGACCCGGCGCAGGACGCCCGCGACCGGCACGATTTCAGCCTCGCCGCGTCCATGGCCGGGGCGTGGGAACTCGGCGAACTCGAAGTGGTCTACCGCCCGGCGGTCCGGCTGGAGGACCGCACCACCACGGCGGTGGAGGCCCTGCTGCGGTGGAACCACGAACGCGAAGGCGCGCTCGGCCACGAGACCTGCGTGGAACTGGCCGGGCGCACGGGATTGCTGCTGCCACTGGGTGAATGGCTGTTGCGCACGGCCTGCGAGAAGGTGCGTGACGGGCAGAAGCACGTGCTCGTGGTCGGCCTGACTCCCGAGCAGGCGATCGACCCCGATCTGGTCGGCACGGTACGGCGGGCGCTGGCCGAAACCGGGCTGAACCCGGCGCGGCTGCGCCTCGGCTTCCCGGTGCGGGCGCTGCTGGCCGAACGCGGTGAGGCCGCCGACAACCTCCGCGTGCTCGCGGAAATCGGGGTCTACAGCGAAGTACTGGACTTCGGCGCGGGTGGTGACGTCGGCTGCCTCGGTGAACTGCCGGTGCGCACGGTGCGGCTGGCCCGCCGACTGGTCGACCGCAGGCACGAGGCCAGCAGCCTGCTGGTCGCGCGTTCGGTGGCGAACCTGATCGAGCTGGCGCACCTGGCCGGGACCACCGTGCTGGTGGACGGCATCGGCACCGCCGAGCAGGCGGACTGGTGGCGGCAGGCGGGTGCCGACGCCGGGTTCGGCCCCTACTTCTCGGTCTGAGGGACCTACTTTTCGGTCCGGGGGAACAGGAAACCCGCGATCGCCCTGGCCGTGACGGCGGGCTCGGCGTCCTGCTCCAGTGCGCCGCTGAGCACCAGCGTGGCGTACCCGTGCACGAGCGACCACGCGGCCACGCGCGCGAGGCGGTGGTCCGGGCCGGTGCGCGGGTCGGCGGCGACCCCGTCGGCGAGCGCGTCCCCGGCCCTGGTGCGCGCGGCCGCCAGCGCCTCGTCGTCGGCGCGGTAGAAGTCGGGGCGGAACATCACGTCGAAGTGCGCGCGGTGCTCGACGGCGAACCGCACGTAGGCCACGCCCATGTCGATCATGCCGCCACCGGCTTCGCGGGCTTCGGTGATCGCGTCGGCCAGCAGGTCGTACCCCTCGGTGGCGAGCGCGGTGAGCAAGCCGGCCTTGTCGCCGAAGTGGTGGGCCGGTGCCGCGTTGGACACCCCGGCGCGGCGCGCCAGCTCGCGCAGGCTGATCGAGGCCGGACCGGACTCGGTGATCGCCTCGACCGCGGCGGTGAGCATGGTCCGCCGGAGATCGCCGTGGTGGTAGGGCATGCCGGACAGCCTAGCCCAATCTAGGCATTGACAAGATGCGGCATCGAGCGCAATCTTGTCGCTGTCAAGTTCGATGGAGATTGGGGGACGGCATGGCGCCGTTGGTGATCCTGGTGGTGGTCACGCTGGTGGCACTGGTGCTCGGCGCGGCCGGTGTGCGGCGGCTGAAGCCGTGGCCGGTGGCCGTGCGCGGCGGGCTCGCCGCGATGTTCGTCGCGACCGGCGTGGCGCACTTCGTCGGCATGCGCGCGGAACTGGTGGCCATGGTGCCGCCGTCACTGCCCGCGCCGGAACTGCTGGTCACCGTGACCGGGGTGCTGGAACTGGCGGGCGCGGCCGGACTGCTGTGGGCGCGGACCGCGCCGTGGGCGGCCGGTGGCCTGACGCTGATGCTGCTGGCCATGTTCCCGGCGAACGTGCACAAGGCGGTCACCGGGATCGGCCTGCCGTGGGACGACCAGCTGGTGCCGCGGACCGCCATGCAGGTGGTCTTCCTGGCCGCGACGCTCAGCGTGGTCGTGCACCACGTGCGGGCAACCACTTCTCAGCCGGTCGCGGCGGTGGAACCGGCGGCGCCGACGATCCTGTCGACGAAGCCGTAGGCGAGGGCTTCCTCGGCGTCGAACCAGCGGTCGCGATCGGCGTCGGCGGTGATCCGCTCCACGGTCTGGCCCGTCTGGCTCGCGGTGATCTCGGCGATCCGGCGCTTCATCTTGCCGAACACCTCGGCCTGGATGGCCACGTCCGCCGCGGAACCGCCGATGCCCGCCGACGGCTGGTGCATCAGTACCCGCGTGTTCGGCAGCAGGAAGCGCTTGCCCGGTGCGCCGGAGGACAGCAGGAACTGGCCCATCGAGGCGACAAAACCGAGGCCCCAGGTGGCCACGTCCGGCTGGACCAGCTGCATGGTGTCGTAGATGGCCATGCCCGCGGTGACCGAGCCGCCCGGCGAGTTGATGTAGAAGGTGATGTCGCGGTCCGGATCGTCGGCGGCCAGCAGCAGCAACTGCGCGGTGATCCGGTTCGCCACCTCGTCGGTCACCTCCGAGCCGAGGAAGACGATGCGGTCGCGCAGCAGTTGCTCGTAGACCGAGTCGTTGAGGGACAGCCCGCTCGGCGGCGCGGACATCTCGGGAAGCAGCTCAAGTGTCATGACCGCGACGTTAGAGCGCAGAAACCGTTGGGCAGGCCCGCGTTCGCTCACAGCGAGGCGAGTTCGCCACAAGCGATCATCAGGTGCGGCCGAGCAAGTCGCTGATCCACGGGCGGAAACCGAGGCGCTCGTACAGGCTCGCCGCCCCGGTGTTCGCCGCCAGCACGCCGATCGACCAGTACTCGATCCCGCGGTTCTTCAGCTCCGCGCGGCAGGCCTCCAGCAACGCCGTGCCGATGCCGTCACCGCGCACCGCGGGATCGACCACCAGCGAATCGACCTCGCCCCGCAGTTCACCGAAGTCGAAGGTGGCGCCCGAAGGCAGCAACCGGCAGCACAGGTACCCCGCCGGCGCGTCCTGTTCTCCTTGGTGCGCGGTGAAGATCAGCGCCCTGTCCTCGCGCAGCCATGACCGGTACTGCTCGCGGCGCACCGACCAGGAGGTGATGTTGCCGCGCACCGGCAGGGTTTCGCCGACCAGCGACCGGTGGTGCTCGGTCAGCGCCACCCACAACGGTTCCAGCGCGCCGAGTTCGGCCTCGGCTGCCTGCCGGACGCCGACGGTCATGCGCTGATCTCCTCACGGACGCCGAACGTGCGGCGGTAGGCCGACGGCGCGATCCGCATCGCGGCGGCGAAGTGGTGCCGGAAGGTCACCGCGGTGTCGAAGCCGACCGCGGTGGCGATCCGCTCGATCGGGGTGTCGGTGGTCTCCAGCAGCGGCAGGCTGGCCTGCACGCGCTGGGCGATCAGCCAGCGGATCGGGCTGGTCCCGGTGGCGCGCAGGAAGTGCCGCAGGTAGGTGCGCGCGGACATGGCGGCGATCTCGGCCAGCTTGGCCACGGTGATCGGCTCGGCCAGGTGCTCCAGCGCCCAGGCCATGCTGCGCGCCACGTGGTCGTTGTCCGGATCGGGGGCCATCGGCGCCTCGATGTACTGCGCCTGCCCGCCGTCGCGGTGCGGCGGGATGACCAGGTGCCTGGCCACCGAGTTCGCCACCGCGGCCCCGAAGTCGGCGCGGACCAGGTGCAGGCACAGGTCCAGGCCGGCCGCGCAGCCCGCGCTGGTGAACACCCCGCTGTCCTCCACGTACAACGGGTTCGGGTCCACCTCGACCTGGGGGAACCGGCTGGCGAGCAGATCGGCGTAACGCCAGTGCGTGGTCGCCCGCCGCCCGTCCAGCAGGCCCGCCCCGGCCAGCGCGAAGGCACCGGAGCAGATCGACACGATCCGCGTGCCGCGGCGGTAGGCCCGCCGCAGCGCGGCGACCAGCTCGGGCGACGGATCGGCGGCGGGATCGGCCACGCTCGGCACGACCAGCGTGTCGGCGTCGGTGAAGTCGTCGAGGCCGTACGGGGTTTCCAGGGTGGCGCCGCCGATCATCCGCACCGGGCCCGGCTGCTCGGCGCAGATCTTCAGCCGGTACCAGGGCACCCCGAAACCCCGCCATTCGAGCCCGAACACCTCGGTCACGATGCCGGTCTCGAACGCGGACATGCCCTGGTACGCCAGTACCGCGACGCTGGGACCTGCTGCTTTCGCCATGGGAACCAGCCTAATCAGCGGACGCGGTTCGACCAGTGGCGTGACCGCCAACCACCGTCAAGATATCGCCACCGTCGGGTGAGCGGCCCTCGTCCCGGACGGCGGGGAAGCCGGAATCGCGCGAGAATCGGAGGTGGCCGGTGACTCACTACGGAGGAGCTCCCGATGTCCGACTACAACGCACCGCACGCGCGCGATGACCGGCCAGGGGTCGACGCGGGCCGGTTGTGGGCCGGCGGCATCGCCACCGCGGTGGTGGCCGCCCTGCTGGCGATCGTCGGCCTGCTGATCGCGCGCGGCCTGTTCGAGGTCGAAGTGCTCGCGCCGGAGGGCGAGGGGATCTGGGGCAACGCGAGCACGCCCTACTACGCGGTCACCGCGGCCGTGGTGGCGTTGCTGGCCACCGGGCTGATGCACCTGCTCAGCGTGGCCACCCCGGCACCGGGCCAGTTCTTCGGCTGGATCATGGCGCTGGTGACGCTGATCGCGGTGGTGCTGCCGTTGACGCTGACCGTCGACCTTGGCGCCAAGGTGGCCACCGCGTTGATCAACCTGGTGCTCGGGCTGGTGATCGGTGTGATCGTGCACAACATGGCGGTGAACGCGCGCACGCTGCACCGCCGCAAGCGCGCCACCGATCCGCAGGCACCGACCCGGCAGTGGAACCAGCCGCCGCCGACCACCTACTACGACCGCTGATCCAGGACGAAGTGCACGTCGTAGTCCTCGGCGTGCAGCTCGGTGAATTCGGCTTCACCGCGCTGGATCCGGCCCAAGTGCCGGAAGTACCCGAACCGGTCGACACCGGGAGTGAGCACGACGAGCAGGTCGGCCGGGTGTCCCGGGGCGGCGCCGAACGCGTGCGGCAGGCCGGGCGGCACGATCACCAGGTCGCCGCCGGAAACCGTGGCGTGCTCGTCGCCGAGCACGAACTCCGCCACACCGTCGAGCACGTAGAACAGCTCGGTGGATTTCGCGTGGTAGTGCGTTTTGGCTCCGGCGGCTCCCACGCCGAGCACGAGGCGGTTGGCGCCGAGCGCGCCGCCGGTGTGGGCGGCGTCGGCGAGCAGGTGGAACGCGCCGCCGGGCGTGGTGACGAGTTCGGCGGTGGCGGCGTGGATGATGTGCTTGGTCATGGCTCCAGTCGACATCGGGAAGAAACCGCGGACCAGCGGCGGTTGGAGATCGCGGGGATCACTGATCGAGATGGGGCGGGCGATGGAGTTGCGGCAGCTGCGGTACTTCGTGACCGTCGCCGAAGCGGGCGGGTTCGGCCGGGCCGCCGAGCGGCTGCACATCGTCCAGTCGGCGGTGAGCCAGCAGATCGGGCGGCTGGAGCGCGAACTCGGGGTGCGGTTGTTCGACCGGTCGGCGCGGCGGCTCACCGAGGGCGGGGAACGCCTGCTGCCCGAGGCGCTGGCGGTGTTGTCGGCGGCGGATAGGGTCCGCTCGGTGGCCGCCGAGGTGGCCGACGGCGGGGTGGTGCGGCTGGGCACCGTGCACGGGCCCGGTGACCGGATCTACCGCGTGCTCGGTGAACTCGCCGACCTCGCGCCGGAACTGCGCGTCCGGCTCAAGCGCCTCGCGCCCGCCGAGCGGCTCGCCGCGGTCCGGTCCGGTGAGCTGGACGCCGCGCTGGTCCGCGCGCTGCCCGCGGCCCGCCGGTTGGAGTTGCTGCCGGTCTGGCACGATCCGCTGCTCGTGGCGTTGCCCGCCGCGCACCCGCTGGCCGCGAAATCCTTGCTGTCCTTGGAAGATCTCGCCGACCTGCCCGTGCGGCTGGCTCCGCGCGCGGACAATCCGCCGTTCCACGACCTGATCCGCGACGCCTGCGCGACGGCCGGGATCGACCCGCCGGAGGGGCCGCCGTTCACCAGCCTGGCCGAGACCATGGCCGAGATCGCGGCGGGCCCGCCGTCGTGGACCGTGTTCTACGAAGGGACCGGACTGCCATCGGTGCCGGGGGTGGTCGTCCGCCCGCTGTCCGGTCAGGTGCTGACCACCTCGCTCGCCGTGCCACCGGGACCACCCGGACCGGCGTTGCGGCACCTGCTCACCGCGCTCGAGCGCACCGCCGGGGCAGTGGCGGCGGGGTGAACCTGTTCGCCGAAATCCTGGCCGTCGTGCTGCTCGCGCTGGTGCTGGCAGCCGCGGTGATCCGGCCGCGCGGGCTGCCCGAGGCGGTGGTCGCGGTCCCGGCCGCGGTGCTGCTGATCGCGGTCGGCGCCATCCCGGTCGAGCACGCCGGGGAGGAGGTCGTGCGGCTGGCGCCGGTGACCGGATTCCTGGCCGCGGTACTGGTGCTCGCGCGGTTGTGCGCGGACGAAGGACTCTTCCACGCCTGCGGGGTGTGGCTCGCTCGTGCCGCGGCCGGGCGGCCGAAACGGTTGCTGGGCGGGGTGTTCGGCATCGCGTCGGTGGTCACCGCGGTGCTCAGCCTTGATGCCACCGTCGTACTGCTCACACCGGTGGTGTTCGCGACCGCGCGACGGCTGGAGTTGCCGCCGAAGCCGCACGTGCACGCTTGCGCGCACCTGTCGAACTCGGCATCGCTGTTGCTGCCGGTGTCGAATCTGACCAATCTGCTGGCGTTCACGGCCAGCGGGCTCAGCTTCACCCGGTTCGCCGCGTTGATGGCGTTGCCGTGGCTGGTGGTGATCGCCGTGGAGTTCCTGGCCTTCCGGCGGTTCTTCGCCGCGGAACTGACCGGACGCGGCCGGCTCGCGGAGGAGCCGGTCGCGATGCCCTGGTTCGCGCTGGTCACCGTCGCGCTGACACTGGCGGGCTTTGCCGTCACTTCGGCGCTGGGCCTGGATCCGGCGTGGGCGGCCGCCGCCGGGGCACTGGTGCTGGCGGTCCGCGCGCTGGTGCGCCGCCGCACCACCGCGGGCGCGCTCGTGCGCGCGGCTTCGTTGCCGTTCCTGGCTTTTGTGCTGGCGCTGGGCGTGGTCGTCCGGTCCGTTGTGGACAATGGGCTGGCGGACGGCCTGCGCCGGCTGGTGCCCGGCGGCAGCGGACTGCTCGCGCTGCTCGGCATCGCGGTGGTCGCCGCGGTGCTGGCCAACCTGATCAACAACCTGCCCGCGGTGCTGGTGCTGCTGCCGCTGACCGTGCCTGCCGGTTCCGGCGCGGTGCTGGCCGTGCTGCTGGGCGTGAACATCGGGCCGAACCTGACCTACGCCGGTTCACTGGCCACCCTGCTGTGGCGGCGCGTGCTCCACGACCACGACACGGAGGTCAACCTGCGCGAGTTCACCCGGCTCGGCCTGGTGACCGTGCCCGCCTGCCTGGTGCTCGCGGTTATCGCCCTGTGGGGCGCGCTGCAGGTGTAGTAAGGACGGATGCGCGCGGAAGAGCTTCTTGCCGAACGTGATCACGTGCTGGTCGCGTTCGACGGCCCGGTCGCCGAGTTGCCCGCCGGGGACGGGATGGCCGGTCGGCTGCGGGTCATGCTGGGCGACGCGAAACCGCCGCGGAAGGTGGAGCGGACCGACGATCCATACGTTGTACTGGCCCACGCGGCGGCAATCGGTCCCGCCACGGAGCGCGCGGTGCACACCCAGCTGTGCCGCCTCGAAGCCGAGATGGTCGCGGCGGCGCGCCTGGCGCCCGGTGTGCTCAGCGCGTTCGCCCGGCTGGCGGCGGCGGGTACGCGGATCACTGTGGTCGGCGGCCTGGCGGCCGATCCGATCCGGGCCTTCCTGGTGGTGCACGGGCTGGACGAGCACGTGCGCCGGCTGGCCGGGCGCACCGGTCCGGACCGGATGACACCGGGCATGATCACCGCGGCGATCCGGGAACTCGTGGTCCCACTGGAGGCCTGCGCGTTCGTCGGCAGCACCGACAACGACATCGCTGCGGCGCGCGAGGCGGGCGTGGACGTCGTCCGGTACCGGCGCCCGTCGGAGGAACTGCCCTGGTTCGACGCAGTGGCTCAGGTGTAGACGCGGCGCAGGTGCTCGGCCAGCGCGGCGACCGCGCGCGAGGACTGGCGCACCCGGGCACCCCAGCACAGCAGGTGCCGCCGGTGTGCCCACGGATCGTGCAGTTCGCAGACGTCCAGTGCCCGCCCCGGCGGCACGGCGCGGCGTGGGATCACGGCGAGCCCGACCCCGGCGGCGGCCAGTGAGATCTGCGTGTCGAGATTCGTGACCAGCGTGCGGTACCGCGCCACCGGGGCGTGCGGTCCGAGGTTCTTGTCGATCCAGCGCTGCAACGGCGCGCTCGCGACCAGGCCGACCAGCGGGTGCTCGGCGATCTCGCGGTAGGCCAGCCCACCACGGCCCGCCAGCACCCCGCCCGCCTGGCCGACCACCACCAGCGAGTCGTCGCCGAGCAGTTCGGTCTCCAGCCCCGAATCCCGCGCCTCGTCCTCGATCACGATGCCGAGATCCGCCTCACCACTGGTGAGCATCCGCACCGTCTGCGGGGTCCGGCGTTCGAGCACGGTCACGTCCTGGTCGGCGTACTCCAGCAGGAACGCGATCAGCGCGGGCGGCACCAGGCGGTGCATCGCCGAACTGCCGGTGACCAGCACCAGCGGTTCGGCGGGGGAGCGGGCGTACCCGGCGACCGCGTTCTCCAGCCGGGCGGTCCGGTCGAGCACCTCCCTGGCGTGCCGGGCGAGCGTGGCCCCGGCCGGGGTCGGCCGCACCCCGCGCCGGCCGCGGTCCAGCAGCGAGACCCCGGCGTGGCGCTCCAGCGAGCGCACCCTGGCACTGGCCGACGGCAGGCTCAACCGCATTCGCCGCGCCCCGGCGGTGATCGACCCCTCGGTGACGATGTGCACGAAGAGCCGGAGATCGTCGAGGTCGTAACGCATGCCGATCAGCCTATGGCCTGGGCAGAGGCTGACTGCGGAGATCACGCATTGTGCCGGGTACCGGGTTCCGGTGATGCTCGGCTGGTGCCCGAGTTGCTGATGCTGGTGCTGGCCGGACTCGCCGCCGGCGCGCTGAACGCGGTCGGCGGCGGGGGCACTTTCGTCGCGTTGCCCGCGCTGGTCGCGGCCGGGCTCACGCCGGTCACCGCGAACGCGGCCACCACCGTCGCACTGGTGCCGGGTGCCGCGGTCAGCGCCTGGGTCTTCCGGCGCGAAATCCACCCGGTGGGCGGGACTTCGCTGCCCGCGCTGACCTCGATGAGCGTGCTCGGCTCCGCGCTCGGGGCCGGGTTGCTGGTGGTGCTGCCGTCGTCCTCGTTCGACGTCGTGGTGCCGTGGCTGCTCGCCTTCGCCACCGTGGTGCTGGCTTTCGGCCGTCCGCTCGCGCGCCGCCTCGGCACGCTGGACGCGGCGGGCGGGATGAGTGCGAAGGCGGTGCTGGCCGGTCAGTTCCTGCTCTGCGTCTACGGCGGTTACTTCGGTGGAGCCGTAGGCATCCTGATGCTCGCGCTGTGGAGCGTCGGCCTCGGGCTGGACGCGGCGGCGGGCAATCCGATGCGGGTCGCCCAGATCGCCGCGGTGTTCCTCACCGCGACCGTGTTGTTCCTGTTCGCTTCGGACGTGCTCGACGAACCGGTGCCGTTGCTGGTCGTGCTGGGCAGCGCGGTGGCAGGCGGGTTCGCCGGCGCGCGGTGGGCGCGCCGGCTGCCCGCGTGGCTGGTGCGCGGCATCGTGCTGACCACCGCGGCCACCATGACGGTGCTGTACTTCGTGAAGGGTGCCTGAGTACTCAGAGGTGCCAGAGCCGGTGGAGCAGCCGCTTGCGGAAATCGGTGTGCTCGTACCAGTCCAGATCGGTCTGGGTGGGCCAGGCGACCTTGGTGCGCAGCCCGCTGAGCCGGGCGTGCGTGCGGTTGCGGCGGGGGAACGCGCCCGGTGCGCCCAGTGGGAACAGCGCCGCGTCGAGTTGGAGAGTGCCTTGGTGTGCGGGAAAAGTCATGACGCCCCGAAGAGTCGAGCCGACAGCCGGAATTTGAGTGGACAGGTGTTCACTGTGGCCGAACGGGGCAGGGCCGTCAATCATTCGGACGAGTGAAGATCGACTTTTCGGCCTAGATCACATCCGCTGTCGAATTCGCCCGTGCTCGCGCGTCGAGTGAGTTGAGGGCGCCGATCGGGCGTCGCGACGAGCGGAGAGAAAATGCGGAAACTGGTGGTCATCGCCTTCACCTCGCTGGACGGGGTGATGCAGGCGCCGGGCGGGCCGGACGAGGACACCGAAGGCGGGTTCGCCCACGGTGGCTGGGCCGCGCCCCTGGTCGACGAGCCCACGATCGAGCTGATGACCGGGCTCACCGCGCGGGCGGGCGCACTACTGCTGGGCCGCCGGACCTACGAGGTGTTCGCCGCGAGCTGGCCACTGACCGAGGCGGACGACCCGGTCGGCTCCCTGCTGAACCCGATGCCGAAGTACGTCGCGTCGCGCACGCTGAAGAGCGTGGAGTGGCAGAACTCCACGCTGCTCACCGGTGACCTGCCCGAAGCCGTGCGCGCGCTCAAGGCGGGCGACGGCGGGGAGATCCAGGTGCACGGCAGTGCCGGACTGGTCCAGACGCTGCTGCGGCACGATCTGGTCGACGAACTGCACGTGCTGTCGTTCCCGGTGCTGCTCGGCTCCGGCAAGCGGTTGTTCGGCGAGGGCACCGTGCCCGCCGGACTGCGGCTCGTCGGCTCGGCCACGCTGCGCACCGGGGTGCTGGCCGGCCGGTACGCGCGTGACGGCGAACCGGTCTACGGTGCGCTGGGGCCGGAAACCGGGAACTGGTGAAGGGGAAGCCGATGCCGCAGTACGCGATTCTGATCTACGAGAAGGAACTGCCCGGCGGGGTCGCGGACATCCCGCCGGAGGTGATGGAGGCCAATCTGCGTGTCGGCGACCAGATCGCCGCGATGGGCGCGCGGGTGGTGCACGAGCAGGGCCTGCGGCCGGTCGCCGAAACCAGGACCATCCACAAGGGAGGGTTGGTCACCGACGGCCCGTTCCTGGAGACCAAGGAAGTGATCGCGGGCTTCTTCGTGGTGGAGACCGAGGACTTCGACACCGCGGTCGCGATCGGCAAGCTGCTGCCGATCATGGACGGTGCGGTCGAGGTGCGGCCGTTGTTCGAACCGTGAGCACCGCCGCGGCGGCGGTCGCGGACGCGCACCGCCGCGAGTGGGCCAAGGTGCTCGCCGCGACGGTGCGCGTCACCCGGGATCTCGGCCAGGCCGAGGAATGCGTCCAGGACGCGTACGCCGCCGCGCTGGTGGACTGGGCGGCCAACGGCGTCCCGGCCAATCCGGGTGCCTGGCTGAACACCGCCGCCCGGCGCAACGCGCTCGACCTGCTCCGCCGGTCCAGGACGCTGCGGTCGAAACTGCACCTGCTGGTGGAGCCGGAGGAGGCCGCCGAGCCGGCGCGCGACGACCGGCTGCGCCTGGTTTTCCTGTGCTGCCACCCGGCGTTGTCGGTGGAGGCGCAGGTCGCGCTCACCCTGCGACTGGTCTGCGGGGTGGGCACGGCGGGCATCGCGGAGGCGTTCCTGGTCGCCGAGACCGCCATGGCCGCGCGGCTGACCAGGGCGAAGAAGAAGATCGCCGCGGCGGGCATCCCGTTCCGGATGCCGCGGCCGGACGAGCTGCCGGACCGGCTGGACGCGGTGCTGACCGTGCTCCACCTGGCCTTCACCGCCGGGCACACCGCGGCGGCCGGGCCTTCGCTGACCGACGACGACCTGGCCGGACGCGCGGTGGACCTGGCGCGACTGCTGTACGACCTGTTGCCGGGGGAGCGGGAGGTGTGCGGGCTGCTCGCGTTGCTGTTGGCCAACCACGCGCGACGCGGTACCCGTGCGGACGGGGACGGCTTGCTCCGACTGTCCGAACAGGACCGTTCGGCGTGGGATCGGGAGCTGATCGCCGAAGCGGACCGGCTGGTGGTCACCGCCCTGCGCGGTGGGCGTCCAGGCCGGTTCGCGCTGCAGGCCGCGATCGCCGCACTGCACGCCACGGCACCGTCCTATGCGGACACCGACTGGAGCCAGATTCTGGTGCTGTACGGGGAATTGGCGCGGGTGTGGCCGTCGCCGGTGGTCGCGCTGAACCGGGCGGTCGCGGTGTCGATGGCCGATGGTCCCGAGGCGGGGCTGGCCGAGGTCGCCCGGTTGGAGGGCGACGATCGGCTTGCCGGGTACCACTATCTGCCCGCGGTCAAGGCGGATTTGCTGTGGCGGCTCGGCCGGGCGGGCGAGGCCGCGGTGGCTTACGAACGGGCGCTGGAACTGGTCGGCAACGATGTTGAGCGCGAGTTCCTGCGGACGCAGTTGGGGCGGCTCGGCCGATAGGGCCGAGTGTCAGCGCAGTTCGGTGAGGAGGCGCCGGGTGCGTGCGGGGGCGGTCGGGGGTAGGGCGTCCAGGATGGTCGCGAGGGTGTCGTTCGCCAGGGTCTGGCGCCACGCGTTGTGTGCGTCGGCCATTTTGGCGGCGAGGACGCAGGTGTTCCGGCAGTCTTCCGCGGGCAACGCGCCCCGGCCCCGCTGGCGGATTTCGCGGCATTCGTACGGCGCCGAAGCACCGTCGACCGCCTCGACGATGTCCAGCAGGGTGATCTCGGCAGCGGGCTTCGCCAGCCGGAAACCCCCGCGCGGACCGGTGGACGCGGCCAGGATCCCGGCGCGGACCAGTGCCTTGAGCTGCTTGGCCAGGTAGGGCGCCGGCAGGTCGAAGTACACGGCGAGCTGGTTCGTCGACGCGCTGGCTCCCGGCTCGAGCTGCGCCAGGCTGGTGGCGCAGTGCAGGGCCCATTCGGTGCTGACCGGAAGCTTCACGCGTCCAGTCTATAGGCGATATTGTGGACCCACTAAGTCCGTGATAGCTTTCCGGACGTCTGGAAGGGGATGAACATGCGAATCGCTGTGGCCGGGGCGACCGGCAACATCGGCGGGCTCACCGTGGCGGCGCTGGAGCGGCAGGGGCACGAGGTGGTGCGGATCAGCCGCTCGCTGGGCGTGGACCTGTCGACCGGCGCTGGGCTGGACGAGGCGCTGACCGGGGCCGAGGTGGTCGTCGACGCGATCAACGCGCCGGGAGCCGACGAGGCGGCGACGGTCGCCTACCTGGGAACGGCCACCCGCACGCTGCTCGCGGCGGAGGCGCGGGCCGGGGTGCGGCACCACGTGCTGCTGTCGATCGTGGGCATCGCCGATGTCGGCGGGAACGCGCACTACGCGGGGAAGCGCGAGCAGGAGCGGCTGGTTTCGGAGGGTCCGGTGCCGTGGACGATCGTCCCGGCGACGCAGTTCCACGACTTCGCCGAGATGGTGACCGGCTGGACCGAACAGGACGGAGTGGCGACCATCGCGCCGTTGCTGGTGCAGCCCATCGCGCCCGCGGACGTGGCCGGGGTGCTCGCGGAGATCGCGGTGGGCGAGCCGAAGGGGCGGTACGCGGATGTGGCCGGGCCCGAGACGCAGGACCTGGTGGACATGGCCCGGCGAACGCTGGCAGCGCGGGGTCGCGCGGTGAAGCTGGTGCCTACTTGGGATGGGGTGTTCGGGGTTTCCATGGCGGGGAACGTTTTGCTGCCGGGGGCTGGGGCGCGGATTGAGCCGACGCCGTTTGAGGAGTGGCTGGCGGGGCAGGAGTAGGGGCGGGGGAGGTCCGGGCGGCCATCCGGGGAGTGCGGTGGTCGGGAAAGTCCACGTTCAGTCCCTCATTGTCCTCCTGCGGATCCGTAATCTCAGGTCCGGTCCGGCGGTGAACGGAGATCGGGAATGGTGGCACTGGGGGAGCGCAAACGCCGCCGTCGCGACTCCCGGACGCCGTACCTGCTCATCGCTCCCGCGGTGCTGGCGATGCTGGCCTTCCTGGTCTACCCGGTGGCCAGCGTCGTCTACTACAGCCTCCAGCACCGCCAGCTCAGCAAACCGTGGCTGGACGGGTTCGCCGGGCTGGACAACTTCACCAGGATGCTCACCGACGACCCGCTGTTCTGGCAGAGCCTCGCGTTCACCGCCAAATGGGTCACCGTCGAGGTATCACTGCAGTTCATCCTCGGGCTCGCCCTCGCGCTGATCGTGAACGAGACCTTCGTCGGGCGGGCGGTGGCCAGGGCGCTGGTGTTCTCGCCGTGGGCCGTGTCCGGGGTGCTCACCACCGGCATCTGGGTCCTGCTCTACAACCCGACCACCGGGCTGTCCCGCTACCTCGCCGACCTCGGGCTGATGGACTACGGGGCCGCACCGCTCGCGAATCCGTCGACGGTGTTCTCCGCGGCCGTGCTCGCCGAATTGTGGCGCGGGGTGCCGTTCTTCGCGATCCTGCTGCTCGCCGACCTCCAGGGCGTGCCCAAGGACCTGTACGAGGCCGCATCGGTGGACGGGGCGGGCCGGGTCCGCCGGTTCGTGCACATCACGCTGCCGCACCTGCGCGACACGATCATCCTCGCCACGCTGCTGCGCGCGGTCTGGGAGTTCAACAACGTCGACCTGCTCTACACGCTGACCGGCGGCGGCCCCGCCCATCAGACCACCACGCTGCCCCTGTACGTGGCCTCCACCGCGGCCCAGTCCCACGACTTCGGCTACGGCTCCGCGCTGACCATGGCCGGGTTCCTCATCCTCACCTTCTTCTCCATCCTCTACCTGCGCATCGGCCGCTACGGAGCACAGCGATGACCGCCACCGAAGCCGCCCCGCCGGTTGTCGCGCCGCCGTCGGCACCGCCTGCCAGGAAAAAGAAGCGGCGCTGGGAGATCTACGTTCCGCTCGGCTTGTACCTGCTGTTCACGCTGGTGCCGTTCTACTGGATGCTGGTCTTCGCGGTGCGCCCGCGTGGATCGTCCTCACTGGTGCCGTGGCCGATTTCACTGGAGAACTTCGAAACGGTCTGGAACGGCATGGGCTTCGGCGTGTTCTTCCAGAACAGCTTCCTGGTCGGCGTGGCCTCGCTGGTGGCGACCACGGCGATCGCGCTGCCCGGCGGGTACGCGCTGGCCCGGTTCCGCTTCCGCGGCCGCCGCGTGTTCCTGATTTCCCTGCTGTGCAGCCAGTTCATCCCCGGCGCGATGATGCTCATCCCGCTGTTCGAGATCTTCCGCACGCTGGGCCTGGTGAACAGCCTGAGCAGCCTGGTGATCGCCGAGACGGTGTTCCAGCTGCCGCTGTCGCTGGTGCTGATCAGCGGGTTCATCGCGAGCATTCCGGTGGAACTCGAAGAGGCCGCGCAGGCCGACGGCTGCACGCGTCTGCGTGCCTTTCTCGCCGTGGTGCTGCCGCTGCTGCGGCCCGGCCTGGTCGCGGTCGGCTCGTTCGCCTTCATCCACAGCTGGAACAACTTCCTGTTCGCGCTGATGTTCGTCAGCGACCAGGACAAGTTCACCGTGCCGGTCGGGCTGGCCTTCACCCTCGGCGAGTTCAGCGTGGACTTCGGCGCGCTGGCCGCCGGTGGCGTGGTGGCCGCGTTGCCGGTGGTGCTGGTTTTCGCGGTGATCCAACGGTATCTGGTGCAGGGCTTGTCGGCGGGTGCGGTGAAGGGATGAGCGTGGAACCGGTGCGGGTGGTGCTGGCGGGGGTGCACGGGCACGGCCGATGGCACCTGGACAACCTGCGCCGGCTGGCCGACCGTGGCGCGGTGCGGCTGGCCGGGGTGTGCGACACCCGGCCGGTGGACGCCGCGCAGCTGGCCGGATTCGGCAAACCGGAACAGGCGGGCAGGCTCGCCCCGCTGATCCGGCACACCGGTGCCGAGCTGGTCATCCTGGCCACGCCGATCCACACGCACGCCGAGCTGGGCACCGAGGCGCTGCGCGCCGGGGCGCACCTGCTGCTGGAGAAACCGCCGGCCGGCAGCTACGCCGACTACACACGACTGTCCGAAGTGGTCACTTCGACCGGGCTCGCCTGCCAGGTCGGCTTCCAGAGCCTCGGCTCAGCGGCGTTGCCCTACCTGCGCGAACTGCTCGCCGGTGATCAGCTCGGGCAGGTGCGCGGGATCGGCGTCGCCGGTGCTTGGGCGCGACCGGCCGCCTACTTCGAACGCGCGCCGTGGGCGGGAAAACGGCGGCTCAACGGTTTCGCGGTGACCGACGGCGCGCTGACCAACCCGTTCGCGCACGCGGTGGCGAGCGCGTTGTCGCTGGCCGGTGCCGAGACGCCGGAGTCGCTGCGCGAGATCGACGTGGAGTTGTACCGCGCCAACCCGATAGAAGCCGACGACACCTCGTGCGTCCGGCTGCGGGTGGCGAGTGGCACGGTGATCACCGTCGCGGTCTCGATGTGCGCGGAACGCCGCCACGAGCCCGCGGTGGTCGTGCACGGCGAGCACGGGCAGGCGGAGCTGACCTACACCACCGACGAGGTGTGCCTGCGCCGACCCGGTGTGCCGGACGAGGTCACCCGGCACGCGCGGACCGACCTGCTGGAGAACCTGGTCGCGCACATCCGCACCGGCGCCGAGCTGCTGGTTCCGTTGCAGCGCACCGGTGCCTTCATGCGGGTGGTCGACGCGGTCCGGCGCGCCGCCGAGCCGCGGCCCATTCCGCCGGTGCACCTGGCCGGGCAGAACGGCGGCCGGGTGCTGGCCGGGATCGAGCGGCTGACCCGGCGCAGCGCGGACAACCTGGCGATGTTCTCCGAACTGGAGGTGCCGTGGGCACCCGCCGAACAGCTGCTCCGGGCCGGGGACCGCGACGTCGCGGCGTACCGCTGGCACGCCGACGGCCTGCCCCGGACCGTGGCCCCGCGCCCCTACCTCTATTCGGTGCGCACGCTCGGCGGTACCGAGGTCAGCGAAACCGCGCCGGTGGACCACCCGCACCACCTCGGCGTCGGGCTCGCTGTGTCCGATGTGGACGGTACGAACTTCTGGGGCGGCCGCACCTACGTCCAGGGCCAGGGCCCGCGCTGGCTGTCCGACCACGGCAGTCAGCGCCACCTCCGGTTCACCCGCCGGGAATCCTGCGGGTTCACCGAACTGCTGGAGTGGCTGGATCCCGACGGCCGCCTGGTGGCCCGTGAACGCCGGACGGTGATCGCCCGGCGCCACAAACCCTCGCGGCTGCCGGGCTGCTGGGAGCTGGACTTCACCTTCCGGCTCGACGGGACGGACCGCATGCCGCTGACCATCCGCAGTTCGCACACCAAGGGCCGCGCGGGCGCCGGGTACGGCGGTTTCTTCTGGCGCGCCCCGGTTTCCGCCACGCGGCGCCGGGTGTTCACCGCCGACGCGGACGGTGAGGACGCGATCAACGGGGCCGCCGCCGACTGGGTGGGGCTCTCCGGCACCTCACCGTCCGGCCGGGACTGGACGCTGGTCTTCACCCAGTGCGGTCCCGACCGCGACCGCTGGTTCGCCAGGGAACGCGACTATCCCGGCATCGGACCGGGCCTGGCCTGGGAGCGGCCGCTGAGCACCGGATCGGTGAGCAGGCGGATCCGCACCGTGGTGGCCGACGGGCGGCTGGACCGCCGGACCGCGGCCGCGCTGCTCCGCCGGACAAGCGAAAGGTAGGTTTTCAGATGGGCAGGCTCCGACGCCCGTGGCGGACGGCCGCGGCACTGCTGCTGACCGCGGCCACCGCGCTCACCACGCTCGCCGCTTGCGGTTCCGACGCCGCGAGCGGGGTCACCACGATCACCTTCTGGGACGACAACGGCGGCCCCGCCCGCACCCCGGTCTGGCAGCACATCATCGCCGAGTTCGAGAAGGCGAACCCCGCCATCAAGGTGGAGTACGTCGGCATCCCGATCGCGCAGGCGCAGCAGAAGTACGACACCGCGGTGGCCGGTGGCGGCCTGCCCGACGTGGGCGGGGTGAGCACGGCGATGCTGGCGAACCTGGTGCCGCAGCGCGCGCTGGAACCGGTGGACGAGATGTTCGCCGCCAGCCCGCTGGCCGGTCAGCTGAACGAGCGCATCGTCGGCTCCGTGCGCCAGACCGTGCCGGACGGCAAGCTCTACCTGCTGCCGATCTCCACCAACACCGGGGTTTTCTGGGCACGCAAGGACTGGCTCGCCGAAGCCGGGCTGCCCGTACCCGAGACCTGGGACCAGTTGTTCACCGCGATCGAGCGGTTCACCGTGCCCGGGCAGAACCGGTACGGCTTCACCATCCGCGGTGGTGCCGGGTCGATCGCGCAGATGCTCGAGGTGGTCTACGGGCAGTCCGGCATCACGAAGATGTTCGAGCCGGACGGCCGGCCCACCGTCGACGACCCGCGCAACGTGGCCGCGCTGGAACGGCTGGCGGGGCTGTACAAGCGATTCACCCCGGAAGCCGATCTGACCAACGACTACGCGAAGATGGTCGCCCAGTTCGGTGGCGGCAACATCGGCGTGATGCAGCACAACGTCGGGTCCTACCAGGACCAGGTGAAGGCGCTCGGCGCGGACAAGGTGGTGGCGCTGCCGGTGCCGAAGGCGGCCGACGGGACCAGGGCGGTGCTCTCGCACCCGACCACCGGGCTCGGCGTGTTCAGCCAGGGCGAGCACACCGAAGCCGCGTTCAAGTTCGCCGAGTTCGCCGCGAGCCCGGCGATGAACACCTACTGGGCCGAGCAGACCGGGGTGCTGCCGGTGAACAGCGGGGTCAGCCCGAGCGATCCGGCGAATCCGCAGCCGGGGGTGACGCTGGCGAAGGTGCTCGCCGAACCGTCCACCACCGTGGTCCAGATGCCCTACCACCTGCCGGAGTTCAACTCCATCACCAAAACCGAGTCCGAGCCGGCGTTCCAGAAGGTGCTGCTCGGTGAACTGTCCGCAAAGGACTTCCTCACCGAACTGGCCGGGAAACTGGGCAAGGCGCAGGCGGAGTACCAGCAGCGCACCGGCTGACCCCGCATATTCCACCCATTGTTCGTGATTCTCCACATCCGGCTGCCTAACGTGGGAAATCGAGGGACGGACAACCGGAATTAGGAGTCAAGTCATGCGCAGATCGTTCGCCAGGCGAAGCCTGCCCGGCCTGCTCACCGTGGCGGCGGCCGCGGCGCTCACGGTGGCCACCGCGGGTCCCGCCTCGGCCGCGGGCACCCCGACCGGGTTCGCCGCCGGCACCACCGGCGGCGGCAGCACCCCCGCGGTCACCGTGACCACCGCTTCGGCGCTGATCAGCGCGATGCAGTCGAGCAGCCCCGCGGTGATCAGGGTCAGCGGCACCATCTCGATCAGCGGGATGCAGGACGTGAAGTCGAACAAGACGCTGATCGGCGTCGGCTCCGGCGCCACCATCACCGGTGGCGGACTGGACGTCGACAGCGCCACCAACGTGATCATCCAGAACCTGAACTTCCGGAACTGGGCCGACGACGCGATCAACGTCACCGACGCCTCGACCAAGATCTGGATCGACCACAACACCTTCAGCGACGGCTACGACGGCGCGGTGGACATCAAGCGCGCCTCCGACTACGTGACCGTGTCGTGGAACAAGTTCACCTCCCACGACAAGACCATGCTGCTCGGGCACAGCGACGGCAACGGCAGCCAGGACCGCGGTCACCTGCGGGTCAGCTACCACCACAACTACTTCGACGGCACCGGGCAGCGCCACCCGCGCGTGCGCTTCGGCAACCCGGTGCACGTGTACAACAACTACTACGGTGGCGTGACCGACTACGGTGTCGCGTCCACGGTGGAAGCCGGTGTGCTCGTCGAGGGCAACTACTTCGAGAACACCGAAGACCCGTTCCACCGCGGTGAGGGCAGCTCGCCCGGCGGTTCGCTGGTCGCCAAGAACAACCACTTCGTCAATTCCGGCTCCGGTGACCAGGGCGGTTCGGTGAACGCCGTGCCGTACTCGTACAGCCTGGACCAGGCCTCCTCGGTGAAATCCATCGTGCAGGGCGGTGCCGGTACCGGAAAGGTCGGCTGAACCGGTTCAGCAGCGGGCCCCGGAAACCCCCGGGGCCCGTTTTCGGTGTTATCGTTGACACCCGTTCTGCCCTAGCAGATCACGGTCCGCCGCCACTAGGTTGCAGGCAGTTCCGCCGCGACCACAGCTTTGTCAGCGCAGACGAGCGAGGCGACCATGACCGGATACCGCCGGGCGATCGGCCTGGTGACGGCCAACATCGATCTGGGCGTGGCGCCCGCGGTCTTCTCGGGTGTGCTGGCCGCCGCCCGGCGGCACGATGTGGACCTGATCTGCTTTCCCGGCGGCGAGATCGGCACCGCCGACCAGCCGGCCAACGCGGTCTACCACCTGGTCACCCCCGGCCTGGTGGACGGGCTGATCTGCTGGGCCTCCGCGCTCGGCCTGCCCGAACGCCATCCGCGCGCGGAGAAGTTCGGGCGCCGGTTCGGCCGGGTGCCGATGGTCTGCCTCAACGGCGCGATCGGCGCCCAGCGGCCGCTGACCCTGGACAGCTACCAGGGCATGTGCAAGGCCATCGACCACCTCATCGACGTGCACGACCGCCGTGACCTGGCCTTTCTCCAGGGGCCGGTGCGCAATCCGGTGACCGCCGACCGGTTGCGCGCCTACCACGACACCCTCGACCGCTACAAGATCCGGCCGGATCGCGCGCTGGTGTCCTCCCCGGTGGAGTTCCGCCGTGACGCCGGTGCTGCGGCGATGCGGGTGCTGCTCGACGCGCGGGGCCTCGAACCGGGCCGCGACTTCACCGGTTTGGTGGCGTGCAGCGATTTCCTGGCCGCCGAAGCGATCGCGGTGCTCACCGAACGCGGGGTGCGGGTGCCCGAGGACGTGGCGGTGATCGGGTTCAACGACTCGCCGGAGGCCCGGTTCTGCTCGCCGCCGCTGACCTCGGTGTCCATGCCGTTCGCCGAACTGGGCGGGCAGGCGGTGGAAACCCTGCTGTCCCGGCTGGGTGGTGGCCCGGCGCGCGGCCGGTCGGCGCCGGTGGCCGAACTGGTGCTCCGCCGGTCGTGTGGTTGCGCGGGCGAGCAACCGGCCAGGGAATGCGCCGGATTTTCCGCCACGGTCAGAAAGCACGGAATTCCCGCGGAAATCGGCCGACGACTGGAAACGGAGTTCCGCGCGGCGCTGGCCGGGGATTCGTCCGCCGATTTCCCCGCGTTCGCGGCAAAAATGGCGGAAGGCGGCGACGCCGACGCGTGGGACGAAATACTTTTCGCGCTGGATCGGGAGGGCGGCCGCGAACTGATCTCACAGGCGCGGATCGCGGTGGCCGGGAACGCCCGGCGCCTGCTCGAGTACGAGCGCTGGCAGGCCGAGCAGAACGCGCAGCGGCTGCGGGAGACCGGCGTGGCGCTTTCGTCCGTTGTGGACGAACGTGATCTGACCGCGGTGCTCGCCAGGCAGCTCCCGCTGCTCGGCGTCGGCGACTGGAAGCTCTCGATCGGCCCGGCCACCGTGCTCACCCGGTCCGATGTGCTGCACCGCGATCGGCGCAGCACCTGGATCGCGGTGCCGTTGCAGGTCCGCGACGAGCCGCTCGGCATCGGCCTGTTCGAGGCGGGCCCGCCGGACGGCGGGTTCTACCGCGCGCTCGGGGAGCAGATCAGCTCGGCGGTGCAGGACATCCGGCTGTTCCGCGAGGTCGAGGCCGCCGAAGAGGCGGACAGCGCGAAGACCAGCCTGCTGGGCAAGATGACCGAGGAACTGCGGGCCCCGGTCGAGGCGATCCTCAGGGAGTCGGCGGGCGCGCTCGCGGCCGGTCCCCCGCCCGAGGTCCGCGACGCGCTGAACCGGATCACCGCCGGTGCCGAGTACCAGCTCGGTGTGCTCGGCGACCTGCTCGAACTCGCCGACGCCGAACTCGACTCGCTCAAGCTCTGCGCCGGGCTGATCGATCCGCGGGAACTGCTCGCCGAAGTGTTCGGGGAGCAGGGGCCGGGCAGGCTGCCGCTGATCGAGGCCGACGGGCAGCGGCTGCGGCAGGCGCTGCTCACGCTCAGCCGCAGCCTCGGGCACCGCGCCCGGCGGACCGTCGAGGCCGATGTGCTGCCGCCGCACCTGCGCATCCGCATCAGCTACGAGGGCACCGGCACGCCGAGGGGCGGGCTCGGGCTGTCGATCGCGCGGCGGTTGATCGCACTGCACAACGGTTCGCTGCGCTTCGAAACCGGGTCGGCCGGTGGCACCTTCCACCTGTTCCTCCCGTTGCCGGGACCGCGGGGCCGGGCGCTGCCGGACGAGGCGGCCGACTCGCTGCTGTGCGTGGCGGACGGCCCCGCTCCCGAGGAGGCGGTCGCGGCGGCCGGGCTGGCGGGGCTGTCCGTGCTGAAGCTGGGCACCGGTGACGACGTGGCCGCGGTGGTCGACGAGAACCGGCCTGCCGCGGTCGCCTGGGACACCACCGCGCTGCGCCCGGAGCACTGGGCGGTGCTGCGGCAGTTGCACGACCACCCGAAGCTGCGGCGCACCCCGTTCCTCGCCTACGCCGCCGCGCACGGGCGCGACCTGCACGAGGTGATCGCCGCCGTGCGCCCGGTGGAACTGGCCGGGCTGGCGGTGATCGCCGATCCCGATCCGCGGGCGCAGGCGGGCACGCAGCAGCTGATCGCCCAGCTGCGCCCCGGTCACCTGGCGCTGACCGCGCCGGACGGGGCCACCGCGTTGTCGCTGATCGGGCACGACGTGCCGAACCTGCTCATCCTGTCGCGGCAGCTGCGGGACATGGACGCCTTCGACGTGCTGGAACGCCTGCACGGTGACGCCCGGCTCAGCGACCTGCCCGCGCTGGTGCTCAGCGGGGACGAACTGACCTACGACGACGTCCGGCGGGCCGCCCCGCACGCGCGGACGGTGCTGCTGGGCAAGGGCATTCTCTCCGACGCCGAAACGATCACGCTGCTGCGGCGGCTGCTCGACCCGAAGCGGCCGCCGAACCGGCAGGAGGTCCAGCGCGCGGTGGTCTACCTGCACCAGAACTACCAGCACCAGATCACCCGGCGGCAGGTGGCGAAGGCGGCCGAGATGAGCGAGGACTACCTGAGCCGCCGGTTCCACCGCGAGCTGTGCGTCTCGCCGTGGGAGTACCTGACCCGGCTGCGCATCGCGCGGGCGAAGGAGCGGCTGCAGGAGACCGACGACAGCATCCAGGCCATCGCGCGGCAGGTCGGCTTCCACGACCGCGCCTACTTCAGCCGGATCTTCCGCAAGCACACCGGCGTACCGCCGCAGAGCTTCCGCTGCCTGCGCCGGTGACCGTTTGCGTGCCCTCTTAATCCGTACTTACCAACGCGCATTACTCAGTCATTGTCCAACCAGTACCTAATTTTGTTCTGAACGAACGAAAGTAGGTGACAGCCCGGGGTGTCCTGGGTCACTCTTCGTAGGCCGGTTGTCACCGGTGTCTCCCCGACCCACTTCCCTGCCGAAAGTGAGTTGCCGGTCATGTCCAAGAAGACCCAACGGCGCACCCCCGCCGCCATCGCCGTGCTGGCGGGTGCGACCGCCCTGTTCAGCGGTGCCCCGGCTTCGGCCGCGGTCGAAGGCTATTCGACCGTGGTGCAGAACGCCGCCGTCTCCTCGATCACCTCGAGCCTCGGGGTCAGCACCGCCGCGGCCGAGCAGGTGCTGCGCGTGCAGGACGCCAGCGCCCGCACCCTGGACCGCGTCGAGTCGGCGCTGGCCGGCCGGCACGCCGGTGGTTACCTCGACGCCGCCGGCCTGCCGGTGGTCAACGTGCTCGACGCGGCCGGTGCCGCCGAGGCGCAGCGCGCCGGGGCCACCGCGAACGTGGTCAAGTTCTCCCTGTCGCAGCTGGACTCGGCGCGCGCCGCGCTCGAAGCGCTGCCCGCGGTCCCGCACACCACGATCGGGACCGACGAGAAGGCCAACCAGGTCGTGCTGACCGTGTCCGATGCGGCCGTCGGTGCCGAAGCGTTGGTCGCCGAGGCCGGCACGCTCGGCGACGCGGTGCGCGTGGAGCACACCACGGGCACGATGAGCAAGGCCATCTACAACGGTGAGGCCATCACCGGCGGCGGCACCCGCTGCTCGGCGGGCTTCAACGTCAACCGCGGTGGCCAGCTGCACATCATCGACGCCGGGCACTGCACGCGCGCGGTGTCGCAGTGGAACGTCGGCCCGTCGGTGGGCGCCAGCTTCCCGACCAACGACTACGGCCTGATCCGCAACACCACCGGCAGCGGCCCCGGCGCGGTGACCCTGTGGAACGGCTCCACCCAGCGGATCAGCTCCGCCGCGAACGCCCGCGTCGGCCAGCAGATCTGCAAGAGCGGCAGCACCACCCGGCTGACCTGCGGCGTGGTCGAGGCCACCAACGTGACGGTCAACTACCAGGAGGGCCCGGTCTACCAGACCGTGCAGACCAGCGCCTCGGTCAACCCCGGTGACTCGGGCGGCTGCCTGTTCTCCGGCAGCGTCGGCCTCGGCATCACCTCCGGCATGGGCGGTGGGAACTCCTACTTCCAGCCGGTCGTGGAGGCCCTCAACGCCTACGGCGCCTCGCTGACCTGAGCCGATCCGACCTCCCGATAGAAACACCGCGTGCCCCCGAGGCCTCCCGCCCCGGGGGCACGCTGGTGTCCACATTGGCTTAGGCTAGGCAAACCTGAGCGAACGAGGGGGAGTATGCGAGCCGAGTGGCTGACCGGGGACGCGGTGATCACTTCGGTGGAGCAGTTGCGCGAGGTCGTGCCACCGCCAGCCCCGGTGATCGCCGACAAGGACACCGACCACATCGACGCGGAGTCGGCGCGGTTCCTGGCTCAGGCGACGTTCTGCCTGGTCGCCTCACGCGGACCGGACGGCACGCTGGACCTCTCGCCCCGCGGCGACCCGGCCGGTCAGGTGCTGGTGCTCGGCGACAAGCACCTCGCGATCGCCGACCGCCGGGGCAACCGCCGCGCCGACACCCTGCGGAACCTGTTGCACCACCCCGAGATCGGCCTGCTGTTCCTGGTGCCGGGCGTGGAGCACGCGCTGCGGGTCAACGGCACCGCCCGGATCGTGCGCGCGCCGGAGTTGCTGGCTCTCTTCGACGGTGAACCCGCGCTGGCGGTGGTGGTCGAGGTCGTCGAGCTGTTCGTCCACTGTGGACAAGCGTTGAAGCGGTCCGGTTTCTGGGAGCCCTCGGCGTGGGTGGACGACGTGCCGAACGCGGTGGAGCTGTGGCGGAGCCAGACCGCGGGGCGCTTCGACTGAACGCCGCACTCCGGGAGACGACCGCGCCGGTCCGTGCCTGGGACCGTGGTGGGGCAGCAAGTCCACCCGGCCTTAGGAGGAGATCCGGTGCGGATCCTGGTCACGACGGTGGCGTTGCCGGGGCATTTCTTCCCGCTGGTTCCGCTCGCCTGGGCGGGGCGGGTGGCGGGGCACGAAGTGCTCGTCGCCTGCGCCGCGGAGTTCGTGCCGACGGTGCTCGGCTCGGGGCTGCCCGCGGTCTCGACCGGTCCCGGCGAGCGGTTCGACGACGTCAGCGCCGACGACAGCCCGGCGGCCGGGGTGATCGAGCAGCGCACCGCGCACGGCCGGGTGTTCGGCCGAATGGCCGCGCGGAACGTGCCGGGGCTGACCGCGATCGCGAAAACCTGGAAGCCGGACCTGGTGCTCAGCGAGCGTGCCGAGTTCGGCGGCCCGCTGGTGGCGGCGAAACTCGGGTTGCCGCAGGTGGAACTGCACTGGGGGATAGCGGAACTGCCGGAGTACCGGACGGGCGCCGCGACCGAGCTGACCAGGCGCGGGCTGCCCGCCCCGCCCACGCCGGAGCGGCGGCTCAACCCGTGGCCGCCGTCGCTGCGCAAGCCGTACGCGGCGCGGCACGACGGCATCCGGACGTTGTCGTACAACGGCGAGGCCAGGGTGCCGGACTGGGTGATGCGGCCGCGTCGCCGCCCGCGCATCTGCCTGACCCTCGGAACGGTGGTGCCGCGGAACGGCAGCAGCCAGGTGGCGCACAGCGCGGTGGACATCGTGCGCGCGCTGTGCGGGCTGGGCGCGGACGTGGTGGTGGCGATCGACGACCGGATCGCGGCCAGCTGGCCGCCGCTGCCGCCCGCGGTGCGGCACGTCGGCCGATTGTCGCTGTCCCAGGTGTTCCCGGCCTGCGACGTGGCGGTTCACCACGGGGGACAGGGAACCTCGCTGACCGCGCTGGAGGCCGGGTTGCCACAGCTGGTCCTGCCGGTGTTCGACGACCAGTTCGACAACGCCGACGCGGTGGTGCGCGCGGGGGCGGGGGTGCGGATGCTGCCGCGGGAGGTGGAACCGTCGGCGATCGCCGAGCGGTGCGCGGAAGTCCTGGAGAGCGGGCGGTACCGGCCGGCGGCCGAGGTGGTGGCTCGGGAGATCGCGGCGCAGCCCACGCCGGTGGAGGTGCTGGACTCGCTGTCGTTCGGCGGACTGCGAAACGTCGCATAGACACGGCGCCGCCGCGCCTGCGAAGCTGCGCGCATGGCAAGCAAGTTCACCGAACTGGCGATCGACTGCGCCGACCCGCGCGGGCTCGCCCGGTTCTGGTGCGCGGTCCTCGACTACGAGATCCAGCAGGAAGACGAGGACGGCACCATCACCATCGGCTCACCCGAGGTCCCCGAAGGCAAGAACCGCCGTGGCCCGGTGCCGCCGACGCTGACCTTCGCCGCGGTGCCCGAGGGCAAGGTCGTCAAGAACCGGGTGCACCTCGACGTCAACGCCACCGATCGTGAGCAGGACGAGGAAGTCCGCCGCCTGCTGGAGCTGGGAGCCCGGCGCGTCGACGTCGGCCAGGGCGACGTGAGCTGGGTGACCCTGGCCGACCCCGAGGGGAACGAGTTCTGCGTGCTCGCCGGTCGGTTCCCCTGACCACTCAGCCCAGTTCGCCGGTCAGCACCCTCAGATCGGTCAGTTCCGGCAGGCTCAGCGTCAGCTCGGCGATCCGGTCGGCGCGAGTGGCGTCGACCGTGCGGGTGGCGTTGAGGCGGAACTTCGTGGCGAGTTCCTCCGTCGACAAAGGATTGCCGGTGCCGCCGCGGTTGGCGTCCACGCGTTCTTCCAGCTGCGTGCCATCGCGGAGCCGGACACGCAGGACGGCGGGGAACTGGTGCGGGAAGATCTCGTCGCAGCGTGAGTCCGGGACGCAGGTGACCTTGGCAGCGAGCGCGAGGCGGGCGGGATCGGCGGCGGCTTCGTCGGTGAAGTCCTCGTGGAACACGCCGAGGCCGCCACCGCCGAGCAGGCCGGCGGCCACCGTGTAGGGGCCGGAAAAGGCCGCGTGGTAACCGGATTCCGGGGCGATCTTCGCCTCGCGGGGCTCGCCGATGGTGCGGAGCACAGCGGTGGGGGCGCCCAGTTCGATCCGGTCGATCTCCGCCGGGTCGACGCCGCGGGCGGCGATGCGGCGGGCCGCGTCGATGCCGGCGTGGGTGAAGTGGTTGCAGGGGTAGGGCTTGAAGAAGATGCCGGGGAGTTCCCAGTGCTCGCCGAGGCCGTCGGTGATCGCGGCGGGATTGGTCTGGTCACCACAGAAAGCCTGCAGGAAGCCGAAGCGTCCTTCCAGGACGGTCGGCGGGCCGGTGATGCCGGTGCGCGCGAGCCCGGCGGCGGTGACCGCCGAGTGCGCGGCCCAGCCGCAGTGCACGCGCTTGACCGTGCCGCCGGTGCGGTTCGCCTCCAGCAGCCCGGCGCCCATGCTGGACGCGATGCCGATCGCGTCGGCGACGTCCACATCGGACAGCATGGCCGAGGCCGCGGCACCGCCGAGCGCACCGCAGATCGCGGTGGCGTGCAGGCCGCGTTCGAAGAAGACCGAGTTGCCCAGTTCCTCGTCGTAGCCCGCCATGCCGATCCGCACGGTGATCTCGACGCCGACCCCGATCGCGTCCAGCAACTGCGCGCCGGTGGCGCCGCGCGTTTCGGCGGTAGCCAGGGCGGCGGGCACCACCGAAGCCGACGGGTGCAGCACCGAGGGCAGGTGCGTGTCGTCGAAGTCGAGCGAGTGCGCGAGGGTGCCGTTGAGCAGGGCGGCGCTCGGTTCCGGCAGCCGCCCCGCGCCGATCGCGGTGGCACGGCCTTCGCCACCCCATTCGCGGACGAGCGCGCCGACCGCGGTGGCCGGGGGTTCGGCGGTGGCGGCCAGGCTGTTGCCGAGCACGTCGAGCACGCGGCGCGCGGCGTCGGCCCGCAGTTCGGCCGGGAGTCCCTTCTGGCGGACCGAATCCGCGAAGGAAGCCAGCTGCTGCACGAGAGTCATGCGCTCACCGCCGCGAGCGGGCGGATCGGGGAGCCGGTGCCGCCGGTGATCCGCAGCGGCGCCAGCAGGAAGGTGAACTCGCGGATGCCCGAGGCGGCGATCTCCTCCAGGTTCAGGTGTTCCATGATGAAGATGCCCGACTCGACCAGCAGCACCCGGTGCACCGGCAGCACGGCGTGCCCGGCAGCGGCCGGGATCTGCTCGTAGGCGGTGGTGTCGGCCCCGGTCGCGACCACCTGCCGCGCGGCCAGCCACTGCCCGGCATCCACCGTGGCGCCCGGGACACCGGTCTGCTTGCCGAGATAGGCCGGGGTGTCGTCGAAGTTGCGGGCCCAGCCGGTGCGGATCAGTGCCACGTCACCGGGTCCGGGTTCGGCACCGGCGAGTTCCGCGGCGGCCTCGAGGTCGTCGGCGGTGACGCCGTAACCACCGGGCAGGGTCGGCACCCCGTGCACCGCCGCCACGTCGAGCAGCACCCCGCGCCGCAGCAGGCCGGGCAGGTTCTCCGCGCCGTGGGTGGAGAACACACCGCCCTTCTGCGCCTCGGCGGCGTCCACCCCGCCGTGCAGCTCACCGCAGTGGCTCACGTGCGACAGCGCGTCGATGTGCGTACCGACGTGCCCACCGGTCACGATGATCTCGTTGGCGGCCGAGCCGCCGTCGGGCCGTTCCATGTCCCCGTGCCGCCGGATCAGCGTCATCCGGAAACCGGGGTGGTTCGGCGAGCACGGCATGCCGGTGAAGAACGGCTGGCCGAGCTCGATCAGCCGCACGCCGCCGATGACGGCTTCGAGCAGCGGATCCTGGGTGCGTGTCATGACTGGGGGCCTTTCTTGACGTACTGGTCCGCGATCGAGAGCAGCCACCGCGCGCGCTCGAGAACCGCCTTGTCGACAAACTGTCCTTTGTGGTCGATCCAGGCCGCCTGGTCGTTGTCCACGACCGAACGCGCCCAGGCGACCTCCTCCTCGTCCGGCGCGCACACCTCGTGCACCACCGGCAGTTGGGCGGGATGGATCACCGAGCGGCCGAAGAACCCGGCCCGCCGCCCGGCGACGGTGTCCGCGCGCAGCCCACCGAGGTCGCGCACCGCGGTCCACACGCTCTGCACCGGACTCGGCAGCCCGGCGGCCCGCGCGGCGACCACCACACGCGAACGCGGCCACGCCAGCGCCGGTCCACTCGCGACACGCAGATCGGCCGCCAGATCCGCTTCCCCGAGCGAAATCCCGGCCACCAGCGAGTGCGCGGTGGCCAGTGCGAACGCGTTTTCCACGCCCAGCGCCGATTCCAGGATGGGGAAGACTCCGACGCCGAGCCGGTCGGCGACCCGTCGCAGCTCGCCGGGGTCCTCGCTCTTGGGCACCCGCACCCCGGCCAGCGCGCCGGGGGACGCCGCCAGCGCGCGGATGTCTTCCTCCCCGGCATCGGTGCCGGGCGCGTTGATCCGGACGTAGGCCGCGTTGTCCGCGAGAGTGGCCAAGACATGCTGCCGGGCTTCGGTTTTCGACTCCGGCGCGACCGCGTCCTCCAGATCGAGGACCACCGCGTCGGCTTCGCCCGCCAGCGCCTTGGCCATCCGGTCCGGCCGGTCGCCGGGCACGTACAGCCAACTGCGGGCGATCACCGGATGACGCCCTTCTCCCGCAACGAATCCAGCTGCTTGCCGGTGATGCCGTAACGTGCCAGTACCTGCTCGGTGTGCGCGCCGAGCGGAGCGCCGGTGGACCGGATGCCGCCCGGCGTCCGGGAAAGCCGGAACAGCACGTTCTGCATCTTCACCGGGCCGAGTTCTTCGTCGTCCAGCGTGGCGATCGTGCCAAGGGCCTGGAACTGCGGGTCGGCCATGATGTCGGCGGCGTTGTAGATCGGCGCGACGGCCGCCTGCGCCGCTTCGAAGACCTTGATCACCTCGTCGCGGTCGCGCTGGGCGATCCACGAACCCACGGCCTCGTCGAGTTCGTCGGCGTGCCGCGCGCGTTCACGACCGGAGGCGAACCACGGTTCGTCGATCAGCTCGGGCCTGCCGACCAGGCGCATCACGCGTTCCGCGATGGACTGCGCGCTGGTGGAAATCGCCACCCAGCGCCCGTCGCGGGTGCGGTAGGTGTTGCGCGGCGCGTTGTTCGCCGACCGGTTGCCGGTGCGTTCCTGCAGTTCGCCGAGCTGGTCGTAGGCGATCAGCTGCGGCCCGAGCAGGGTGAGGATGGGCTCGATGATGGCCAGGTCGACCACCTGCCCTTCGCCGGTCCGCTCCCGCGCGCGCAACGCGGTCAGCACGGCGAACGCGGTGGTCAGCGCCGCGATGCCGTCGGCGAGGCCGAACGGCGGCAGTGTCGGCGGCCCGTCCGGTTCGCCGGTGATCGCGGCGAACCCGCTCATCGCCTCGGCCAGCGTGCCGAACCCCGGTCGCTTGGCGTACGGGCCGACCTGCCCGAACCCGGTGACGCGGGCCAGCACCAGCCCGGGATTGATCTCGCGCAGCTCGTCGTAACCCAGGCCCCAGCGCTCCAGCGTGCCGGGGCGGAAGTTCTCGATCACCACGTCCGCGTCGGCCACCAGGCGCCGGAAGACCTCCTGCCCCTCGGGCGAACCGAGGTACAGGGTGATGGCCTCCTTGCCGCGGCCGAGCATCTTCCACCACAGGCCGACACCGTCGCGCTGCGCGCCGTGGCTGCGTACCGGATCACCGTTCGGGTGCTCGATCTTGATCACCTCGGCGCCGAAGTCGGCCAGCACTGTCGCGGCGAGCGGACCGGCGAACAGCGTGGCCGTGTCGAGCACCCGGATTCCGGACAAAGCGCCGGTCATGCGGCCTCCCTGCGTCTCGGTCTGTGTTTCGTTCAGGGAAACAGCGAAAAATTCGGTGTTTCCGGTCGGTGTTCACCAAGTTCGCACTGATCGGCCGGTTAAGTCAAGGTGGCCAGGTTATTGACCTCCGGCTGCGGCAGATGTCACGATGGCTCATCACCTCGCCGGTGTTTCTCTCAGCGAAACGCCAGGAAGGAGCGGTGGCATGGCGGTACGGGCACTGGTGGCCGTCCTGAGCGCGGGCGCGCTGCTGGCCACCGCGGCCTGCGGTGGCTCGGCGCCATCGGGCGCGGCGGGCGCGGCGGCCGGCCGGGACGAGGGGCCGGTGAAGATCGGCGCACTGCACCCGGTCAGCGGCGCCTTCGCGGTCGACGGCCAGCAGATGCGCCGTGGTGCGGAACTGGCGGTCGAGCAGCTCAACCGGAACGGCGGCGTCGCCGGGCGCCCGGTCGAGCTGATCACCGGTGACACGCAGGGCAAGGCCGAGATCGGCCAGAGCGAGGCGCAGCGGCTGATCGCCGAGGGCGCGGCCGGGCTGGTCGGCACCTACCAGAGCGCGGTGAGCACCAACGTGGCCGTGGTGGCCGAGCGCAACAAGGTGCCGTTCGTGATGGACGTGACCGCGTCGGACGCGATCTTCACCCACGGC
Organism: Amycolatopsis sp. YIM 10; assembly: GCF_009429145.1. Lineage (GTDB taxonomy): Bacteria > Actinomycetota > Actinomycetes > Mycobacteriales > Pseudonocardiaceae > Amycolatopsis. Next base: position 7,375,845 of record NZ_CP045480.1, on the reverse strand, counting down.
TACCGCTACTCGTTCCGCGTGCAGCCGGGCAGCACCGCGATCGCCAGTGCCGCGGCCAAGTACCTCAAGGAGGTTTCGGCGCGCACCGGCAAGGAAGTTCGCAAGGTGGCCTTCCTGCACGAGCAGACCGACTTCGGCCGCGGCGCCGCCGAGGGATTCACCGCGGCGGCGGCGAAACTGGGCATCGAAGTCGGGCCGGACATCAGCTACGACGCCACCACCGTCTCCGATCTGACCGCGCAGCTCACGCAGGTCAAGGCAGCCGGCGCGGACGTGCTCGCGGTGGCGGGTTACTACTCGGACAGTCTGCTCGTCTCCCGCGCGCTGGCTTCGGTGAAGCCGGATCTCGACGCGGTGTGGGGCGTCTCCAACGGCGCGTACGACCAGCCGAAGTTCGTCACCGACGCGGGTCCGGGCGCCGAGCTGTACTTCAACACGAACTACCACTACGACGCGACCAAACCGGAAACCGTCGCGCTGCGCGAGGAATACCAGCGCCGCTACGGCGCTCCGATGCGCACCGGCGCGGTGCTCGCCTACGACGCGGTGCAGGTGATCGCGCAGGCGGTGGACCGTTCCGGCAGCACCGATCCGGAGCGCGTGCGCGACACCATCAGCGCACAGGAGGTCGAGCCGCTGACCGTGGGCAACGGCCCCATCTCCTTCGACGGCAAGGGCGACAACCGCAACGCCGTCCCGGTGCTCACCCAGGTGCAGGGCGGAGCCATCAAACAGGTCTACCCGCCGGAGATCGCCGAATCCGAACCCGACTACACCGTGATGTGGCGGTAACCATGACAACTCTTTCCCCACAACGGAAACGGCTCGACGCCGGGATGCTCAAACGCGGCGGTGTGCTCGCCGCGCTGGTGGTGCTGGCCATCGCGCTGGCACTGCTGCAGTCCGGCAGCGCGCTGGTGGTGTGGCAGTCGGTGGTCACCGGCATTCTCACCGGCGGGCTCTACGGCCTGATCGCGATGGGCCTGACGCTGATCTTCGGCGTGCTCGACATCGTCAACTTCGCGCACGGCGCCCTGCTCGCGGTGGCCATGTTCCTGGCCTTCGGCGTGGTGCAGACGACCGGACTGCACCCGTACCTCGCGCTCGTGGCGAGCGTGCCGGTGCTGTTCCTGATCGGCGCGGCCGTGCACCGCGGCCTGCTTTCGGGCAGCGGTGGTGGTTCGCTGGAGAACCAGCTGCTGATCACCCTCGGCCTGTCCCTGTTGCTGGAGAACGGTTTGCTGCTGTTCTTCGGTGCCGAACCACGCAGCGTGAAACTGCCGGGCGAAATCCAGATCCCGTTGTTCGGCGCGGTGGTCGCCGGTTCGCGGCTCTACGCCTTCGCGGGTGCGATCCTGCTGGGCGCGCTGCTGTACTGGCTGCTGCGCCGGACCCGGCTCGGCACCGCCATCCGCGCGGTCGCGGCGAACGGGCCCGGCGCGGAACTGGTCGGCATCAACGTCCGCCGCCTGCACACGCTCACCTTCGCCATCGGCACGGCCTGCGCCGGTGCCGCCGCGGTGCTGGCCGCGCCGCTCATCTCGATCACGCCCACGCTCGGCGCGCAGTTCAACATCACCGCGTTTGTGGTGGTGGTGCTCGGCGGCATGGGGAACGTGGTCGGCGCGCTCGTCGGCGGGCTGCTGATCGGCCTGGTCGAGCAGCTCACCACGATCTTCCTGAACGGCCAGAGTTCCCTGCTCGGCGTTTTTGTCGTCTTCGTGCTGGTGCTCTTCCTCCGCCCGCAGGGACTTTTCGGGAGGCGCGCATGACCGCCACGATCGAGCGGCCCGCCGAGAAGCCGGTCAAGGCGCCGCCGCTGCACCCGCGGCGCAGGCAACTGGCCGTTCTGGCGGTGCTGGTGCTGCTGGCCATCCCGTTGCCGCTGGTGCTGCCGCCCGCGCTCGGCGCGGTCGCCGTGCGCATCCTGATCTTCCTGCTGATGGCCGTCGGCTGGAACATCATGAGCGGGTTCGGCGGCATGTTCAGCTTCGGCCACGCCGCGTACTTCGGCCTCGGTGCCTACACCAGTGCGTACCTGCTGGTGGAGCACGGCGTTTCCCCGTGGATCGGCATGCTGGCCGGAATGGGCGTCGCCGCCGCGGTGGCGGTGGTGATCGGGTACTTCTCCTTCCGCTACCGGTTGCAGGGCGCCTACTTCGCGCTGGCCACCTTCGCCTTCGCCGAGGCGCTGCGGCTGATCGCCACCAGCAGCGACTTCGTCAACCGCGCGGTCGGCTTCCAGGTCCCGCTGATCCAGGGCGAATCGCTGTGGCAGCTGCAGTTCGCCGCCGACTCACCGGCCTACTTCTGGGTGGCGCTGGTGCTGGCCGGGCTCGCGGTGGCGGTCAGCATCGTGTTCCTGCACTCGCGGGCGGGCAAGTACGTCACCGCGATCCGCGACGACGAACTGGCCGCGGCCTCGCTCGGCACGCCGGTGATGCGGCACAAACTGCTCACCGTGGCGCTGTCCGCGGCGATCACCGCGGTGGCCGGCGCCTACTACACGCAGTACTACCTGTTCGTGAACCCGGATCTGGCCTTCGGCGCCTCGGTGTCCATCCAGGCCATCGTGCCGGTGGTGATCGGCGGCATCGGCACGGTGTGGGGTCCGGTGGTCGGCTCGGTGATCATGGGTTCGCTGTCCGACGTGACCGCGACGCTGCTGCGCACCCCGCCGGAGTTCCTCGGCTTCCTGCAGGGGCGCAGCGGACTGGACGTGGTGCTGTACGCGATCCTGTTGATCCTCATCGTGCGACTGCTGCCGAAGGGGATCGTGGGCACGCTGAAGGAGAGGTGGCGGCGATGAGCCTGGTGCGGATCTCGGGCGTCGGCAAGTCCTTCCGCGGCCTGCGCGCACTGTCCGATGTGGACCTCGCGGTGGACGAGGGCGAGATCGTCGGCATCATCGGGCCGAACGGCGCCGGCAAGACCACGCTGTTCAACGTGGTGTGCGGGGCGCTCAAACCGGACACCGGCACGGTGGAGCTGGCCGGGCGCGACATCACCGGCGCCTCACCCGACCGCATCGCGCGCGCCGGCATGGTGCGCACGTTCCAGCTGATGCGCCCGTTCGCCAGCATGACCGTGGTGCAGAACGTCAGCCTCGCCGCGCAGCACCGCCGGATGCCGGCGAAACGGCTGTACGAGCATTCGCTGGCCGTGGTCGAGCGGGTCGGGCTGGGCCCGTGGGCGCACCGACTGGCCACCGAACTGCCCACCGCCGGGCTCAAGCGCCTCGAACTGGCCCGCACGCTGGCCATGCGCCCGCGGGTGCTGCTGCTCGACGAGGTGCTGGCCGGGCTGGTGCCCGCGGAACGGGAGCCGGTCCTCGACCTGCTCGCCGAGCTGCGTGAGCAGGACGGCACCACGCTGCTGTTCATCGAGCACATCATGGCCGCGGTGATGCGGTTGTCCGACCGGGTGCTGGTGCTGGACCAGGGTCGCGTGCTGGCCACCGGTTCGCCGGAGGAGGTCACCAGCGATCCACGGGTGATCGACGCCTATCTCGGGGAGGAGCCCGCCCGTGCTGACTCTTGACCAGGTGTGCGCGGGATATGGCCGCATGCGCATCCTGCACGAGATCGACCTGCACCTCGGCGAGGGCGAGATCGTCGCGCTGGTCGGCGCGAACGGGGCGGGCAAGACCACCACGCTGCGGTCCATCTGCGGCCAGCTGCGGCCGTCCTCGGGCACGATCACCTTCGACGGCAGGCCGATCGCGGGCCGCAGGCCGGACCAGCTCGTGCGCGACGGCCTGGTGCACGTGCCGGAGGACCGCGCGCTGTTCGGCACGCTGACCGTCGAGGAGAACCTGCGCATGGGCGCGTGGACCCGCACGGCCGAGCAAGCCGAGGCCTCGCTGCGTGAGGTGCACGAGCTGTTCCCGATCCTGGCCGAACGCGGGACCCAGCTCGCGCAGACGTTCAGCGGCGGCCAGCAGCAGATGCTCGCCATCGCGCGTGCGCTGATGGCCGGGCCGAGGCTGCTGATGCTCGACGAGCCGTCGACCGGGCTCTCGCCGAAGCTGACCTGGACCATGCTGGAGGCGATCCGCCGCATTCGCGACACCGGGGTCTCGGTGCTGCTGGTGGAGCAGAACGCCAAGCAGGCGCTGGCCATCGCGGATCGGGCGTACGTACTGGAGAGCGGTTCGGCGGTGCTGTCCGGCACCGGCGCCGAGCTGGCCGACGACGCCCGCGTGCGGAAGGCGTACCTGGGCCTGTGAGCAAGGAACACGTCGACGAACTGGGCGCCTGGGTTTCCGGGCTGTCCACTCTGGACTCCGCGCCCGCGCTCGACCGCCTCGGCCTGGTCCTGCTGGACGTGCTCGGGGTGATGGCGCTGGGCACGAACCAGCCGGAGCACCGGGCGCTGTACGCGGCCTGGCGCCCGCCCGCCGGTCCCGCGCCGCTGATCGGCACCGGTGAGCTGGTGTCGGTGGACGCCGCGGCCTGGCTCGGCGCGATGGCACTGGTGTCGCGGGAACTGGACGAGGGCAACAAGTACGCCAAGGGACATCCGGCCGCGCACGGCTTTCCCGCCGTGCTCGCGCTCGCCGCCGAACTCGACAGCAGCGGCGCCGACCTGGCCGCCGCCCTGCTCGCCGCGTACGAGGTGGCCGCGCGGTTCGGCCGGGCGACGAAGCTGCGTCCTGGCACGCATCCCCATGGGAACTGGGGCGTGCCCGGCGCGGCGGCGGGCTGCGCTCGCCTGCTCGGATTGGACGCGGACGCCACCGCCGCCGCGATCGACACCGCCGCCGGTATGCCCATCGCAGGGCACTTCGCTTCGGCCACCACGGGAAATCCGGTGCGCGACGCCTGGCTGGGTGCGTCCAATGTGTCCGGTCTGGTGGCCGCGCGCATGGCTGCCGCCGGAATCGCCAGGAACACCGGCACGGCGGCGTTGTCGCTGGGCGAGCTGCTGGGCTCACTGGACGCCGACGAGCTGACCGCCGAACTCGGCACGCGCTGGGACATCACGCTCGGCTACTTCAAGCGGCACGCGGCCTGCTCGTTCACCCATCCCGCCGTCGACGCGATGCTCACGCTGCGCGGTCCGGAGATCGAGAGCGTGCTGGTCGAAACGCACGCGCTCGGTGCCGGACTGTCCGGTGTGGACTGGGACAACCGGCTCTCGGCGATGTTCTCCACCCCGTTCGCCGTCGCCACCGCCGCGCTCACCGGAGCGGTCGGGCCGGCCGCCCCGCTGGACGACCCGGCCGTCCGCGACCTGGCGAAACGGGTGCGGCTCGCCGAAGCGGCCGACCTCACCGCCCGCCTGCCCGGCGAACGCGCGGCCCGGGTCACCGTCACCTACGCGGACGGCAGCACGCGCACCGCCGAGGTGCCCAACCCGATCGGCGACGCCGACCACCACCCGCTGGGCGAAGCCGAAGTGATCGCCCTGCTCGGTCCGTGGTTGCCGGACGGCGCGGTCGCCTTCTGCCGTGACCTGCCCCGGCTGCCCGCCACCGGCGCCGCCCTGCGCGAACTCGACGGAAAGGAGCCGAGCTGATGCGTGCCCTCGCGATCACCCCGATCCATCTCCCGCCCGAGGAGATCGGCCGTCGCCAGTCCCGTTACGACCGCCTCGCCCCGCCCGGTCTGCGGATCGAACTGCGTGACGTCGGCCCGGAAGCACCGTCCGCATTGGACACGGACGGGTCGGTCCGCGACTCCGAGCGCGCCGTTGCCGCCGCGCTGGCCGCCGCGGACGGAGACTGGGACGTGGCCTTTCCCGACTGCGTGCTCGACCCGGCCGTGCCCGACCGCGTGGCGATCGGCCCGCGCCCGGTGCACGGCCTGCTCAAGCTGAGTGCGTCACACCTGGCGGCCAAGGGTGAGCGGTTCGGCGCGGTGGTGCGGAACCAGGCCATCGGCGCGGAACTGCGCTGGCGCCTGGCCGCCTACGGCCTCACCTCGAACCTGGTCGGGGTGCGGGTGCTCGACCTGCCGTTCGAGGCGATCGCCGACACCGCCGCGTGGAACGCCGCACTCGGCGAGGCGGTGCGCGACCTCGCCGATCAGGGTGCGACAGCGGTGCTCAACGGCTGCTCGGCAGTGGACGTGGTCCCGGCCGACCTGCCCGCGCGGGTGGTCGACCCGACCGCGCTGGCGCTGACCGTGCTGATGGCGGAAGGGGAGTGCGCGTGAGCGAGGGTCCCGATCTGGTCGTGGCCGGTGCGGGCGGCGGGCTCGCCGGGGCGCTGCGGGCCGCCGAACTCGGGCTGAGCGTGCTCGTGGTCGAAGCGAGCGAACACTTCCGGCGGGGCAACAACACCTCGATGTCCACCGCGATGTTCCCCGGCGCCGGTTCGCGCTGGCAGCGGGAGTCGGGGGTCGGCGATTCCCCGGCGGGCTTCGCCGCCGACATCATGGCGAAGACCCACGGTCAGGCCGAACCCCGGTTGACGCGCACGCTGGCCGAGGTCAGCGCGCCGCTGGTGGAGTGGCTGGCCGATTCGCTGCGGCTGCCGCTCTCGCTGGTCACCGACTTCAACTACCCTGGCCACTCGGTCCCGCGCTGCCACTCGATCCCCGGCAGGCACGGCTCCGGCGTCGTCGACCACCTGGCCCGGCTGGTCACCGAGCACCCCGGCATCGATCTGCTCGTGCCCGCGAAACTGGTCGACGTTCTGACCGGTGTGGACGGTGCTGTTCGTGCCGTGGTGGTCCGCGACCCGAGCGGCGCGGAAGAGGAGATCCCGACGCGCGCGGTGTTGCTGGCGACCAACGGTTACGGCGCCGACGGCGAACTCGTGCGACGGCACCTGCCGGAGATCGCGGACGCGCTGTACCAGGGCAGTGACCAGTCACTCGGCGACGCGTTGCGCATCGGGGAAAAGCTCGGCGCCGCAACGGGTTTCCTGGACGCGTACCAGGGCCACGGTGCGGTCGCGGCCAACGCGGGCACGCTGGTCGGCTGGGCCACGATCATCCACGGCGGCATCCTGGTCGACCTCGGTGGGCGCCGGTTCGGGGACGAGACACGCGGCTACTCGGAGTACGCCGCCGAACTGGCCGCGCGCCCCGGCGGCACCGGCTGGATCGTGCTCGACGAGGTGATCTTCGAGCAGTGCCAGCCGTTCCAGGACTTCCGCGACACGGTTGCCGCCGGTGCGGTGCACTTCGCCGACGACATCCCGTCGCTGGCGCGGGTCACCGGCCTGCCCGAGGAAGCCCTCGCCGCCGAACTCGGTACCGCGGCCGCGATCGCGCGAGGTGAGCGCGCCGACGAGTTCGGCCGCACCAACTGGGAACGCCCGCTCGCGCCGCGTTACGCCGCGGTTCGTGTGGTGCCCGCGTTGTTCCACACCCAGGGCGGGCTGCTGGTCAACGAGAACGCCGCCGTGGTCGACGCCGCCGACCGGCCGATCCCCGGGTTGTACGCGGCCGGTGGCGCGGCGGCCGGGATCTCCGGCCACGGCGCCGACGGCTACCTGCCGGGCAACGGCCTGCTGCCCGCCTTCGGCCTCGCCTACCTGGCCGCGAACGCTATCGCTAAGGAGTGAACAGAAGTGGCTACAACGGAACTGCTGGTCCGCAACGTTCGCGTGGTGCGCCCCGAAGACACCGCCGACGCCGACGGGGTGCCGGAACTGCTCGACATCGCGGTCAATGACGGCACGATCACGCGCGTCGCGCCCGGCCTGGACCCCGCGGACGCCGCCACCGTGGTCGACGGCCGCGGTCTGCTCGCCTTTCCCGGTGTGGTGGACGCCCACCAGCACTGGGGCATCTACAACGAACTGGGCACCGACACCCGGACCGAGAGCCGCGCGAGCGCGCAGGGCGGGGTCACCACCGCGCTGACCTACATGCGCACCGGGCAGTACTACCTCAACAAAGGCGGCAGCTACCGCGAGTTCTTCCCCGAGGTGCTCGCCGCCGCGGACGGCAACGCCTATGTGGACTACGCCTTCCACCTCGCGCCGATGATGGCGCAGCACATCGACGAGATCCCGTACCTGGTCGAGGAACACGGGGTCACCTCGTTCAAGATCTTCATGTTCTACGGCAGCCACGGCCTGCACGGGCGGTCGAGCAGCCAGAGCGACTTCCTGATGATCCCGCCGGAGGAGCGCTACGACCTGGCGCACTTCGAGTTCGTCATGCGCGGCATCCAGCGGGCGCGCGAGCAGCTGACCGACTACGCGGACCACCTTTCGCTGTCGCTGCACTGCGAAACCGCCGAGATCATGACGGCGTACACGAAGCTGGTCGAGCAGGACACCTCGGTTTCCGGACTGCGCGCGTACAGCCGGTCACGGCCGCCGCATTCGGAAGGGCTCGCGGTGACCATCGCCTCCTACCTCGCGCACGAGACCGGACTGCCGAACATCAACCTGCTGCACCTGTCCTCGGAGAAGGCGCTCGACGCCGCGCTGCGCATGGCGAAGACCTTTCCGCAGGTGGATTTCCGGCGTGAGGTGACGGTCGGGCACCTGCTGGCCGACGTGGACACCGCGAGCGGCATCGGCGGCAAGGTCAATCCGCCGCTGCGCGAGCGCGAGGACGTCGAGGCGCTGTGGGGTCACGTGCTGGCCGGCGAGGTCGACTGGGTGGTCAGCGACCACGCCTGCTGCCGCGACGAGCTGAAGTTCGGCGAGGACCGGGACGACGTGTTCCTGGCGAAGTCCGGCTTCGGTGGCGCGGAGTACCTGCTGCCCGGACTGGTCGGCGAGGGCGTCAAGCGCGGTCTTTCGCTCCAGCACATCGCGCGGCTCACGTCGTGGAACCCGGCGCGGCGCTACGGCCTGCTGCGCAAGGGAACCATCGCCGAGGGCTACGACGCCGACTTCGCGCTGGTCGACCCGGACGTGTCGTGGACCGTGCGCGCGGCCGACTCCGAATCCACCCAGGAGTACACGCCGTTCGAGGGCTTCCCGATGACCGCGAAGGTGACCGACACCTTCGTGCGCGGCCACCACGTCTACACCGACGGCAAGGTGACCGGCGAGCCGGTCGGGCGGTACCAGCGGCGGGGCCGCTGATCAGTGGGCGGCGAGCGGGGCGCGGGTGATCTCGTCGGCCGCCACGCGCACCAGCTCGCGGTAGCGCTCGACGAGGTCCGGGGTGAACCGGTACTCGGGGCCGCAGACGCTGATCGCGCCCTGGACCTCGCCGTTCGGCCCGAACACCGGCGCGGCCACCGAACCGGCACCGGCCTGGCGTTCACCGAGCGACACGGCGACGCCGTCCTCGGCCACCCGGTCCAGTTCGGCGCGCAGCTCGGCGTCGTCCACTATGGTGCGCTCGGTCAGCGCGTCGTGCGGGGCGGCGAGCAGCGCCTCGCGGCGGTCGGCGGGCAGGTTCGCCAGGATCACCTTGCCCGAGGACCCGGCGTGCAGCGGGAACCGCTTGCCGAGTTCGACGGTCATCTTGATCTCGCGCTCGCTCTCGAACTGCTCGAGGTAGACGCGCTGGTCGCCGAGCAGGCCGGAGAGCGTGGTGGTCTCGCCGGTTTCCTCGCGCAGCCTGCGCAGCACCGGCGCGGCCGCGACGCGGAGGTCGAACCGGCGCAGCGCGCTCGCGCCGAGCGCCACCGCGGCCGGGCCGAGTCGGTAGCCCGCCACGCCGGGATCGGTGCCGAGCATCTCGCGGGAGACCAGTGACTGGAGAATGCGGTAGACCACCGCCTTCGACACGTCGAGTTCGCGGCTGATCTCGCTGACGCCCCGGTACTTCGGCCCGGCGGCGAACAACAACAGCACGTCGGCGACGCGCCCGGCCACTTCGGTGCCGGAGGTTTTGTCTTTGGTCACGAGCCCTGTTTCTTTCAGAGGAACGACATCCCCAGTGTGACTCGTGACAATCATGCGGTCAAGCTGACATGTTCCGCCCAGCGGTACGTTCGGCCGGGTTGCGCCTGCTAGCGTGGTCGGGGCACGGGGAGTTGATCGAACTGGGGGAGCCGGTGACCAGAGTCCTGCGCGACGAGGCCGAACTGCGGGACCTGGTGCGCGAGCCGCACCGGCTGGTCGCCGAGAAGCACATCGACCACATCGACCCGGAGTCGCGGCGGTTCATCGAGGCCAGCCCGTTCTTCCTGCTGGCGACCTCGGACGCCGAAGGCAACTGTGACGTCTCCCCGCGCGGCGACCCGGCCGGAAGTGTGCTGGTGCTTGACGAGTACACGCTCGCCTTCGCCGACCGCAAGGGCAACCGGCGGCTCGACAACCTGCGGAACATCCTGGCGCAGCCGCGGGTCGGCCTGCTCTTCGTGGTGCCGGGCATCGGCGACACGCTGCGCGTCAATGGCACCGCGCAGGTGGTGGCCGAGGCGCCGTACCTGCCGCGGATGGCGGTGGAGGGCGTGGTGCCGGTGCTCGCCGTCGAGGTGCGGGTGCGGGAGCTGTTTTCCCACTGCAGCAAGGCTTTCCTGCGCTCGAAGCTGTGGGATCCGGCTTCGTGGCCGGAGCGCGGTGACGTCCCCACCGCCGGGCAGCTGGCCCGTTCCCAGAGCGGCACCCGCATCCCGGCGCGCATGCTGGACGCCGCCCTGCGCGCGGAGGCCAAGCACAACCAGTACTGACCGGCCCGGCGCCGCCCCCGGGAAGGTGGAACCCGTTCTAGTCGGCGGCAGTGGGGGCGGGAGCCCAGCGGTTGGCGGTCAGGCGGAAGCTCGGCAGGTCGTCGAGTGAGTGGGTGGTCTCGTACGTGCGCTGGTAGCCGGTGTGGGCGATGCGCCAGCGGCCGTCTTCACCGCGGCGGTAGACGTCCTCGTAGAAGGCGGCCCCGGAGATCACCACGCGGTGCTCGGTGGCGATGACCAGGTCCTGGAACGCCCAGGTCCCCGTCGCCCGGTCGCCGTCGATGTCGATTTCCGGCTGCGAGGCGAAGTGCGTGGTGACGATCTCCGGGCCGAGCGTGGTGCGCATGAACTCGAGGATCGCTTCGCGGCCGGTGAGCAGGAGTGGCTTGCCGTAGGTGGGGGTGCCGTAGTCGGCGACCGCGTCTTCGGTGAGGGCGTCGGCCAGGTCGTCCCAGTCCTTCGTGTCGACGCAGCGGAGGTAGCGGTACTTGAGCCGCTTGATCTCTTCGAGCGCGGCGAGGTCGGCGATGTCCATGCGCACCAGCTTCCGCCCCCGCCGCCGCTGACGCAAGAACGTGTTCTAATTTTCCGCGAAATCAGTCGACCGGCGGCAGGGCGTCGCGAGCCGCGCGGTACTCGTCGACCAGGCGCGCGACGATCTCGGCGGCGGGCAGCACCGCGTCGATCAGCCCGGCCGACTGCCCCGCCTCGACCTTGCCTTCGGTCACATCACCGAGCAGGGCCGCGTCCTTCAGCGAGGACGCCTCGAAAGTCTTGCGCCGCAGGGCTTCCTCCGCGCCGCTGTGCTCCAGGTCGAGCATGCGCTCGGTGAAGTCGTTGGCCACCGACCGGATCACGCCGAGACCGCGGCCCACCGTCCGCGTGCCGTCGACACCCGCGCCGAGCACGGCCGCCTTGTAGTCGTCGTGCACCGAAGCCTCGACGCTGGCCAGGAACCGCGTGCCGAACTGCGCGGCCCCGGCACCCAGTGCGAGCATCGCGGCCAGCCCGGCGCCGTCGGCCACCCCGCCGGACGCGATCACCGGTACCTCCGGCACCGCGCGCACCACGGCCCGCACCAGCACCTGCGTGGTGACCATCGCGGGCGGCGGGTGCCCACCGGCCTCCGCGCCGACCACCACCAGCGCGTCGACCCCGGCGTCGGCCGCCTTGCGGGCGTGCGTGGTCCCGGCGACCACGTGCAGGCAGCGCGTGCCCACCGCGTGGAACTCCGCCAGGTAGCGCCGCGGCCCGCCCTGCGACGCGATCAGCACCGGCGGACGGCGGTCGAGCAGCAGGTCGATCACCGCGTCCGCGTCCCGCCGGTACAGCGGGAGGTTCACCGCCCACGGCCGCTCGGTACCCGCCGCCATCTCGTCGAGCGTGCGGGCCAGGTCGGGCAGGCGCATCGGGCCCGCCGCGACCACGCCGAGCCCGCCGGCGTTGCTGACCGCGAGCGGCAACGCCGAGCTGGACGACGCCCACGACATGCCCGCCTGCACGATCGGCAGGTCGATGCCGAGCAGTTCGGTGACCCGGGTGGTGATCACGAGGCCACCTCGCTGAGCAGGGCTCGCGCGTGCTCGGCCAGCCGGTTCTTCTGCACCTTCGAGCTGGCCGTCATGCCGATGCCCTCGAAGCCGTCCACGACGCGCAGGTACCGCGGCACCTTGAACCCGGCCATCCGCGAACGCGCCCACGCGAGCAGTTCGTCCGGCGTGATCCCCGGTTCGGTGAGCACCACGAAGGCGAACGGCACCTCGAGCAGGCGTTCGTCCGGCACGCCGACCACCGCCGCCTGCCGCACCAGCGGATGCCGGTGCAACACGTCCTCGATGTCGGCGGGTGCCACGTTCTCCCCGCCGACACGGATGATGTCCTTGGTACGCCCGGAAAAGTGCAGCCGTCCCGACGCGTCCAGCGAGCCGATGTCCCCTGTGGACAGCCAGCCGTCCTGGTCGATCGCCTCGGCCGTCTTGACCGGATCGTCCAGGTAGCCCCGCATCACGTTCCACCCGCGCACCAGGATCGAACCCGGTTCACCCGGCCCGCAGTCGCGGCGGTCGTCGAAGTCGCGGATGCGGACTTCGACCCCCGGTTCCACCGCCATCGCCCCGGCCGCCCGCACCTCCTCCGGCTCCCACCACGCCGACTGCGCCACATTCGGTGAAGCCTCGGAAAGCCCGTACCCCGCAACGCATTCCCGTGCGCCCAGTTCGTCGATGACGCGCCGGATGACGGTCGGCGACGCGGCCACCCACGCGCCGCGCAGGCACAGCGCGCGCCGGGTCCGGCCGGGGTGGTTGAGCAGCAGCAGCGCGATCGTGTCGTTGCCGGAGAAGTGCGTGCAGCGCTCGGCCTCCAGCAGCCGCAGCGCTTCGGCCGCGTCGAACTTGGGCATGGTGACCAGCGTGGTGGCGTGCTGCACCGACGCCAGCACGGACAGCGTGCTGCCGGCGACGTGGAAGAACGGCCGCGCGGAGTGGAACCGGTCGCCGGGCCGCAATCCCATGCGCATCCCGGAGAAGAACGCGTCCGCGCACATGCTCCGATGCGTCAGCAGCACACCCTTGGGCCGCGCGGTCGTGCCGGAGGTGTACTGCACGAGCAGGAGATCGTCGGCGACGGCGGTGGGTTCGGCGTTCCGGCCCGAGCCCGCCTCCAGGAACGACTCCCACGAAGTCGCGTACGCGGGCACGTCCGAGCCCAGCATGACGATCGACTTCAGTTCGGGCAGGTCCAGTTCCCCGAGCATTCCGGCGAAGTCGGAGCTGAGCACCCGATCGGCGGTGAACAACGTGCTGACCTTGGCGTGCGAAAGCGTGTAGTGCACTTCGCCGGCGGTGAACCGGGTGTTGACCGGGACGGCGATCGCGCCGACCGAGCCGATCGCCAGGAACAGCGCCACCCAGTCGGGCCCGTTGCCAAGGCACAGCCCGATCCGGTCGCCGCGGCCGATCCCGGCGGTCACGAGCGCGTCGCGGACGCGGCCGACCGCCGCGGCCAGTTCGCCGTAGGTGATCCGCTCTTCGGCCGTCACCACGGCTTCGACGTCGGGTGCGAGCAGGGCCGCTCGCGCCAGCGCCTCGTGCGTGGTGAGCGGGCAGGCGGTGCGCAAGGGGATCATCGGCCGTCTCCGTTGGTGAACCGGGCCACGCCGTCACGCCATCCGCCATCGGCGAGGCACTGCTCGATGGCGGACATCTCGATGCGGATGCCGCGGTCCAGATCGGTTTCGCCGCCGAGGTCGACCGCGCGCTTGGTCAGCGCGATGGCCAGTGGCGGCGCCTTCGCGATGTCTCGCGCGGTCTCGGCACCGGTCGAGGCCAGCGCGTCCGGCGCGACCACCTGCGTGACGATCCCCAGCCGCAGCGCGTCGGCTGCGTCGAGCGGGCGGTTGGTGAACAGCAGTTCCTTGGCCTTGCGCTTGCCGATCGCCCGCTGCAACCGTTGCGTGGCGCCGACCGTGCCCCAGTGCGGTTCGGGAAAGCGGAACACCGTGCCCTCCGCGGCGATCGCGAAGTCGGCGGCCAGGGTGATCTCCCCGCCGGACCCGACCACGGCGCCCTGCACCAGCGCGACCACCGGACGGCGGCACCGCTCGATCGCGGCGTAGGCGGCGAACGAGGCGACCCGGCGCCGCCGCACCCAGGCCGCGTCCTTGCCGGTGCGCTCCTTGAGATCGGCGCCCGCGCAGAACACCGGACCGTGCGCGCTCAACAGCACCACGCGGACGTCCTCGTCGGCGTCGACCTCCTCGAACGCCTCACACAGCTCGGTGCACATCGGCAGGTCGACCGCGTTGCGCGCCTCGGGCCGGGTCAGTTCGACGTGCGCGATGCCGTCGGTGACCCCGAGCCGGACCCGGTCACCCATCTCAGATCACCCCCGCGGCCCGCAGGCCCTCGATCTCGTCCGCCGTGAGCCCGGCCAGGCCCGCCAGCACGTCGTCGGTGTCGGCACCGAGCAGCGGTGGCACACCGATGGCCGTGGGCTCCCCGGCAGTCTCGCGCAACGGCGTGCGCAGCGCCGGGAACCGCCCCTCGGTCGGGTGGTCGAACTCGCCGACCACACCGCGCGCGACCGCGTGCGGATCGGACAGCGCCTCGCGCACCGAACGCACCGCGCCGACCGGCACGCCGGCCGCGCGCAGTTCCTTCACCAGCGCGTCCCGATCGTGCTGGGCGATCGCGCCACGCATCGCCTTCATCACCCGATCGCGGTGTTCCACCCGGCCGGAGTTGTCGCGCAGCAAGGGATCCGACGCCAGCTCGGCGAGGCCGAGCACTTCGCACAGCGGCAGCCAGTGCTGGTCGCTGCCGCTGATGTGCAGCCACTGCCCGTCACCGGCCTGGAACGCCGCCGACGGCACGCGACCGGGGTGCTCGGTGCCGGTGCGCGCCGGATCCTCGTCCAGTGCGAACAACCGGGCGGCGTTCAGCGCGTGCAGGCTGAGCTGAACGTCCATCATGGACACATCGAGGTGTCGGCCCCGGCGCCCGGCCAGACCGGCGAGCACGGCGATGGTCACCCAGAGCCCCGAGGTCAGGTCCGCCACCGGGACCCCGGCCTTCGACGGTGGCCCGTCCGGTTCACCGGTCATCGCCATCACCCCGGACAGCGCCTGGAACACCGTGTCGTAGCCCTTGCGCGCGCGATCCGGGCCGGTCTGCCCGAAGCCGGTCGCCGACACGTACACCAGGTCCGGATTTTCCTGGGAGAGCTGGGCGTGACCGAGCCCGAGCCGGTCCAGTGTCCCGGGCAGGAAGTTCTCCACGACCACGTCGGCGCGGGCCGCCAGCCGCCGGGCCACGGCCTGCCCGCGCGGGTCCTTCAGGTCCAGCGTCACCGAGCGCTTGCCCCGGTTGAACGCGAAGAAGTACCCGCTTTCCCCGTGCGGCAGGCGGGGTTCGAAGCCGCGGGTCTCGTCACCGGTGCCCGGTCGCTCCACTTTGACCACCGTGGCGCCGAGTTCGGCCAGGATCTGGGTGGCGAGCGGGGCGGCGAGCACGCGCGAGAAGTCCAGCACGGTGATGCCGTCGAGCGGTCCGGTCGAGCCGGTCATCGGCGGAACCCCCGCATCAGCGCGTTGACGTCCCGACCGGCCCGCATCGCGGCCTCGGTCGGCAGGTCGGCAACCCGGTAGAAGAGGTCCTTCGCGGCGGCGATCGCGCGCGGCTCGACCTCGGCCCAGCGCCGCGCGATCTCCAGCGCCACTTCGACGACGTCATCGGGTTCGACCACGCGGTTGACCAGCCCGTGTTCGGCGGCTTCGGCCGCGGTGAGCAGGCGGCCGGTGCTCACCAGCTCGAACGCGAGCTTGCGGCCGAGGTGCCGAACCAGCCCGGTCATCACCAGCGCGGGCACGATCGAGTGCTTCAACTCGGGATAACCGAACTTCAGGTCGGTGCCCGCGACGGTCATGTCCGCCCCGATCGCCAGCCCGGCCCCGCCGCCGACGGCCGCGCCGCGCACCGCGGCGACCACCGGCACCGACATGCCCTGCATCTGCGTCTGGAGCCGCGCGGTCAGCGCGGCGCGTTCGAGTACCGCGTCGGGCTGGTCCGGGGTGAGCGAGGAGAACTCACCGAGATCGGCGCCCGCGCAGAACCCGCGTCCGTTGCCGGTCAGCACCACGGCCCGTGCCTCGCGATCGGCGACGGCCAGTGCGTCGCCGAGTGCCCGGGTCAGCGCGGTGTCCAGTGCGTTCAGCTTGTCCGGCCGGTTCAGCGTGAGAACCCGGACAGGGCCGTGGTCCTCGGTCAGCAGCACGTTCACGGGGTCTCCTGGGGGTTGAAGCCGGCGCGGGCGACCATGCTGTGCAGCGGGCGGCCGAGCGCGCGTTCGCAGGCGGCCGAGGCCGCGGCCAGCCGGTCGAGGTCGAGCCCGGTTTCCACGCCCATCGCGTCGAACAGGCTGACCAGGTCCTCGGTGCAGGCGTTGCCGGTGAGCCCGGCGCCGTAGCTGATGGTCGACGGGTGCCCGCCGACGCCGCCGAACGCGGTGTCGAAGTGGCGGCAGCCTGCCTCCAGCGCGGCGACCGCGTTCGCGATGCCGGTGCCACGCGTGTTGTGGAAGTGCGCGATGACCGGCAATCCGGGGTGTGCACGGCCGAGCCGGGTGAACATCGCGCGGACCGCGCCGGGGGTGGCCACGCCGGTGGTGTCGCCCAGGGTGACCATCGACGCGCCGAGTTCGGCGAACCGGGCCACGTCCTCGGCCACCCGGCCCGGGTCGACGGCACCCTCGAACGGGCAGCCGAAGGCCACCGAGACCACGCCGACCAGGCGGAACCGGCCACCGGCGAGCCGGACCATCTCGGTCACACGCGCCCACTGGCCGTCGCGATCGGTGCGGAGGTTGCGTTCGGTGTGGCTCTCGGTGGCCGAGACCAGCAGGCTGAGTTCCTCCGCGCCGTGCCCGGCGTCGAGGTCCGCGAGCGCGCGGGACACCGCTCGCGGATTCGGGCAGGTCGCCTTGAACGCGACCCCTTCGCGGCGGTCGACGCCCGCGAGCACCTCGGAGGCGTCGGAGAAACCGGGCACCCGCGCGGGATGGCTGTAACTGGTCGCCTCGATCCGCCGGAAACCGGTGTCCACGAAGGAGTTCAGCAACGCGATCTTGGTCGCGGTCGGCAGGGGGACCGGTTCGTGCTGGAGCCCGTCACGGGCGAAGCACTCGCAGATCGTGACGGCGTCGGTCGTCGAGCCGGGCAAGCGGGCCACCTCCTCTTCGGTGGCTCCAGAACTACGCGGCTATGTTGATAAAGTCAACACTAGGGCTGGTCGGCGTGCGCGCGCTCACGTTGCTCGACGGTCAGCGCCAGCTCGGCCAGCTTGTCCAGCGCGCTCTGCAGCACGGTGGCCTCCTCGTCGGACAGGATCGCCAGGAAGGCCGCGTCGCGCTCGTTCGCCGCGGTGATCAGGCCGCGGTAGACGCGGGTGCCCTCCTCGGTCAGCGCGAGCTGCGACGTCCGGCCCGAACCCGCCGTCCGGTTCACCAGTCCGCGCTCGGTCAACCGGCTGACCACCCGGCTCATCTGCGCTTTGTCCAGTCCGGCCCGGCGGGCGAGCCGGTTCAGGGTCAGCGTCGGGTCGGCCGCGATGAGCGCGATCGCGCGCCACTCGCCGAGACTGACGTCGAACTCGCGCTTGTAGCGCAGCGCCGCGCTCCTCGACATCGCCGACGAGGTGCGGGAGAGGCGGTAGGACAGGAGTGCGGAGATCGGTACCAGGTCGCGTCCGTCCGCGCGTTCGCTCATGGGCAGATGGTAGCTGGCCGGTCACAGGTGTTGACAAACTCAACACCTGACGCCAACACTGATCGCGCCACCGCCCGCCGGACAAAGGAGTCGCAGTCGTGGCCGAACCCCCATCCGCCACCGAACGGCCGGACGCCGCCGTCGACCGGCCGGCGACCTACCGGACCATCGCGTTGCGCGTGATGCCGCTGCTGGTGATCTGTTACGTGGTCAGCTTCATCGACCGCACCAACATCGGTATCGCGCAGCAGGGCCTCAAGCGCGACCTCGGCTTCGGGCCCGCGGTCTACGGCCTCGGCGTGACCCTGTTCTTCGTCGGGTTCATCCTGTTCGAGGTGCCGAGCAACGCGCTGCTGGCGCGGATCGGCGCGCGCAAGACGCTCGTCCGCATCATGGCCTCGTGGGGCGTGGTGACCGTCGCGACCATGTTCGTGCAGGACGAACTCACCTTCTACCTGGCCAGGTTCCTGCTGGGCGTGACCGAGGCCGGGTTCTTCCCCGGCGCGCTCTACCTGCTCTCGCGCTGGTTCCCCTCGGCCCGCCGCACCCGGATGACCGCGGTCTTCTTCATCGGCGTGCCGGTTTCGGGGGTGCTCGGCTCGCTGGTGTCCGGCTGGATCATGCACACCTTCGGCGGGGTCGGCGGGCTGGCCGACTGGCAGTGGCTGTTCCTGCTCGAAGGCGTGCCGCCGATCCTGCTGGCCGTGCTGGTGCTGTTCTTCCTCGCCGACGAACCCGAGCAGGCGAAGTGGCTCACGCCCGCGCAGAAGGCCGCCGTGCGCGCCGACCTGGAAGCCGACCGGCGACGCAAGGGCGACGTGGCGGACCATGCCGAAGCACACGGGGGACTGCTGGTCGCCCTGCGCGACACCAAGGTGTGGATCCTCGGCCTGTGTGCCTGCGGTGCCTACACGCTGGCGAACGCGGTTTCGTACTGGACCCCGCGGATCATCGCCGACGCCGGGGTCGGCGACGTGCTGAACCTCGGGCTGTTCTCGGCCATCCCGCCGCTGCTGGGCATCGTGGTGATGCTGGTGGTCGGGCGGCACTCCGACCGGACGCTGGAACGCCGCTGGCACGCGGCCACCAGCTGGATCGTGGCCGCGTTCGCGATGCTGGCGCTGTCGGTCTCCGGCGGCAACGTGGTGGTGGTGATCCTGCTGCTGGCGATCATGGCGGCGGCCCACTACTCCGGGCTGACGGTGTTCTACTCGATCCCGTCGATCTACCTGACCGACCGGGCCGCGGCCACCGGCATCGCCGTGGTGACCTCGATGGGTTCCTTCGCCGCGGCCGCCTCGCCCTCGCTGCTCGGCTTCATCCAGTCGGCCACCGGCAGCCTTTCGCTCGGCCTGCAGATCAGCGCCGGCATCGTGCTGCTCGCCGTGGTCCTGCTGCTGACCGGGGTGAAGGCGGGCGATCTCAAGGAGACCCGCCCGGATCGGTGAGCCGGTAACCGGCGCCGGGCAGCGTGGTGATCACCGGCGGATCGCCGAGCTTCCGCCGCAGTCGCCCGATGGTCACGGTGACCGTGTTGGTGAACGGATTGGTGTGCTCGTCCCAGACCCGGTCCAGCAGTTCCTCGGTGCTGCTCCAGGCGGGCCCGGCCTGGAGCAGCGCGGTGAGCAGGTTGAACTCCTTGACCGAGAGGTCGAGCGGACGGCCGTCGCGGGTGGCGGTGCGCCGGATCGGGTCGAGTTCGATGCCCGCGGCGCGCAGGATCCGGGCGCGGGCGGACGGGCGGCGGCGGGCCAGCGCCCGGATCCGCAGCACCAGTTCGGGGAAGTGGAACGGCTTGGCCAGGTAGTCGTCGGCGCCGAGGGTGAGCCCGCTGACCCGCTCGACCGGGGAGCCGGCCGCGGTCAGCATCAGCACCATCGCCCGGTCCTCGCGCTCGGTGATCAGCCCGCAGAGCACGTCGCCGTGGATGCCGGGCAGGTCCCGGTCGAGCACCACCACCTCGTACGGGTGGAGGTCCAGCTTGGCCGCCGCGGTGTGGCCGTCGTACGCGAGGTCGACGGCCATGCCCTGGTCCCGCAGCCCTTCGGCGATCACGTCGGCGAGCGCCCGCGCGTCCTCGACCACCAGCACCCTCATACCGTCACCCGCAATCCGCCGTCAGAGCGCGCTTTCAGCCGGAGACGGCGCCCGTGTGCCTCCGCGATCGCCGCGACGATCGACAGGCCGAGCCCGCTGCCACCGTCCGAAGTGGTCCGATCGGCGGCGAGCCGCCGGAACGGGTCGGCGAGCCGGTCCACGTCGGCCTGGTCGAGCACCGCGCCGCCGGTCTCCACCTCGAACCCGTTGTCGCCGGTGGTGACCCGGATCCAGCCACCGCGTTCGTTGTGCACGATCGCATTGTCGAGCACGTTCGCCACCAGCCGCGACAGCAGCGCCGGGCTGCCGTGGACCCGCGATTCGCCCAGCTCCCGCTCGACCTTGAGGTCCTTCGCCGCGATGTCGGTCTCGCGGGCGCGGAGCGCTTCGGTGACCAGGTCGCGCAGGGAAACTTCGCCCTGGTCGGCAAAGGCGCCGTGCTGGACGCGGGCCAGCGCGAGCAGGCCCTCCAGCAACTGGTCGACCCGGTCGAGTTCGGTGCGGAAGCGCTCGGCCAGCTGGTGGTCGAGCCGCGGTTCCGGCTTCGCCTCCGCGACGTCCAGGGAAGCGCGCATGGTCGCCAGCGGGGTGCGCAGCTCGTGTGAGGCGTTCGCGACGAACCGGCGTTGCGCGGCGAAGGACGCCTCCAGGCGTTCCAGCAGGTCGTCGATGGTGTCGGCGAGGTGCTTGACCTCGTCGGCCGGACCGGGCACGGCCAGCCGCTCGTGCAGGTTCTCGGCGGTGATGCGCCGGGTCGCGGCGGTGATGGTGCGCAGCGGGCGCAGCACCCGCCCGGCGACGAACCGGCCCAGCAGCACCGAAACCACCAGCATCACCCCGAGCGCGATCAGCGAGCCCGCCAGCAACTGCCGCGCCCGCACCACCTCCAGCTGCTCGGGGAAGTCCGCCGGGGCGGTGACGGTGAACAGGTTGGTCAGCACCAGCAGGCCGATGCCGGAGACGAGGAACAGCGAGGCGTAGAGAACGGTGAAGCGCAGCCGGACCGTTCGTTGTGGCTTGCCCATGGCACCAGCATGACCGGCGGGACCTAACAACGGCGTGACAGCGGCGGTTCGGCCGGTGTTATGGCCCGGCCCGTAGACCGGAGCCGTGCAACGAAAACAACTCTTCGCGTTACTCGGCGCCGTGCTTCTGACCGTACTGGCGGGCGTGCTCCCGGCGGTGGCCGATAGGTCGACGTGCAGTGTGGGCACGGTCGAGGTCGCCTGCCCGAGCGATCCGGTGGGACCGGACGGACGCGCGGTCAGCGACCAGTTCGCCTTCGCGCACCGTCCACTCGGGACAGACGGCAGCGTCACTGCCCGGCTCGCCTCGATGTCCGGGGTGATCACGTATCCGCCACCGGACCACGACCGGATCACCGAGGGCCTGGTGCCGTGGGCGAAGGCGGGCCTGATGGTGAAGGACGGGCTCACCCCGGGTTCGTCCTACGCCGCGCTGATGTTCACCGGCAGCCACGGTGTGCGGATGCAGTACGACTACGAGCACGACACCGCGGGCAGCGTCGCCGGTGCGAGCTGGCTGCGGCTGACCCGGTCCGGCGACACGATCACCGGTTACGAGTCGGCCGACGGCCTCAGCTGGACACCGGTCGGCACCGCCGTGCTGGAGGGCCTGCCCGCCACTGTCCAAGTAGGATTCTTCACCGCTTCGCCCGGTGACCTGACCCTGAGCGGGGAGGGCGGTGCCCAGGTCCGGTTCACCCAGGCGACCGCATCCTTCGACCAGATCACCGTGACCGGTGCGGCCGAGGTGGACTGGACCGGCAGCACGATCGGCGAAATGGGGACCACCGACTGGGAACGCCTGCACCGGGCACCCGGGCTCACCCTGGAGAACGGCGTGGTCACGGTGACCGGTTCCGGGGATGTCGGCCCGGTCGGCACGATCGGCGGAGCCTCGCTCGAAAGAGCGTTGCTCGGGCTGCCCGTGCTGATTCTGGTGGTGATCGTGGTGGCCGCCAGGTTCCGCCCTGGTACTGGGCTTCTCGCTTTCGCGGGCCGGTTTCGGGGCGGACGCGTTGTCGCTGTCGGCGGTGCGGGGTTTTTCGCCGGACTGCTCGCCGCCGGGCTGGCGCTTCCGGCAGGCGTGTTGGCCACGCGGATCGCCGGTGGCACCGTGCTTCCGGTCGATGCGCTCATCTGGGTGCGGGTGATCCTCGGTGTCGGCTTGCTGACCGGGGCGATCGCGGTGCTGGCGCATGCTTTGCGGTCCTGGCTGATCACGGCGGCGGTGACGGTGGTGCCGTACGTCCTGGCGCTCGTGCTGCCCGCCGAAGTGGGAGATTGGCTGCTGCGCGTCACGCCCGCCGCCGGGTTCGCCGTGCTGCAGACCGCCGAAGAGTTCCCGCAGGTGCTGGCGGACTATTCCCCTTCGGCGGGCTACTTCCCGCTGCCCGGCTGGGCCGGGCTCGTTGTTACGTGCGCCTTCGCCGCTCTCGCGACAGCCCTCCGACCTTCACCGGGAACCGTTCGGCGCCCAGCTGGGCGAGCGGCCGAGCAGCGCCACGATCCGGTCCAAACCGGACAGTCCGTCGGCGGCGACGGCGGGACCGAAGGCCGCGCCGGGAGCGAGGCGTGACTGTCCATCCGGGACGATCTCGGCGATGCGCGCCGCGGCGTCGAGCACCTCCCGCTGGAAGGTGAGCGGCAGGCCGAGCGTGCGGGCCACGTCCCAGGAGTGCACCACGTAGTCGACGAAGTGGAAGCTGATCGCCTGCTCGGCGGTGAAGGTGAACTCGGTGGTGAACTCGGGCAGCGGGAACTTGCGGTCGGCGATGTCGTCGGCGGCGAAGGCGTTCAGCACCTTGTTCACCGAATCGCGGTAGGTGGCGGCGGGGTCGTCGCCGAGGGGGACCAGCTTCCAGTTCTCCGGGTCCCCGTCACCACCCGCCGCGGCGGCGAAGCCGAGGTGCTGGGTGGTCATGTGCGCGAGCAGGCCGTGCAGGGTCCAGGCCTCGCAGGGTGTCGGTTTGGCCAGGTCCGCGGGTTCGACGCGGTCGACGAGATCAAGGCTGGCACTGGTGGCGAGAGCGTCGAGGATGCGGAGCTCGTTGATAGGCATGTGCACATCATCTACACATGCTTACGGTTGGTCAAGGAGGTTAGGGTCAGCGCATGGCGGAGCGCACCCGGCCGGACCTGGCGGCGATGCTCGGCGGACTGATGCGCCGGCTGATGGCGGCCGAGGCGCCGGTGCTGGCGGAGCACGGCTTGAGCATGTGGGGTTACGTGGTGCTGAGCGCGCTCGACGACGGCCCGGTGCGCACGCAGGCCGCGCTCGCGCGCGCGATCGGCGCGGACAAGACGCGGATCATCGGGACGCTGGACGAACTGCAGGAAGCCGGGCTGATCAGCCGGGACCCGGACCCCGCGGACCGGCGGGTGCGAGTGCTGGCGATCACCGACGAGGGACGCGCCCGGCGGCGGGGCGCGCAGAAGCAGATCCAGGCGCACGAGGACGAACTGCTCGCCGGCCTGCCCGCCACCGACCGGGCGGCTTTCCTGCGCGCCGCACAGGCACTCGCGGAAAGCTAGAGACCGCGGCTGAGTGACTTCAGTCGGGCGATGGCGGTGAGTTCACCGTCGAATTCGAGGCGTACGGCGTCTCGGCCGAAGGCGAAGAGCAGGATTTCCAGCGGTCCGCCGGTGAGCGTGACGGGGTCGGGGCCCTTGAGGAC
This sequence comes from Amycolatopsis sp. YIM 10, assembly GCF_009429145.1. Lineage (GTDB taxonomy): Bacteria > Actinomycetota > Actinomycetes > Mycobacteriales > Pseudonocardiaceae > Amycolatopsis. The sequence continues at coordinate 7,352,248 of NZ_CP045480.1, read as the reverse complement.
CACCTCACCGTGGCCGGGCGCGCGCAGCAGCACTCCGACGGGTGAGTTCCGCAGGGTGAGCTTGGCGATCGCCCGCACCGAACGCCAGGCGGCGGCGTCCCGCGCGGCCTCGGCCGGGCGGGGTTCCCAGCCTTCCTGGCCGCGGCGCACGTCCTCGTGGTGGACGAGGAACTCGGCGCTGTTGACCAGTTCGTTGAGCGGGGGCAGCCGGGTGGGCCAGAGCAAGGCCGGGCCGGAGCGCACCCGGTCGACCAGCTTCTCCCACGGCTCGGTGGCATAACGCCGCTGGACGGATTCGGTGTGGGAGGCGAGGAACGGCACCAGGATCCCGGCCGCCGCGTCGAGCCGGTGCTCGCGCACGACCAGGTGCGCGGCGAGGTCCCTGGTGCGCCACCCCTCGCACAACGTCGGCGCGTCGGGCCCCAACTCCTCGAACAGCCCGCACAACGCCTGGCGCTCGTCAGTGGCAACTCCCATGTCCGCGACCCTACCCGCCGCCGCCCGTCCGGGGGTGGACGGCGACCCCGCGGTGGTACCCGGACCCGGGCCGATGCGGGACGGCACTGGCGGACCCGCGTGCCTGGGCCGGGTGGCGGGCGACCGGGTTGGGGCCTGGCCGCAGGCCGAGCGGATCCTGGCTGAGGTACCGCGCGATGCCCGGGTCGAAGTACCGGTCGAAGTGGTGGTGCAGCCCGCTTTCCGCATCGGCGTCCCAGCACGGGGCGTCCCAGGCGCAGGACTGCCAGCGCAGCGTGCCATCGCCGTCCAGCAGTTCGGTGGGACTTCCGTCGGCGTCGGTCACGATCGAGCTGAACGTGCCTGGCGAGGACTGGGCCACCAGCCGGCCATCGCGGTCGTGCGCCCAGGTCACCACCGAATCCGTGCCGTCCCGTTCGACGATCTCCGTGCCGCTCCAGGCGTACCGCGTTTCCTCCACCACCGCGCCGGACACCCACCGCTGCTTCGCGAACCGCCTGCCGAGCGCGTCGTACGAGTAGGTCCACCGCGCGCCGTCCGGGGTGGTCAGTTCGGTGAGCCGGTCCAGCCGGTCCCAGGTGAAGGTCCAGGCACCATCGGCCGACCAGCGCTCGGTGACGCGGCCCTGCCGGTCCGCGGTGTACCGGGTGCGGCCCGCTTCGAGCAGCTGGTTGCGGTGGTAGGTCCGGGTTTCCGCACCGGCCTTGGTGATGTTGCCCGCGGCGTCGTACCGGTACCGCCGGGTGCCGCGCGGGCCGGTGCTCTCGGTGACCCGCCCGAGCGCGTCGAGCCGGAGCCGGGTCGGGCCGCCCACCGAGTCGTCGACGGCGATCAGCCGGCCATCGATCCGGTAGGTGAACTCGCGCTTCTTCAGCACCTGCTCACCGTGGGCGAGCACCTGCTCGACGAGCTGGTCCTCGGCGTCGAACCGCTGCGCGAGCACACGCAGCCCGTCCACGAACCGGGTGCGTTCCCGGCCGGCCGCGTCGCGCTCGATCCGGATCTCGTGCCCGGCGAGGGCCAGGCTGTCCGGCCGCCACGAACTGTCCACACCGGACGGTGTGCGCCGGTGCGTGCCTTCGTCGTCGTAGCGCCAGCGCACCTCGTGGCCGTTGACCGACTCGATGAGCACCCGGCCGAGCGCGTCCCGGCTTATCTCCAGCACGGAATCCCGGTTCGCCGCGTGCACCAGGCGGCCGAGCGGGTCGTAGGCGTAGGTGGTGACGTCCTCGGCCGTGCGCTGCTCCACCAGGTTGCCGAGCCGGTCGTAGCGGAACTCGGTGACCTCGCCGAGGCCGTTGGTCAGCCGGGTCAGCTGCCCGGCCACGTCGTAGTCGAAGCTGATCAGGCGGCCGTCGAAGTCCTCCTCCTCGATCAGGCGCCCCGCCGGATCGTAGGCGTAGCGCCAGGTCAGCCCCACCGGATTGGTCACCGAGGTCAGCCGCGCCCGGCCGTCGTAGGTGTAGGTGGTGCGCCCGCCGTCGGCGTCGATCTCGGCGATGAGCAGCCCGAACCGGCCGTAGCGTCGCCGCGAGACCTGCCCGGCCGCGTCGCGGTGCTCGACCGCGTTGCCCTCGGCGTCGAACCGCCACACGTCGCGCCTGCCCAGCGGTCCCTGCCGCACCGCCCGGTGCCCGGCCACGGTCCAGCCGAGCCCGACCGTGGCGCCGGACGCCGTCCGGGCGGTGCGTGGCCTGCCGAAGGCGTCGCGTTCGGCGGACGGGTCGTCGTCCGGTGGCTCGTCGGCGAACGGGCCGTCCGGCCCGGTGGCGCGCCACGGCACGGCGACCCCGACCGGCTCGGCCGGCGGATCGGGCACTGAAGCGTAGGAACGTCGTACGTCCTCAGTGGACACTTCGAGGGTGTCCGGGGAGTAGGAGACCACCGAGCCGTCCGGCCTGATGAGGCCGGTCAGCGCCTCGTCGTAGGTGAACAGCGTGGTCCGGCCCAGCGGGTCGGTGCGTGAGAACAGCCTGCCCCGCTGATCCCAGCTGTAGCCGTGGCGGCCACCGAGCGGGTCGACCTCCTCGGTGAGCCTGCCCGCTTCGTCGAACCGGAACTCGGTGGTGTGGCCGAGCGCGTCGGTGTGCAGCGTGGCGCGGCGCGCGTCGTCGTAGGCGAACGCGCCGGAGAAGAAGCCGTCGGCGCCGATGGTCCGCACGCAGCGCCCGCCGGCGTCGTAGGCGTAGCGGTACCAGGTGCCGACGCGGTCCTGCCAGCCGATGAGCCGGTCGCTGAGGTCGTAGTCGAGCAACATCGGCGGGCCACCGGCATTGGCCACCTGGACGAGCTGGCCGAGCTTGTTGTAACCGAAGCGCACCACGGCGGTGGTGATGCCGTCGCCGACGACGTCGATGCCGGTGATCCGGCCGTCCGCGGTGGTGAACCGGACCTCCTGGCCAGCGGCGCCGCGCAGCACGGCGGGCGCGCCGCCGTCGGTGTACTCGATGGTGGCCGGTGGGGTGCCAGGGTGCTCGATGGCCAGCAGGCGCCGGCCGCCGGGGCCGTGCCCCGGTTCGAACAGCAGGACGCCGTCCGGGGTTTCGACGCGGTCGCCGTCGGCGTGCCGTCGTAGCGGGTGGCCATGACCGGTCAGCGGGAACACGGCGTCCGCGCCGGTGGGGTGCGGGTAACACCGCACCCGGCCGTCGGCGGTGAACAGGCGCAGGTGCAGCTCGTCGGCCAGCAGTTGCTGGTCCAAAGTGGACGCCCAGGACGCGCCGAACCAGCGGCCGGCGCGATAGGACGAGAGATGGGTGCGGCGGAGTACCAGGTCCGGGCGGCCGGTGAGGGTGAGATCGGCCTGTGCCAGTACCACCTCTCCGGTGGCCACGTCGACCGGCCCGCGCTTCTCGGCGAACAGGGGATCGGCCATGTTCGTAGTGAAGGCAAGCCCGGCCGCCGGGACAACAGCCGGGTGCGGAGCGTGCCCGAGCGGTCGCGGGACGTTGCCCGATCATCCTCGCGACCGGGGTGAAAGTGTCCACAATGGACAGCCTTAGCCCGCTTGGTCGTACCGCGTGCCGGGGTGGTGCTCGGCGAGTTCCCGGCCGGCTCGCTCGGCGTGCGCCGCGCAGAGCAGCCGGTCGCCGCCCTCGGTGCCGGTCAGCAGCACCGCCGCCGGTTCCGGGCAGTCGTTTTGGTGGTCACCCAGCCAAAATCGGCCGCAGTCCTGGATCGTGCACCAGGTCCAGTCCGCGGTGGTGGCCAGCGCGAACCCGTGTTCCGGGCAGATCACTCCGGCCCAGCCGCAAACCGGGTTCCGCCGTTGTGCGGCCGGTCGGACAACGGCCGGGTGGCTGCCGCCCGACACACGGAAAAACCTGATCATTCCAGCCCCTTCCGCATGGTCAACACCGATTTCGGCTGCGGGAACCATGCGGGAGAACGGCGTTCGGGTCAACCACCCGGATTCGGCGGGTAGCTCATCACCAACAGCGCGCGTCCCCCGTCCGGCCCGGCGGCGTAGACGTGCGACGCGGCGCCGTCGAAGTGCGCGGTGTCACCGGGCGTCAGGTCGAGCAGGTGCCCGGCCGGGCCGCAGCTCACGGCGCCGCCGACGCAGTGGACCAGCTCCCGCGTGCCCGGCTCGTGCGGGTCGCTTTCGAAGCGGGCGCCGGGCGGCAGCACCAGCTCGAAGACCTCGGTGCGGTGGTGGCTGTGGTCGGTCTGGAGCAGTCGCCCGCGCATGCCGCCGGTGGACTCCACGATCGTGCCCTCGCCGGCGCGCTGGAGCCGGGCGGGCGTGGCGCCGGACCGCTCGATCAGCTGCCCGACGCTCAGGCCGAGCGCGTGCCCCAGCTGCCACAGGGTTTCCAGCGACGGATTGCCCTCGCCGGCCTCGATCCGGGCGAGGCTGGTCTTGGACAGGCCGGTGAGCCTGCCCAGTTCGCCGAGCGACAGGTTGCGCGCCTTGCGGTGGCCACGAACCGTCTCGGCCAGGTGACGGGCGGCGGCAGCCGACGTTGACCGGGTATCCATTGTTCCCTAGATTGGACGTATCGTAACTTCTGTGTGCCACAGCCTAGCGCGAAGGGGAACGGATGCACGACGCGATCCGGGCCTGGCTCGAACCGCGCGCCGACGAGATGGTGGAGCTGCTCACCGAACTGGTCGCCGTCGAAACGGAGAACCCGCCGGGCCGTGATCTCGGCACGTGCGCGCGCCTGCTGCGCGACGCGATGACGCGGCTGGGGCTGGCGCCGGAGGTCATCGAGCTGGCGCCGTCGGGTGAGCTGGAGGAACCGGCCGTGGTGCGCGGCACCGCGGGCGCGGGGGAGGAGCTGCTGTACTTCCACGGCCATTTCGACGTCGTCCCGGTGCAGGACCGCGGTCAGTTCACCCTCGAACGCCGGGACGGCAGGCTGATCGGCCGTGGCACCGCGGACATGAAGGGCGGCCTGGTCAGCATGCTCTACGGTGCCGCGGCCGCGCGGGAACTCGGCCTGCTCGGCGACGGCCGGATCGTGCTGCACCTGGTGTGCGACGAGGAAACCGGCAGTGTCGCGGGCGCCGGGCACCTGCGGGCCGCGGAGCTGGCCGACCCGCGTGCCGTGGCCATGGTGACCGCCGAACCGAGCGGCGGCCGGATCTGGCACGAGGCGTGCGGCGCGATCTCGCTGCGGGTCGACATCCGGGGCCGCGAAGCCCACGTCGGGCAGGCGAACACCGGGGTGAACGCGTTTGCGCACCTGTTACACGTGGCCCGTCCGGTCGAGGCGTACGCCGCCGAGATGGCCGCGCGGGACAACATGGTCGTGGTCGGCGGACTGGCCGGTGGCGGGTCCAACTTCAACGTCGTGCCGGGCGCGGCGTTCTTCACCGTCGACACCCGGTACCAGCCGGAGGAGGACCTCGACGCCGAGCTGAAGCGCCTGACCGGCCTCATCGAGGGTGCCGCCGCGGAGATCGGCGCCGACGTGTCGGTCGAAGTGACCCAGTTGCAGCCGCCCGCGGGCACGTCGCCGACGCATCCGGCCGCGGTCGCGCTGGCTCGGTGCGTCGGCGAGGTCGAGGGCACGCCCGCGCGGTTCGAAAGGTGCGAAGGCATCCTGGACATCCGGTGGTACGCCCAGCTCGGCATTCCCGCGTTCGCCTACGGTGCCGGGCGGCTGGACGTTTCGCACGGCCCCGCCGAGTACGTCGACGAGGCCGCGCTGCACCGGTGCGCCGCCGTCTACGCGTCCTACGCCGCGACGATGCTTGGTGGTCACTAGCCGGTGACCGCCTGGATCGCCGGCATCCGGATGGCGCGGCGGGCCGCGCCGAGGCTGGTGCCAAGCGTCAGCAGCGCCGCGATCGCGACGATCACCCCGTAGATCAGCGGGCTCTGGTCGGGGATCACCGAGCCCGTCCGCAGAATGCTGTACGGCACGATGGCGGCCACCGCGGCCAGTGAGCCGAACAGGATGCCGGTCACCGCGAGCAGCGCGCCCTCCACGCTCACCATGCCCAGCACCTGCGGCGGGGTCGAGCCGGCGAGGCGTTGCGCGCCGAACTCCGCGCGGCGGTGGATGATCGCCGCGGCCAGGGTGTTGACCACCATCACCGCGGCGAACAGCGCGATCATGCCGACCACCACGAAGTTCAGCGTCTCGATGCTCTTGTGCTCCGGCGCCCGCACCACCTTCGCCGAGTTCTCGATCGCCTGCAGGTACAGGGTTCCGGTGGCGATACCGGTGAACAGGATGACCGCGATCAGCCCGTCGGCGAACTGCCGGGTCCGCTGCCGGACGGTGAGCACGGTCAGGTACCCGCCGACCCCGGTCAGCGTGCGCACCGGGTGACCGACCACCGCCAGCGTCGCCCTGGCCAGCGCGGGGGAGAGCACCGCGAGCCCGATCGAGGACAGGATCACCGCCTGCCCGGCGACCGCCATCACCGCCAGGCCGCCACCGGCGAACACGGTCGCGGTCAGCACCCCGCAGGTCAGCCCGGCCAGCAGGACCAGCACCCCGAGCACGACCCGGGTCCGGCTCATCCGCGGGTTCGCGGTCACCGCGAGCATCGCCTGGCGCGCGGTTACCACGGCCGCGCGGCGGGCGGCGGCCACCGCCGCGAGCACGGCCGCGGTGAGCGTGATGCCGAGGCCGACGGTCAGCGCCATGACGCCGAACCGGTGGCCCGTTCCCGGCGCGACCTGGCCGGTGTCGATCAACAGGCGCAGCAGCACCTCGCCGCCGAACATCGCCGGGACGATCGCCAGCAGCCCGGCCACGGCCGCGACCACCGCCGCCTCACCGGCGATCAGCCGCACCGTCTGCGCGGGGGTGGCGCCGATGGCGCGCAACAACGCCATTTCCTTGTTCCGCTGGCGCACCAGCAGGGTCAGCGTGGAGCCGACGGCGAAGGCGACGATGATCAGGCCCCAGCCGCCGACCACCGCGGCGACCAGGTTCAGCGTGCTCGCCGAGGTTTGGTCGACGCCGGTCGCTGTGTCCAACATGGACAGAAAGGTCATCAGGATGAGCGCGCCCAGGAACAGCGCGAGAAAGCTGGCGACGAAACCGCTTGTGCGGTACCGAAGTGAGCGCAGGGCGAGGAGGAACACGGCTCACTCACCCACCGCGATGGCGCGCTGCCGGTCACCCAGGCGCGTCATCAACTCGGCGACCTCCTTCGCGGCCGGGCGGTGCAGGTGGTCCACGATCCGGCCGTCGGCGAGGAAAACGACCGAATCGGCGTAGGCTGCCGCGACCGGGTCGTGCGTGACCAAAACGACGGTCTGCCCCAGGACGCGCACGGATTCGGCCAGCAGTGCGAGCACCTCGCGGGCGGTGTGCGTGTCGAGCGCGCCGGTGGGTTCGTCGGCGAAGATCAGCTGGGGACGGGCCACCAGCGCCCGCGCGATCGCGACGCGTTGTTGCTGCCCGCCGGACAGTTCCGGTGGCCGGTGGTCCGTCCGGTCGCCGAGTCCGGTGCGCACCAGCACTTCCCGGACGAAGGTGGGGTCGATCTTCCTGCCCGCCAAGCGAAGCGGGAGCGTGGTGTTCTGCCAGACGGTGAGCGCGGGCATGAGGTTGAACTGCTGGAAGACAAAGCCGACGCGCGAACGGCGGAACTTCGTCATGGCCGTCTCGCTGCCGTGGGTCAGCGGGGTGCCGTCGATGAACACCTCACCGCCGCTCGGCTGGTCGAGCCCGGCCGCGCAGTGCAGCAGCGTGCTCTTGCCCGAGCCGGACGGGCCCATCACCGCGGTGAAGGTCCCGGCGGCCAGGGTGAGCGTGGCGCCGCGCAGCGCGTGCACCGGGTTTTCCGCGGTGCCGTACACCTTGCTCACCCCGGCGAGCCGGAGCGCCGGTCTTTCCCGCTGGTCCATCGGGTTGCCCCTCTCACGTCGATCCGGCAACGCTACGAAGGGCGGCATGCGGCGGCCATGGGGTCTTCCCCCTGTTCCCCGGTGAGGCCAGCCCCACCCTGCGCGTCACCTCGTGGGACTGGCGGCGCCAGCTCAAGGTCCTGGTCGAGGAGGTCGTTCCCCGCCTGGAACTCGGCCGCTGACATGCTGGAGGCATGACTTCCGAACTGGGCAGGGCGGAGCGGGCACTGCACCACCGCGCGGGGCTGGCCTGCGCGGCGGCGCGGGAAGCCGGGGTGCCGGGCCGTTTCCGGGTGTGGGAGGAGGCGGGCCTGCTCGCGGTGCTGGCCACGGATCCCGCGCTGAGCTTTCTCTCGACGGTGTCCGGCATCTCGCCGGAAAACGCCGCCGCGGCGACGGAACTGGTGCGCGCGGAGAACCTGACCGCGGTGGCGTCCGCCGAGCTCGAACTGACCGGGTTGACGCGGGTCGGTGATCGGGTGCTGGCCGTCCGGCGGCTCGAAGAGCAGCCACCCGAGGCGTGCGTGGCCGAGGCCGGTGACGAGTTCCTCGATGTGCTGCTGGCCGGATACCAGGTGGACGGGGTGGTCGCCGCGTACATCGCGGCCGAGCACTCGATTCCCGCCCTGCGGCGCTTTCTCGTGGTCGAGGACGGGAAGCCGATCGCCGCGGCGGGCATGACCCTGCACGACGAGGTCGCCGTGCTCGGCGGGGCGTCGACGTTGCTCGAACACCGCGGGCGCGGCGCGCAGCCGTGCCTGTTGCGGCATCGTCTCGCCGTGGCCGCGGCGGAGGGGTGCGCCTGGGCGGTGGCGACAGCGCGCCCCGGCTCGGTGAGCGCGGCCAATCTCGCCGCGGCGGGGTTCACCCTGCACCGGCGGTCAGCGTGGCGGCCCGGGACGGCAGCGCGAGGGTAGGCGCCGGCGCCTGCCACGGCTTCGCCGCCGCGCGGAAACGATCCAGGTTCCGTGCGCGATGAGCGGGGAGCGGGGCATTGTCCGCCGCGGTGCTGGGATGAATCTGGGATCGGTCTGGGATCGCGGGGTGGCGGATGTCCGTGGAGTTCGGCTTGCTGGGTGAGGTCCGGGCTCGGGCGGGCGGTGTCGCGGTCGACCTCGGCCACGCGCGCCAGCGCTGCGTGCTGGCGGCGCTGCTGGTGGAGCCGAACCGGCCGCAGGCGCTGGACGTGCTGATCGAGCGGGTGTGGGGCGAGGGCCCGCCGCGTCAGGCACGCAACACCCTCTACGGCTACCTCTACCGGCTGCGGCAGGCGCTGGGCGAAGTGCACGCGGGCATCGACCGCACGGCCGGGGGATATCTGCTGCCGGTCGACGAGGACTCCGTCGACCTGCACCGGTTCCGGCAGCTCGTGCGGAGTGCCGCGGACCAGGACGACGAGGAAGCGCTGACGCGGATGGAGTCGGCGCTCGCGCTGTGGCGCGGGCAGGCGCTCGGCGGCGTGGAGGGGGAGTGGGTCGAATCCGTCCGCCGGACGCTGGAACAGGAGCGCTGGCAGGCGGTGCTGCACCGCAACGACCTCGCCCTGCGCCTTGGCGGGCACGACGCGCTGCTGGCCGAGCTGCCGGAGCTGGCCGCCGCGCACCCGCTGGACGAACGCCTGGCCGGGCAGCTCATGCTCGCGCTCTACCGGTCGGGCAGGCAGGCCGACGCGCTCGGCCGCTACCAGGAGATCCGCCACCGGCTCGCCGAGGAACTGGGCGCCGATCCCGGCCCGCTGCTGCGGAAACTGCACCAGCAGGTGCTGGCCGGGGAACCGGTCAGCGCCACGCGGGCGCCCACTCCGCGCCAGCTGCCGTCGGTGTCGCGGTTGTTCGCCGGCCGGGCCGACCAGCTCGCCAGGATGGACAAGGCACTGGCCGCCGGGGACGCCCCGGCGCTGGCGGTCGTCGGCGCGGCCGGGATCGGGAAAACCACGCTGGTACTGCACTGGGCGCACCGGGCGATCGACCGCTTCCCGGACGGGCAGCTGTACGCCGACCTGCGTGGGTTCGATCCGGCCGGGCCGCCGGTGTCCCCGGCGATCGTGCTGCGCCGGTTCCTCGACGCGCTCGGGGTGCCGGCGGGGTCCGCGCCCGCCGAACCCGACGCGCAGGCCGCGCTCTACCGGAGTCTGGTGGCGGGCAAGCGGATGCTGGTGGTGCTGGACAACGCGCGCGATGCCGAGCAGGTGCTCCCGCTGCTGCCCGGCAACGGCGGCTGCGCCGTGCTCATCACCAGTCGCCACCGGCTCACCGGACTGGCCGCGGGGCACGGATTTCCCTTGCTGGACTTGGAAGTTCTGCCCGACGACGACGCGCGCGAGCTGCTCGCACGCCACCTGTCCGAGCAACGGCTGCGCGAGGAACCGGGTGCGGTCGACAACCTCCTGCGGTGGTGTGGCGGACTGCCGCTGGCACTGGGCCTCATCGCCGCCCGCGCCACCGTGCACCCGGACTTTCCGCTCGCCGCACTGGTCGAGGAACTGCGGGCGGCTGAGGGCTGGGACGCGGGGGAGGCGAGCACGAGCCTGCGTGCGGTGTTCACCGCCTCGTACCGCGTGCTGCCGCCCGACGCCGCCTGGGCGTTCGCACTCCTGGGAATCGCGCCGGGTCCCGACATCGGCCTGCCCGCGGCGGCGGCGTTGCTCGAGCTGCCCGTGCCGCGAGTGCGGGAACTGTTGCGGCACCTGGAGACCGTGCACCTGGTGCGCCAGCACGCGCCCGGCCGCTACCGGATGCACGACCTGGTCCGGACCTACGCCGCCGAGCCGGCCGAGGCCGAGTACCCGGACGACGTGGCACCGGCGCTGCGCCGCGCGATCGACTACTACGCGAAGTCCGGTCTGGCGGCGGAAAGTGTGCTGTACCCGTACGAAACCCCGGCCGTCGTCGGCCCGGCCGAACCGGATCCGGCCATCACGGACGAAGCGACGGCGCTGGCCTGGCTGACCACCGAATACCCGTGCCTGCTGGCGGCGCAGGCGTCGGCCGCGCGACGGGGCTGGGCTCCGGCGGTGTCGCGGCTGGCCTGGGCGCTGGACACTTTCCAGCGGCGGCAAGGACATTCCGAGGACCAGCTCGAGGTGTGGCGGGCCGCGCTGGCGACCGCCGGCGAACCCGATCAGCGTGCCCTGGCCGCGTGGCGGCTCGGTGCCGCGCTCGCCCGTGCCGGTGAACTCACCGAATCCGCGCGGCACCTCGACGACGCGCTGGCGCTGAGCCGCGAATCGGGTGACGTTTCGGCGGAGGCCAACGTGCACCAGGCACTCGCCTGGGTCCACGAGCGCCACGGCGACGACGCGACCGCGCTGCACCACGGGATCAGCGCACTGGACATCCTGCGCGGCCTCGGTGTGCCGATGCGCGAGGCGCACGCCCTCAACCAGGCAGGCTGGTACGCGGCGAAAGTCGGCGATCTCGCGCGGGCGCAGCGGTGGTGCGAGGACGCGCTGGAGATCTGCCGCCGTCACGGAGACCGCGACGCGGAGGCGCGGACGCTGGACAGCCTCGGCTACATCGCCCACCTCGATGGCCGGTACGACGACGCGATCTCGCACTACGACGAGGCACTGGCCCGCTTCGACGACGTCGGCGCGCTCTACGACTACGCCGACACGCTGGAACGACTGGCGGACAGCCTGTCGGCCGCCGGGCAGGCCGAGCGTGCGCGGTCCAGCTGGCGCACGGCGCTGTCGATGTTCGCCGACCAGCACCGTGAGTCCGATGTGGACCGTCTACGGGCGCGTCTGGGCCCGCTCAGTCGATGACCGCGGTGGCCTCGATTTCGACCAGCAGGTCGGGCTCGGCCAGCGCGGCGACGCCGATGCCGGTCAGCGGCGCCGAAGGCGTGACGCCGAGCTTCGCGGACGCCCTGGCCAGGCCCTCGGCGAACAGCGGCATCTTCTCCGGCGTCCAGTCGACCAGGTAGACGGTCAGCTTCGCCACGTCGTCGAAGGTGGCGCCCGCCTCGGCCAGCGCGGTGCCGAGATTGAGGTAGCACTGCTCGACCTGCGTGGCGAAATCGCCTTCGCCGACCTTGCCGCCGTCGGCGTCGCGGGCGACCTGACCGGCGACAAAAACCAGCTTCGAGCCGGTGGCGATGGACACCTGCCGGTAGAGGCCGACCTTCGGCAGTCCTGCGGGATCGACCAGGTTGATGGCCATGTGCTGACTCCTCGTGGTGCGCCGGTGGGGTTCGTGACCCCATTCTATAGCAAAGCTATGCTATGTAATCTGGGCCCATGGCCAGGTCGAAGGATCCAGCGGTGCGCACCCTGCTGATCGAACGGGCCGCGCAGATGCTCCGCACCCGCGAGCCGATCACGCTGCGCTCGCTGGTGGCCGGGACCGCCGTGTCGACGATGGCCGTCTACACCCACTTCGGCAGCATGGACGGCATGTGGCAGGCCCTGCGGCAGGAGGGCTTCACCCGGCTGGCGGCGCGGTTCGCGGCGGTGGAACTCTCGGCCGACCCGGTCCGCGACCTCGCCGCGCTGATGGCCGCCTACCTGCGGAACGCGCTGGAGCACCCCGACCTCTACCGGGTCATGTTCGACGCGAACTTCGAGTTGGAGGACCTCAAGGCCGCGGACGCCACGCTGGAGTACCTGGTCCAGGCAGCCGACCGGGGACGGCGGGCGGGCCGTTTCAAGGCCGGCATCGTGCCGCTGGACCTGGCGATCCAGACCTGGGCCATCGGCCACGGCCTGGTTTCCCTGGTGGCGGGCGGTCCGCTGCCACGCGAGACCCTCGACCACGGCGCGCCGATGCTGGCCGCGCTCTACGTCGGCGTCGGAGACGATCCCGCCGACTGCCGCGCCTCGATCGACCGCGGTTGGGCCCTGCTGGACAGCGCCTAAGCGCTGATCAGGTTCATCAGCAGGTCGACGGTGCGTTCGGCGGCCGGGTGCGCCACGGCCGACTTCTTCACCGCGACGCTGATGTGCCGCACCGGGCGCGGCGCCACCACCGGGACCGTGGTCAGCCCGTCAGGCAGTTCGCGGATGCCCAGCTCCGGAATCACCGTGATGCCGATTCCCGTTGCCACAAAAGAGATCGCTGTCCGGTAGTCATGCGTCTCCACGGCGAACCGCGGGGTGAACCCGGCCTGGGCGCACGCGGTGACCAGGATCTGGCGGCAGGCGCCCTGCCGCAGGTCGTTGTCCACCCACGAGTGCTCGGCCAGGTCGGCGAGCGGGACCTCCTCGGCGTCGGCCAGCGGGTCGTCGGTGCGGACCACCGCCAGGTACGGGTCGTCGACGAGCCGGTGCACCTCGACGTGGGTGGCGCGTTCGACGGCGCTGCCCTCGACGAAGATGTCCACGTCCGGGTCACCACCGGTGAACTCGGTCAGCCGCAGGTCCAGCCGCAATTCGGGGAACTCGGCGCGCAGCGTGGCCACCACCGGCGCCAGCCAGGTCTCGCCGGCCGAGCCGAAGTAGCCGATCGACAGGCTGCCCACCCGCCCGGCCCGCAGATCACCGACCACCTGCTCGACCTGGCTCAGCGCCTCGAACAGGGTCTCCGCCTCGGCGGCGAGCGTGCGCCCGGCGGTGGTCGGCTCGATGCCGCGACCGGCCCGTTCGAACAGCCGGAGGCCGGTTTCCCGTTGCAGCGCGGCGAGTTGCTGGCTCACCGCGGACGGCGTATAGCCGAGCGCGGTGGCGCTCGCCCGGATCGAACCGGTGGCGATGACGGCCCGCAGCACGCGGAGCCGGAGCAGGTCCAGCATGCGCTCGACTGTACAGTGCGCCTTAACGATTGTGTAGGATTAATCGCTTGTGCTGTTGAAACGCACTGGCGACGATAGCCGGGTGACCGAACTCCAGACCACTCCCGCCGCTGCCCCCACCGAACCCACTGCCCCAAGCCGACTGCCGGGTGCCGGCAAGACCGCCGCCGCCGTTGTGCTCACCGTGGTGCTGTGGGCCTCGGCGTTCGTGGCCATCCGCGACGTCGGGCACACGCTCTCACCCGCGCCGATGGCGCTGGCCCGGCTCGCCGTCGCGGCCGTCGCTCTGTCGGTGCTGGTGGCCTTTCGCCACCGCCGGTCGCGGATCGTGCTGCCACCGCGCAAATCGCTGCTGCTGATCTCCGTGTACGCGGTGCTGTGGCTGGCCGGGTACACCGTTGCGCTCAACGCCGCCGAACGTCACGTCGACGCGGGTACCGCGGCGCTGCTGGTGAACATCGCGCCGCTGCTGGTCGCCGTGCTGGCCGGGAAGGTGCTCGGTGAGGGCTATTCGCGGCCGCTGATCATCGGCTCGGTGGTGGCGATGGGCGGGGTCGCGATCATCGCGGCGGGCGGGGACTCGCAGCGCGACTGGATCGGCATTGTCCTTTGTGTACTCGCGGCCCTGCTGTACGCCGCCGGGGTGCTGGTGCAGAAGGTGACCCTGCGCTCGGTGGACGGGCTGACCGCGATCTGGCTCGGCTGCGTGATCGCCACGGTCTCGTTGCTGCCGTGGGCCCCGCAGCTGATCGGCGAACTGCGCGCCGCGCCGGCCGGTGCCGTGCTCGGGGTGGTCTACCTGGGACTGTTCCCGACCGCGATCGGGTTCACCGCCTGGGCCTACGCGCTGCGCCGGATGGACGCCGGGCGCCTCAGCGCGACGACCTACGCGGTGCCCGCGGTGTCCGTGCTGCTGTCGTGGGTCCTGCTGGCCGAGGTGCCCACCGGGTACGGCCTGCTCGGCGGTGCCATCTGTCTGGTCGGAGTGGCCATCTCGCGCCGCCGGGGCAAGTAGGCTGACCGCGCATCCCGTTCTGCCGGAAGGAAAACGATGACGGTCCGCCCGCTCAGGCACGAGCTGACCTACGCGCTGGCGGACGCCGCGCCCGACGGCTGGCTCCGGGTGGACCTGAACTGCCGGATCACCGGCGACGCGCTCGACTGCGCCGCCGACGTCCTGCTGGCCGACGGCACCGTCACCACGATGGAGGTGCCGCCGGAAGCGGTGGAGTTCGCGGCCGGTCTGCGCCGCGAAACCGGGTGGGCCGCCATGCGGTTCCTGGTCGATCCGCCGACGCGGTTCCGCTTCATCCAGCGGAAGGAGCCGGATCCCGGCCCCGCCGCGGAAGGCCCGCTCAGTGCCGAGGAGCAGAACCACCTGTGGACGCGGATCGCCAATCTTGTCGCGCGGCACGTGCCGACGGACTGGGGCCACGTCACGCTGACCTACCGGGCGATCGGCGACCACATCGAACTGACGGTGCTGGTGCGGCGGCTCAGCGACGGTGGCTGGTACCGGTGGGATCCGCCCGAGGGTGTCGCCGAGCGGCTGGCCCGGCTGCGTGCCGGGATGTACCGGCCCGGCCGGGGCACCTGGTTCCAAGCCGTCGGCGACGTGCTGCATGACATCAGCATCGAATACGAGTACACCTGGGACGCCCAGCCCGCGTGGGACGCCGACGTGCCGATGTCGGCGCTGGCCGGGGAACTGACCACGTTCCGGCGTGAGGCGGCGCGGATACCGGGCTGGCTGAGGGACCGCGTCGGCGCGGTGGCGGTGGCGACCCTCGGCGGTGCGGCCGAAGCCTTGCGTGCGGCCGAAGACGCCGCCGCCGAACTGGAACTGGACCCGGCGCGCTATCGCGTCGGCGAAGCAGCCGACGGTGCCTGGTGCCTGGTTCCGGAGGACGACCGCTGGGCGGTGTACCTGTCGTTGGGCGGGAAGCAGTTGGCGCGCGAGGGCTTCGACACCGCATCGGAAGCGGTACGGTACTTCGTCGGGCACTTGTACCTGTACCGGACCGCCTTCCGCGACGAACTGCCGCCCGACGCCAAGCGGCAGACCGACGAGTGGCCGATCCAGCCGGTCGGCGGGGACGTCGGATTGCAGCTCTACGGCGGAAAGCGGATCGTCACCCTGCCGCCTGGCACCGAAATGGACCGTTACGGCGACCCGTCCGGCAACACGCTGTACGCCGCGCGGACCGAGTTCACCCACCGCTCGCAGCCCGCCGAGGACCAGCAGCTCGAATTCCACGTCTACCGCTCGCGGCGCCCGGTGCGCGCGATCGTCGGCTCGCCGATCCCGTGGTACGACCAGACCGGCGGGGGCACCGCGTACGTGCTGGAGCGATCGATCGCCGACCTGCTGGCAGACGGGGTCCTGGAGGAGATCGAGCAGGCGACCACGCGACCGCCTGACTGAAGGTCAACCGCTCAGTGCGGTGATCAGTTCGTCACGGCCGTGCACACCGGTTTTGCGGAAGATCGCCCGGAGGTGGTCGTTGACGGTGTGCACGGACAGGCCGAGCCGCCGGGCGATCTGCTTGGGGGCGGCCGCGTCGCGGAGCTGTTCGACGACCTGCCGTTCGCGGGCGGTGAGGCCGTACCAGGAGCAGAGCACGGGCAGCAGCTGCGCCGCTGTCGCCGACTGGATCACCACGGATACGTCGTCGCCGAGGCGTTCGGCCTGGCAGGCGATCCACCGGCCGTAGAAGGCAGGTGGACCGACCACGAGCGGAGCGGCCCCGGCGCGGGCGGCGGCGGACAGGCCGCCGAAGAAGGCCTTGCCGGTCCACGCCGGTGCGGCCTGCCGGTCGGCCAGGCAAGCCCGCCATTCGACGGCGTTCGCCGTGGCCGCGCGGACCTCGTGGTCCGGTCCGACGATGAGCACCCCCGGCGACGGGCTCGGCGAGGCCGGGCACAGCGGGACGGCGGTGACGTACTCACGCAGGAACGCGACCAGCGTCGGGGTCAGCCGCGCCGCCGCGGCGATGTCGTCCGCATCGAACTGCCTGCCGCCTTCGGTGCGCAACAGGCCGAGCGTGCCCCACACGCCGCGCGCGTCCCGCAGCAGCATGCGCAGCTCGCTGCCGACGCCGTGCCCGGTGAACAGCTGCCGCGCCGCCCGATGCCGCCGATCCCGCTCCGGGGTCAGCCCGACCACGGCGGCGGGGACCTGGCGGGACGCGAGATCCGCCCATTGGTACGGATCGTTCCCGGTGTGGCAGCCGCGCAGCAGGGCCCGGCTGAAGTCGGCTTCGTAGCCGTGCCAGAAGGAGAACGAGCAGATGGCCAGGTCGGGCCGCGGTTCGGCGCCGGCCAGCCGGATGGCGTCGTGTGGCACCGCGGCGGAGAGGGCCCGCGAAAGCGCCGCCCCCGTCTCGACCCAAGTAACCCCGCGCCCGGCTGCCGCGACCAGTTCCCGCAGCGGCCGTCCCCCCGATCGGCTCACGTGATCGAGCATGACCCGCCCGCGCTCGTGAGCGCAAGACCGCTTTCGTGGCAACCCCCGAGTTTCGGGATGTCCGGCGGCCCTCGCCGAAGCCATCGTGGATCTCGGCAACAGAACGACGAGAGGGGACGGACATGCGGGGTTACATGGCGAAGCGGGTCGCTGGGGGACTGGGCGCGCTGGTGCTGGCGGGCGCGGGACTGGGCACGGCGTCGGCGGCGGGGGAGACCGAGCAGGCGGGGGTGCTGCTCGTGTCGAAGATGAGCAACCAGTGCCTCGAGGTCCGCGGCGGCAACCTGGGTGACGGCGGGAGCGTGGCGATGTGGTCGTGCACCGGCAGCCCCGGCCAGCGGTGGTCCAGATCCGACTTGGACTACCGCAACGACCACAGCGGGAAGTGTCTCGACATCAACGACGCCAATGGGGCCACCGGCGCCGGGCTCAACCAGTGGACCTGCCACGGCGGTTCGCCGCAGCAGTGGTTCTTCAACGGCAGCGAACTGCGCAACGCCAACAACAAGTGCCTGACGGTGCCCGCCGCGAACCGGTTCAACGGCGCGGCGGTGGTGATGTGGGACTGCGTCGGCGCCGCCGACCAGCAGTGGCAGATCGGCTGACGCCCGGACCGGGTGCGGGGTGGAGGGTCTGGGCGGGGTCGGCTTCTTGTTCCCGTCTCGCGAAGCGCACCGGTGCGGCATCGCTCCGGTGTGGGAGTGACTACTCCGGGCAGGGGCGCAGGCCCAGCAATCCGGTGGTCACCACCGCGTCCCGGCCCGCTTCGAAGGCGGCGCGCAGCCTGCCGCCGTTGGATTCGAGGCGGTCGACCCGCGGTGACGCGTCCGACGGCCGGATCGACAGCAGGGCGGGGCCTTCGTGGTCCTCGTCCGCGTCGTAGCGCGCGAGCAGCAGGTCCGCGGCCGCGAGCTGCGCGTCCCCCGTGAGGAAGACGGCCTTCAGCTCGCGATACCGGCGCATGCCGAACCGGGCCACCAGCCGGTAACCGAGCGAGGGCCGTTCCCGCTCCGGCGCCCGGTCCACCCGGCGCCGCGACCGCAGCACCAGCACGTGCGTGGCGCCGTCGCGCAGGGCCTGCCGGAACGGGATCGACTCGGCCACCCCGGCGTCGTAGTACAGCGCGGAGCCGATCGCCACCGGCCGCCCGGCGAGCACCGGCATCGCCGCGCTCGCCCGCAGCGCGAGTCGCAGGTCGCGCTCCTCGGTGAGCCGGTCGTGCAGGTCCACCGGAGCGCCGGAGGACACGTCGGTGGCCAGCGGGTGGAACTCGATCGGGTTCGCCAGCACCGAGGTGTAGTCGAGCGGGAACTGCCGCGTGTACACCACTTCGACGAGTTGCTCGACGTCGACCACCGGCCGGGCGCGCAACAGGTTGCGCTTGCGGATCAGCGCCCGCGCGAAGGTCGGATCGGTCCAGCCGTGCAGTCCCTCCGGACGGCTGGACAGCAGCCACGCCCCGGAGATCGCGCCCGCCGACGAGCCGTACACCGCGTCGAACGCCGGGAGCAGCCCGAGTTCCTGCAGTGCCAATGCCATGCCCGCGGAGACCGTGCCGCGCATGCCGCCGCCTTCGATGGCCAGCGCCACCCGGTACCCGTCCCGGCGCGCACCCGGCCTGCTGCCTTCGGTTACGCGCTCGGCGAGCACCGACAGCAGCCGATGCCCGGTTCTCCCACTTCCCACCCCAGTGCTCCCTCTCAACCGTTGACCATCTTCCCGCCGGCGGGTCGCAGGGCCGGCGGTGACCACGCGGCGTACCGCATGATGGCGCGGGCGCTCAAACCCGTTGGTACCAGGCGCAAAGCGGTGTCGCGCAGGGCGACCGCCAGTGGGTTCGTCAGTTGCTGGCCCAGGCGGCTCGCCTGCCGGGCGGCGCGGGCGACGGCTTGGCTGCGGGGGCGGCGTTCCGCGTCGTAGCGGGCCAAAGCGGTGTCGACGTCCGTGGTCTCGGCGAGGGCGGCGGCGAGCACGACCGCGTCCTCCAGCGCCTGGCACGCGCCCTGGCCCAGGTTCGGCACCATCGCGTGGGCGGCGTCGCCGAGCAGGACCACCCGGCCGGCGCGGTAGCTCGGCAACGGCGTGACGATCTCGTGGATGTCGTGGTGCAGCACGGCTTCCGGCTCGGTGGCGGCCAGGAACGCGGAGATCGGCTCGTGCCAGCCGTCGAACCGCCGCCGCAGTTCGGCGATGGGGTCGGTGAAGCGCGTCCCGGCGGGCGCGGTGAGCACGGCGTGCCATTCGGTCAAGCCGTCGGCGAACACGATGTGGCCGAATTCCGCGCCACGGCCCCAGGTCAGTTCGAAGTCGCTGGCCAGCTCGACGGGCTGTTCGGTGATCGCGCGCAACACGGTCGATCCACTGTAGACGGCTCCCGGATGGCCGGGGAACAACTGGGTGCGCAGGCGGCTGTGCACGCCGTCGGCGACCACGATCACGTCGGCGTCGAGGACCTCGTCGGCCAGTTTCACCGAACCGGTGGTGTCCACAGAGGACACTTCGGCGCCGATTCGCAGTGCGTCGGCGGGCAGCGCCTCGCGGAGCGCCCGGTGCAGCGCCGCGCGGGGAAGGCCGAGCGGCATGAACTCCGGATCGGACACGGTCAGGCGCGCGATCACTTTCCCGGTGGGCGTGAGCGTGGACGTGGCACGCTGCCGCCAGCCGCCCGAGCGGACGGCCGCACCGGCGCCGAGTTCGTCGAGTGCGAGCAACCCGTTGAGGTTCAAGGAGATTCCCGCACCCACGTCAGCCAGCTCGGCGGCTCGCTCGACCACGGTCACGTCCCAGCCGACCCGGCGCAGCCCGAGCGCGGCGGCCATGCCGCCGATTCCCCCGCCGACGACAACAGCTTTCCCGGTCATCCGCCCGGTGCCCCCTCCGTCCACTCCCGCCTCAACCGACTCTAGCCGAACGAGGTGGCAGTGGTGACCGGGTCGAGCAAGGCGGTGACCGTCGCTCGGACGCGTGCGCGGACCTCGGTTTCGGGGGCACCGGTGAGCGTGACGCGCTGGAGCACACCGACGACCGCGAGTGCCAGTGCGCCGGGATCGGCGGCCGCGGTGAGCCTGCCGAGCCGTTGTTCCTCGGCGAGGTAGGTGGCGGCCGCGTTTTCGGCGGCTTCGAGCCCGGCCGTCCGGTCGCCGAGGACCGCGCGGACCAGGCCGGGCAGCTGGGGCCGGGCCGCGATGAGCCGCGTCAGCGCCAGCAGGGTCACCGGCGGGGTCGAGAGCAGGGCGTCGCACACGTTCGCGACGACGCTTCCGGTGCCCGCCCGCTCGGGCAGCGCGGCCGCGGCGGAGGAGATCAGGAAGCTGCGGTCGACGGCGTAGGCGGCCAGGAAGTCGTCGAAGTCGGCGAAGTGCGAGTACAGCAGGCCGGTGGCCACCCCGGCCTCGCCGGTGATCGCCCGCCCGCTGAGCTTGCCGGGGCCGTCGCGGACCACCACCTGCTCGACCACGGCGAACAGCTGCTGCCTGACCTCGGGAATGGCAACGCCTCTTGGCACGGGGCCGAGTCTAGCGAGCGGGGTTGCGCCCAGAATGAGCAAGTGCTCATACTGGGTTTGAGCATCTGCTCATACTTGGTTCGACGTGCGGGAGAACAGTGGTGGAGAACGGGCGAGTGGTGGTCGTCGGGGCGGGGATCGCCGGGCTGGCGACCGCGTTGAGGCTGCACCGGGAGGGCTGGGACGTGCTGGTGGTGGAGCGCGCCCCCGGGCGCCGCAGCAGCGGGTACCTGGTGAACCTGGCGGGCATCGGCTACGACGCCGCCGAAGGGCTGGGGCTGCTGCCCGCGCTGGCCGAGCGCGATCTGGGGGTGTTCACCTCGATCATGGTCAAGGCCGACGGGCGCGAGAAGTTCACCGTTCCGGCGGCGGTCGCGCAGGCCGCGGTGGGGTCGCGGATGCTCACGGTGTTCCGCGGTGACCTGGAGTCCGTGTTGTACGAACAGGTGCGTGACGCCGTCGAGATCCGGTTCGGCACCACGGCCACGGCGATCACCGAAGAGGACGACGGCGTGCGGGTCGCGCTGAGCGACGGCACGACCGAGTCGGCCGATCTGCTCGTCGGCGCGGACGGCCTGCACTCCCGGGTCCGCGAACTCGTGTTCGGCGCGGATTTCGAGGTGGATCTACGGCACCTGGTCGGCGCGTTCACGCTCGGCGAGGTGCCGGTGGACGTGCCGGAGGGCGCGGGCACCACGTTCATCGGCCCGGGGCGGACCGCGGCGGTGATGAACCTCGGACCAGGCCGTTCATCGGCCTTCTTCACCTACCGCGCCGAAGATCCCGAGGCCGAACTGAAGTTGGGCGCGGCGGGCGCGCTCACCCGCGCGTTCGGCGACCTGGGCGGTGGTGTGCCCGGCGCGCTCCGGCAGCTCGACGAAAACGCCTACTTCGACTCCGTGTCGCAGGTGGTGATGGACCGGTGGCACCGCGGCCGGGTCGTGCTGCTCGGCGATTCCGCTTGGTGCGTCACGTTGTTCGCCGGTTACGGAGCCGCGCTCGCCCTCGCCGGTGCCGACCGGCTGGGGTCCGCTCTGGCCGAACACGCCGAGATCCCGGCAGCGCTGGCCGCGTGGGAGGCGGGCCTGCGATCCGAGGTCACCAAGCGGCAAGCGTTGGCACGCAAGGGAATCAGCCAGTTCGTGCCGTCCGGGAAGGCGGAGATCTGGGCTCGCGACCTGATGATGCGGGCGATCCGGCTGCCCGGCGTCAGCGGCCTGATCCGGCGATCCATCGAGCGCGCGAACCGCTGAGGCCCGCCACGGCCCTCACCCGGTCACCACCGCAACGGGGTCCACGGCAGGTGGATCGGCTGCTTCCACGGCATCAGCTCACCACGGCCGGCCACCGGGATCGGGGGCAGTTCACCGACGGCGGTGCCGGGATGGGTGGCCTCGTCCAGGAACAGGCGCGGCGTCCCGAGGTCCATCAGGTCGGCGACCTCGGGGCGCATGATGATGCCGCTGGTCCCGGTGACGAGGAAGTGCAGGCCGATCTCACGCGCGTGCGGGATCACCTCGCGCAGCGCCGACAGCGGATCGTCCTGGGCGCTGAACTGGTCGAGGTCGTCGATGACCACAAAAGCCCGCGGCCCGGTCCAGGCGTTTCCCAGGCGACGCCGCAGACCGCCGAGCAGGTCGGCGAGCACCTCGCCGGGCGGCTGCGTCCTGGTCGCCCCGGCGACGTACTCCGGCGGGAGCGCGTCGCGGGTGTCCATGTCCCGCAGCAGCACGACAGCGCAGTCCGACACCGGGTACCGCCGGGGGAGGCCGCGCAGCAGCGTGCGCAGCACCGTCGACCGCCCGGTGCCTGGTTCGCCCAGTATCAGGAGGTGCTGGTGCTGCTCGACGTCCAGGCCGATCGGCCCGCTGCCCGACGTCCCGAGCGGCAGGCCGCCGCAGTCGCCCATCCGCTCGAGTTCGCCGTAACCGAACACACCGGCCGGCGGGCTCAGCGGCAGTGCGCGGACCGCGGGACCGCGGACCCGTGAAGTGACTTCGGCGAACTCGTCGGAAGTCACCTGCTGGAAGCGGACGAGCCGCGGTTCCCCATCGCCGACGCGCAGGTAGGCCTGGCCGTAGATCGTGTACACCATCTTCGGCGGGGTGGACAGGTGCAGGTAGCGCGCGAGTTGCTCCTCGCTCAGCGCCTGGAGGCCGATGCGCGTGGTGATCGCCTGTTCGAGCGCGGCGAAGTCGGGTTCGCCGGCGCCGTCGACCCGGTCGGTCAGCACCAGCGAGATGCCCAGCCGCCTGCCCAGCGCGACCACCTGGCGCAGTGTCCGGCCGAGTGCGGGCAGCGCCGCCTGGACGTACCGGGGTCCGTCGGCGAGCACGACCAGCTGCGGTGCCCCGGCGAGCAGCCCTTCCGCTTCGAGGTGCAGTCGCCGCCGGATCTCGTCGTCGAGCAGGGCCAGGAAGCGGCGCATGTCCGGTACCTCCCACAAGCTGAGGTAGGCGGCGGTGTTCGGCAGCGCGGCGAGGCCGGACAGTGCGTCGTTGTCGTGTTCGGCGATCAGCAACTGCACGGCGTCCGGCGGGTACCTGGTCGCCAGGCTGACCGCGATCCGCCGAAGCATCGTGGTCTTGCCCGACCCGACGTAGCCGGCGCACCAGGTGTGCGTGGTGACGTCGAGCCGGACCGCTTCGGCGATGCCCGTCCGGCCGAGCACCGCGGTCAGTTCCCTGGCCACCGGCTGCTGGTGCGCACCCAGTGCGCCGAGTTCGCCGACCGGCTCGGTGACGTCCAGCGCGATCTGGGCCGAACCGTATGCGGTCCCGACGCGGTATTCGGCGCGGCCACCGGGACTGGCCCGGATCTCCAGCCGGTCGCTTTCGGGCAGTTCGCGCAGCAGTGGGTGCTTCTCGAGCGCGGCGATCAGGTGGACGCCGATGGACGAGCCGTGCCGCAGCAGGTCCGCCAGCTCCAGCAACTGGTCACCCGCCTGCTCGTCGACCACCAGGAACAGTTCGGGACCCTGCCAGGAAGTCCGGTTTCGCAGGCGCGCCAACAGGATCGGCTTCACGCGGTCGAGTTCGGCGGCGCTGACCACCGCCGCCCCGGCGGGACCGTAGACGTCGGCGATCCTTCGCAGCAGGGTGTGCTGTACCTCGTCGACAGCATCGACGGCGCCCCGCAGGATCACGTGCGACAGCGTGCCGAAGTCGAACTGCAGCTTGGTCGGCTGGTGCTCGCGGAGCACGCCGAGCAGGATCTCGCCGTCGGCGGGCTGTTCGTACTTCAGCAGTCGCTCGTAGGTCAGCCCGTCCGGTGCTTCGAGCAGCGACCGCACCGGGTGCCGGTAGAGGAAGAAGGTCTGCTCGATCTCCGAGATCCGGTCCGGGGTCAGCGCCGCCACCTCGAACCTGGTGGACCCGAGCACGCCACGGCCGCTCCCGTCCAGGGAGAGCCGCTGGACGGGCAGCGTGCTGAAGCTCGCCGGGTCGGTGGCGGTGAGAAGCAGGTGCATCCGCAGCGCCCCGCCGTCGACGGCGACCCGGTGCAGCACGTCGAGCAGGCTCGGCATCGCGGCGGTCGTCGCGTCCACGTCCTCGAAGACCAGCAGGAGCGCGGGTTCGGCGGCGAGCCCGGCTTCGCTCAGCCTGCCCCGGCGCCACATCTCGTCGTCGATCGCCCGCGTCACCCGCGCGTGCTCGGTCAGGCCGCGCAGGCTGGTGGCCACGTGCGGCGCGGCGATCCCCTCGTGTCCCAGGCAGGCGACGAGGAACTGCACCGAATCCGGGGAGAAGTTGTCCGCCAGCCAAGCCTGCGCGGACCGCGACAGCGCGGTAGCGCCGGACCCGGTGATCAGCAGGTGCCCGGCCAGATCGGCGGACACGGGACCGTGGCCGACCGGCACGCGCAGCAGGTCCGGTCCGGGGTCGGCGTGCCACCGCGTGTGCGGGTCCAGCGTGCTGACGCAGCCCTGCGGCGAGTCGGGGCCGCACCCCCAGCGTGGGTCGTCGTTCATGTGACGACGATATTCGATCTGTCACTCCTGGTGGGGTGAAACGGGTCGCGACCGCCCGCCGCCGCGCTCCGGCTTGGGTAGGGTCGCGGCGTGGTGGTCGATCAAGCCGTAGCGGCTGGGCTCAGCAAGGCCGACGTCGAAGAACGCGTCGCGCAGGGGCGTTCCAACGACGTTCCGGCCCGTGCCAGCCGGAGCGCGTGGGACATCGTGCGTGCCAACGTGTTCACCCGGATCAACGCCATCTTCGGGGTGTTGTTCGTGATCATCATGTCCACCGGGTACGTGCTCGACGGCCTGTTCGGCGGGCTGATCGTGGCGAACAGCGTGATCGGCATCATCCAGGAACTGCGGGCGAAGCGGACACTGGACCGGTTGTCCATCGTCGGCCAGGCACGGCCGAGGGTGCGCCGGGACGGCGAGACCGTCGAACTGGCGCCCAACGAGGTGGTCGCCGACGACGTCATCGAGATGGGGCCCGGCGACCAGATCGTGGTCGACGGCGAGGTGCTCTCCGGCGAGGCGCTGGAAGTCGACGAGTCGATGCTCACCGGGGAGTCCGATCCGGTGGTGAAGGAAGCGGGGGACCAGGTGCTCTCCGGGAGCTTCGTGGTCGCCGGCTCCGGGCTGTACCGCGCCACCAAGGTCGGCCGCGCCGCCTACGCCGCGCGCCTGGCCGAGGAGGCGGGCAAGTTCACCCTGGTCGACTCCGAACTGCGCAACGGCATCAACAAGATCCTCAAGTTCATCACCTACCTGCTCATCCCGGCCGGCGCGCTGTCCATCTACAACCAGCTCTCCGGCGACCAGGAGTTGCCGGAGGCGTTGCGCGGCATGGTCGCCGCGCTGGTGCCGATGGTGCCCGAGGGGCTGGTCCTGCTCACCTCGATCGCCTTCGCGGTCGGGGTGGTGCGCCTGGGCAAGCGGCAGTGCCTGGTCAACGAGCTGCCCGCGATCGAGGGCCTGGCCAGGGTCGACGTGGTGTGCGCGGACAAAACCGGCACGCTGACGGAGAACGCCATGCGGCTGGCCGAAGTCCGTCCCGTGGGGGAAGCCGGGCCGGACGTGGCCAGGGTGCTGGCCGCGCTGGCGGCCACCGATCCGCGCCCGAACGCCAGCCTCGCCGCCATCGCCGAAGCCCATCCGGAGAGCCCTGGCTGGCCGGTGACGGCGATCGCCCCGTTCTCCTCGGCCCGCAAGTGGAGTGGCGCGTCGTTCGGCGAACACGGTGACTGGGTGCTCGGCGCACCGGACGTCCTGCTCGCCGTCGACGGTGCCGGTGCCGAGGTGCGCGCCGAAGCCGACCGCGCGGGCTCGGGCGGTCTCCGCGTGCTGTTGCTGGCGCGGGCCGAGGGCGTGGTGGACCGGGCGGGCGCGCCGGGTGCGGTGGAACCGGTCGCGCTGGTCGTGCTGGAGCAGAAGATCCGGCCGGACGCCAAGGACACTTTGGACTACTTCGCCGGCCAGCAGGTGACGGTGAAAGTGATTTCCGGGGACAACGCGGCTTCGGTCGGCGCGGTGGCCGCCACGCTCGGGCTGCCCAACGCCACCTCACCCACCGACGCGCGTTCGCTGCCGGAAGACCCGGAACGGCTGACCGCCGAACTCGAACAGGGCTCGGTGTTCGGGCGGGTGACCCCGGCGCAGAAACGCGCGATGGTCGGCGCGCTGCAGTCCGGCGGGCACACCGTGGCGATGACCGGCGACGGGGTCAACGACGTGCTGGCGCTCAAGGACGCCGACATCGGCGTCGCCATGGGCGCGGGCAGTCCGGCGACCCGCTCGGTGGCGCAGATCGTGTTGCTGGACAACAAGTTCGCCACCCTGCCGCATGTGGTGGCCGAGGGCCGCCGGGTGATCGGCAACATCGAGCGGGTCGCGAACCTGTTCCTCACCAAGACGGTCTACTCGGTGCTGCTGGCGCTGATGGTGGGCGTGCCGGGGCTGATCGGGCTCGACGCGCTGCCGTACCCGTTCCTGCCCCGGCACGTCACCATCACCGGGTGGTTCACCATCGGCCTGCCCGCCTTCGTGCTTTCGCTGGCGCCGAACAACGAACGCGCCCGCAGCGGTTTTGTGCCGCGGGTGATGCGGATGGCGGTGCCGGCCGGGGTGATCATCGCGGTCGCGTCCTTTGTGGCCTATGTGCTCACCTATCCCGGCGCCACCGGCAGCCAGGTGGCGCAGGTGCAGGCCAGCACCACGGCGCTGATCACGCTGATGGTGATCGCGCTGTGGGTGCTGGCCATCGTGGCGCGCCCGTACCAGTGGTGGAAGGTCCTGCTGCTGGTGGTGATGTCGGGGGCGTCGGCGCTGATGTTCCTGGTCCCGTTCACCAGGGAGATCTTCCAGTTGGACCCGTCGGACGCCGGGGCGACGCTGACCGCGTTCGCCTGCGCCGCGGTGGGCATCGTGCTGGTCGAGATCGCCTGGTGGGCGGGCAAGTTCCTGGTCAGGCCGCCGTCGTGATCTTCCACAGGTAACCGTCGGGATCGGCGAAGTAGCCGGAGTACCCGCCCCATTCGACGGCCTCGGCGGGTTTCACGATCGTGGCGCCCGCGGCCTTCGCGGCGCCCATGACCTCGTCGACGGCGGCTCTGGAGTCGGTGATGAAGTGGTATGAGGAGCCGCGGAACCCGGACCCCTCGGAGGACACGCCCGCATCCTGGGCGGCCGCTTCCCGTTCGTAGAGCGCCAGATCCAGCGAACCGAGCGCGCACGTGACGAATCCGGGATGGTCCTGCTTGACCTCGCAGCCCAGCCCTCCGGCGTAGAACTCCTTGGCCCGGTCGACGTCCTCGACGCCCAGCATGATGGTGCTCACCTGCAGTTTCACGTTCATGCCGGGAAGCCTAGGGACGCCCGGCCACCCCCGCTTCTCGATTCCTGACCGACTGCCACCCAGGACCACGTGACGCCACTACTGGGGATACACGTCATCGGGCTTCAGATTCGCCACCCACTGCCCGGTCTTCGGGTTCCAGTCGTATCTCGTGTCGTCCGGCATCATCGGGTAGGTCTCCGGTGGGCCGCCAACCCACTGAAACGGCCGGTCCGGCGTGCCGAATTCGATCTTTCGTTCCTCGCCGTTGATCTTTGCCGTCACCACGATGCGACCGGCGTAGAGGTAGTTCGCACTCGACTCGAACGATGGCCCCGCCGTAACCCGCGCCGTTCAAGACCAGTGCGGCCGGCGGCATCGCCTTGGGGCTCGGGTCCTCTCCGGACTGGTCGACGAGGTGCGTTTTGCCGGTCGCGACATCCACTGTCACGAGCGAACCGGGAACCCCGTCTGCTCCGTAGAGGCACTGGAGGACGGTGAACGAGTTGTCGACCGGCCGCTTGGAAAACACTGTCGGTTCAACTCGGGTCACGACGACTTGGTCGTTCTGGCCGGACAGCATGCTCATCCAGACCTGGGGTTGCATGGTGTACACCCGCCGGTCAGTGGACAGCCATTCATCCCGTTCGTCGCAATGACTGCGGACTTCGTGTGTCGGGTAGTCGGGCGGTTTTGGCAGTTCGTCGGGGTTCCCGTCGAAGAAGAACGTGGCGTAGCCCGCCCAGCCGATCTCGACGTCACCGATCGATCGGGGCGCGGGCGGGAGGACCTTGTAGCTGCAGGTCAGGTCATTGTTGTTTCCTTGAGCGTTGCAGTCGCCGGTAATTCGTTCGATGGGACGGGTGGTGGCTTCGGGTCGGAAGAGCTGAGTTGCGCTATGGCCACCACCAGGGTGCCGACGGTCAGGAGTCCCGTGATGCCAAGCCACCACGGATGCTTCAGCATCACTGAGGTAACTGATGGCCGTATGTTCCCGTTGCTCAACGGAGCCTCCTGGCGCAACGGTTGACAGTCAATTATCGCGGCAAGGTATTCGCTGACGAATCATTTACCTTTCGCTACGACGTGTTTATCGTCGGCCGCGTCCCGCACCTGCCACCCCGCCGCGTCGTGCTGGTGTTGCCAGAAGCGCGCGAAATCGGTGGCCGTAAGCCCGCAGCCCTTCGACCGTGCCGTCTTCGAGGATTCGGCCCTGGCCCAGGAAAAGAACCCGATCGGCGCGGGCGATGTTGACGCGCTGCCGTTCCCCACCGGACAGCGCGGTGCCCGCTTCGCCGACAACCGTGCGGTCCCCGGCGGGGAGCCTGCGGGTGATCTCGTCGACCCTCGCCGGGCCGACGATCGCCGTGGTGGCGGGTTCGAGGACGAGATTGAGCCGGTCGAGCACCTGTCTCACCGAAAAGCGCAAGTCTCGTCAACAGCGCGAGGCCTGGCGGCTATCTCACTTCACCGCGCGCAGGAAGTCGGCACCGCCCACGTAGACCGTGTGCCCGCTGATCACCGGCATCTCGGCGGCGGTGACGATCTCCCTGGCGAACCCGGCGATCGTCGGCAGGGCGCCGCCCCGGGTGCGGCGGTCGTCGATCGCGCCGGGGTGGACGCGGTCCAGCAGGATCGGCGTGATCGTGCCCTCGACCATGTCACCCGAGACCACCACCAGGCTGATCCCGCGCGAAGTCAGCGCGGGGATCCGGGCGCGCAGGGCGTCTTCGCCCGCCCGTTTGCTCGCGGCGATCGGTTCGTACTCGTGGTAGACCGGCTGCACGCCGTGGAAGTGCGCCTGGTGGCTGGTGACAAAAACGATCCGGGCGCGAGGTGCCAGCAGCGGCCGTGCGGTGTCCACAAGGGACAGTTGCGCGTCACGGTTCAGGCGGAGCGCGTAGTCCGGGGCGGCGCCGCGTTCCATGCCGCCGGAAGCGTTGAGCACCAACAGGTCCAGTCGTCCGCACCGGGCCTGGATCTCCTGGACCATGGCGCCGACCGAAGCCGGGTCGGTGAGGTCCGCACCGACCGCCCGCGCCGTGCCGCCCGCCGCGGTGATCTCGTCGACGACCTGTTGCGCGCGCCGCGCCTTCTCCCGGTAGTTCACGAACACGGTGGCACCCGCGGCGCCCAGCAACCGCGCCGTTTCGGCGCCGATCCCGCGCGAAGCCCCGGTCACCAGCGCGATCCGCCCGCTCAGGCTCATTTTCGCCCCCTCATCCGCGCGGCCATCAGGTCCGCGCCGTCGGCCACGGCCGTGCTGCGCGCCACCGTGGTCCGCGCCAGCCGGGTGCTCACGGACGCGCCGAGACCGGCCATCCGGACCACGTTGTTGACGAACTCGTCCAGGTCCTCGGGCCACGGCAACGACGGCTGCGTGATCAGCAGGGACGCGCAGCCGTGCATCGCCGACCACAGGCCCAGCGCCAGCGTGCGCGGGTCTCCGCGCAGCACTCCGTTGTCCACGCACGCGGCGACCGCCTCGACCATGTAGCCGAAGCCGGTGTTCGACGCGGGGGAGAGTTCGTCGGCCCGCCGCAGCATCAGCACGCTGTACTGCACCGGGTTGTCGAGGGCGAACCGGATGTAGGCGCGGCCGCACTGGCCCAGCGCGATGAACGGGTCCGTCAGCCGCGCGCAGGCCTCCTGGATCCGGCTGCCCAGCCCGTCCCACGCCCGCAGGCAGACCGCCTCGACCAGCTGGTCCTTGCTGCCGAAGTGCCGGTACACCGACGGCGTGGTGACCCCGGCGCGTTCGGCGACGGCTCGCAGGGTGAGCGCCTCCTCGGTGCCGGCCTCGACCAGCATCCGCTCGGCCACCTGCAGGATCTCCTCCCGCAGCCGCGGCCCTTCACCCGGGTTCGCCCGTACTCGCCTGCCTGCCACGCCACGAGAGTGACAGCGTCACGGTGACGTTGTCAACCTCGTCGGTAGAGCCCGACCAGCACCCCGTATTCGGCTTCACGCGGGGGATTCGGCAGGTCGTGCACCAGCTTTTCGAGGTGTTCGTGGAGGGCGCGGGCCTGCGCGGCGGTGAGCCGGACCACCCGGTGGGCCAGCAGCGAATCGTCATCGTCGGGGATCTCGTCCGCGATGGTGCCCAGCATCGCCTTGGTGGCCTCCCCGTTCGCCCCCGGAGCGAACTTGACCCGCCGCGCGGTCTTGACGAAGTACTGCTCGGTGCCACCACGCACGGTCCGCGTCGGTCCTTTCCGGACCAGTCCGGCTTCGACGAGCACTCCGAGGTGGTGTGCGATGTTGCCCTTGTTGACGCGCAGCCGGTTGGCCAGCTGGCTGATGGTCGCGCCGTCGGCGCCGATGTCGCGCCAGATCCGGTGCCGCGTCGGGTGCGCGAAGGCACGCATCTGCGCCGGGCTGGTCGCGTGGAGGACCTCTTCCATCTATCAAGCGTCAAGGACAGTTGTCGCTTGCGCAAGCAGCCCCGTTGACTGGGGCGATGACCGACATTCTCGAAAGCCTCGCCGCACTGGTGCGCGAGCGGTACATCCTCGAACCCGACGCGGAGAAGATCGCCGCCGACCTGGCTGACCTGGACCCCGACCTGGCCGGACTCGGCCCCGACGCGACCGCCGAGATGCTGACCCAGCGCCTGCAGCGCACCAACCACGACCGCCACCTGCGCGTGCGCCACAAACCCGAGGGCGCGGCGACGGGCTTCGACAGCGCCGAATACGCGGCGCACTACGCGGCCGAAGCCCGGGTCAACGCGGGTGGCATGCGCGAAGTGCGGTTGCTCGGCGACGGCACCGGCTACCTGCGGATCGCGCCGTACCTCTCACCCGTGCACCTCGCCGAGCCGTACGTCCGCGCCGCGTTCACCCTGCTCTCTTCGGCCACCTCGCTGGTGATCGACCTGCGCGACGGGCGTGGCGGCACCCCCGAGACGGTGGCGCTGATCTGCGGGTACCTGCTCGGTGACGAGCCGGTGCACCTGCAGGACCTCCAGGAGCGTCACGGCACGCCACGCCAGTTCTGGACCACGCCCGCCGCGACCAGGATCGACGCCCCGATCCGGGTGCTCACCAGCGCCACCACCTTCTCCGGTTGCGAGGAACTCGCCTACAACCTCCAGGCGCTGGGACGCGCGCTGGTCGTCGGCGAGGTGACCGGCGGTGGTGCGCACCCGGTCGAGGCGATCGCGCTCACCGGCGTGCTGGAACTGCACCTGCCGGTGGCGCGCTCGGTCAACGCGGTCACCGGCACCAACTGGGAGCAGGTCGGTGTTGTGCCGGACATCGCCTGCCCCGCCGAGGAAGCGCTGGACGTCGCTCAGCTGCCCGCCGAGGCCAGTGCACTGGACCAGAAACCGGCGTAGCGGTCGTCGTGGCGGAGCAGTTCGCCGTGGTCGCCCTCCGCCGCGATCCGGCCGCGGTCGAGGAAAACGACGCGGTCGGCTCGCTGGACGGTCCGCAGCCGGTGCGCCACCATCACCACCGTCCGGCCGGCCATCAGCCGCTCGACCCCTTCGTGGACGGCCGCCTCGTTCACCGGGTCCAGCGCGGAGGTCACCTCGTCCAGCAGCACGATCGGCGCGTCCTTCAGCAGGGCCCGCGCGATCGAGACGCGCTGGCGTTCACCACCTGAGAGCAGCGCGCCGCCCTCGCCGACGTTCGCCGCCCAGCCGCCGGGCAGCCGCTCGACCACCTCGTCCAGCCGGGCCGCGCT
Source organism: Amycolatopsis sp. YIM 10 (assembly GCF_009429145.1). Taxonomy (GTDB): domain Bacteria; phylum Actinomycetota; class Actinomycetes; order Mycobacteriales; family Pseudonocardiaceae; genus Amycolatopsis. Next base: position 7,320,275 of record NZ_CP045480.1, on the reverse strand, counting down.
CGCGGCCGCCCGCACTTCGGCTTCGGTGGCTTCGGGACGGCCGAGTCGCACGTTCTCCTCGATCGTGCCGTCGAAGAGGTAGACGTCCTGGAAAACAAAGGCGATTCGCGACATCAACACCTCGGTGCTGATGTCGCGGACGTCCAGCCCGCCCACGCGCACCGCGCCCGCGTCCACGTCGTAGAACCGGGCGAGCAGTTGCAGCAGGGTGCTCTTGCCCGCGCCCGACGGCCCGACGACGGCGAGCCGCTGGCCCGACGGCACGGTCAGCGACACGTCGTCCACCACCACGCGTTCGCCGTGCCGGAAGGACGCGGCGTCGAACTCCAGGTCGTACCGCTCCGGCCGCTTCGGCTCCCGCGGTTCCGGCAGCGGTTCGGTGCGCAGGACGGTGTCGAGTTTCGCCAGCACCGACCGGGCACCGCGCAGTTTTCCGCCGATATCGGCCAGGGACAGCAGTGGATCCGCGCAGCGAGCGGCCAGCACGAGGATCGCCAGCACCTCCGCCACGCCGATGTCCCCGCCGAGCGCGAGATGGGCGCCCAGCACCAGCAGCACGGTGAACACCGCCTGCACCGCGAGCGCCAGGCCCACCACGCCGGGCAGCGCGGCCAGCGTCGAGCGTCGGGTCGCGCGCTGGACCTCGTGCAGCGAATCGTCGAGCAGGCCGAAGCGCTCCTCGGTCCGGCCGCCCGCCCGCAGCACCGGCTGGGCCTGGAGGTACTCGATGACCCGGCCGGTGGCCTCGTGATCGCGTTCGGCGCGGTCGGTGTCGGCGGCGGCCATCGAGCGTCCCGCCCAGACCTGGATCACCGCGATCAGCGGCACGGCGAGCAACGCGGCCAGTCCCAGCGGGGCGTTGTAGGCGAGAAGCACCGCCACGATGGTCAACGGGGTCACGCAGGCGGAAATGAACGGGGACAACAGGTGCGCGATGACGCCCATCGCCTCGAGCACGCCGTGGCTGGCCGTGGCCGACACCTCGCCGACCCGCGCGGCGCTGTACCAGCCGATCGGCAGCCGGGCCAGGTGATCGCCGAGCCGGTGGTACATCCCGCGCAGCAATGTGGTCCCGGCGCGGAAACCGGACAGGTCACTGGTGTAGCGCAACACCGCGTAAGCCGCGACCGCCGCGCCGAAACCGAGCAGCCATGGCCACGCATCTCCCGGTGTGGCCCCGAAAAGCGCGCTCAGCACGGGAACCAGCAGCGCGTACGACAGTCCCTCGGCCACCGCCGTGACGGTCATCAGCGCCACGGTGCGCCGCACCGGCCGCGCGTACTCGTTCCCCAGCACGCGCAACAGCATTCGGATCATCGGGACACCTCTTCTCGTGGGGCTTTCCGCACTTCGGTGAGCACGCCGTTCTCCAGTGCCACCACGGTGTCGGCGTCGGCGATCGTCTCCTGGCGGTGGGCGATGACCAGCAGCGTGCGCTCCCCGGCCAGCGTCGCCAGAGCGCGGCGCACTGCCTTTTCGGTTTGCGGGTCGGCGAACGCGGTCGCTTCGTCGAGCACCAGGACGGGCGCGTCGGCGAGCAGGGCGCGGGCAAGTGAGATCCGCTGCGCTTCACCACCGGAAAGCCCGGTTTCCGCGCCCAGCACCGTTTCGTAGCCGTGCGGCAGTTCCAGGATCCGGTCGTGGATGTTCGCCAGCTTGGCCGCGCGGACCACGTCGTCGAGTTCGGCCCGCGGCACCGCCAGCGCGATGTTCTCCGCGACCGTCGCCCGCAGCAGGCGCACGTCCTGGAAGACGAACGAGACCCGCCGGTGGAGTTCCCGGCTGCCGATCTCCCGGAGGTCGACACCGCCGAGCAGGATCGAACCGCCGGTCGGGTCGAAGAAGCGCGGCAGCAACTGGACCAAAGTGGACTTCCCGCTGCCGGACGGCCCGGTGAGCGCGGTGACCGTGCCCGGTTCGAGCACCAGGTCGATCCCGCGCAGCACCTCGTGCCCGTTGTCGTAGCCGAACCGGACGTCGCGCAGCTCCACCCGATTTCCCCGCGGTACCAACGGCTTTTCCGGTTCGGGCAGCGGCTCGACGCCGAGCACGTCCCGGATCCGGCCGAGCGCGCGCCGGGCCGCCTGCAGGTCGTCGAACCCGTGGCCGAGCGCCGCCACCGGCGCGGTCAGGCCGAGGCCGAGCAGCAGGAACGGCAGCAGGTCCGCCGGGGCGAGGCCGCCGCCGGTGATCAGCAGCGCGCCCCCGATCAGCACCACCAGCAGCACGAACGGCGGGGACAACGCCAGTTGCATCCCGGCCGCGGGCACCGACATGCCGTGCACCCAGCGGTTGAAGGTGCCGACGAAGTCGTCCGCCGCGGTGCGGAACCGGCGGTGCGCGCGGTCGCCGCCGCCGAACGCCTTGACCACCGCGATGCCCTGCACGAACTCGACCACCGAGCTGGAGATCCGCCCCATGGCCGCGTCGAACTCCTCCTGCTCGCGCAGCCGGGCCGGGGTCATCATCAGCGGGACCAGCGCCACCGCCAGCACCACCGGGATCAGCGTGATCAGGGTCAGCCGCCAGTCGATGGTGACCAGGTAGACCAGCGAAACCAGCGGCACCACAAAGGCGGCGACGAGTTCACCGGGCGCGTGGGCGATGACCGGGTGCACCGCGCCGACGTCCTCGCCGACCACCTTCGCCAGCTCACCGGTCCGGCGCCGGGAGAACCAGCCGATCGGCACGCGGCCGAGGTGCTCGGCCAGCCGGCGGCGGAACGACAGTTGCACGCGGCCGTCCAGTGCGTGCCCGATGCCCGAGGACGCGGCGGTGAAGAGCAGGCGCACCAGCAGGCCCGCCGCGCCGAGGAGTACGACGGTCCACACCCGGTCGTGGTCGGCGGGGCCCGATGAAAGCAGCACCCGGCCGAGCTCGACGACCGCCAGCAGCGGGGCCAGCCCCGCGACGGCCCCGACGACCTGCAACACCACCACGGCGGTGAAGCCGCGGATGTGCGGTCTCAGCAGTCCGTCCATCAGCCGGCCAGCGCCCGGCGCAGCACGCCGCCGAGTTCGGCGATCTGGCGCTGCGACACGTCGGCGGTGAGGATCGCCTGCGACCCGTGGAAGGTGCCCGGCCACTGGTGCAGCTCGACCGAGACCCCCGCCTGGAGCAGGCGCAGCGCGTACTCGATGTTCTCGTCGCGGTTGGGGCAGAACTCCGCGCTGGCCACGTAGGCGGGCGGCAGGCCGGACAGGTCGGTGGCACGCGCCGGGGCGGCGTACGGGGTGGCTTGCTGCCCGCTCAGGTAGTGGCCCCACATGGAGGCGACCTTGGCGCGGTTGACCCACGGCGTTTCGGTGAAGTTCCGCGCCGACCACGATTCCTGCCGGTCGTCCAGTCCCGGCTGGTTGAGCAGCTGGAACCGGATCGCCGGGCCCTGCTCGTCGCGGGCCCGCAGGGCGATTCCGGCCGCGAGGCCGCCACCGGCGCTGTGCCCGCCGACCGCGACGCGGGCCGGGTCGACGCCGAATTCCGCCGCGTGCTCAGCCGTCCAGGCCAGTGCCGCGTAGCTGTCGTCGAGTGCGGCCGGGTACGGGTTTTCCGGGGCCAGGCGGTACTCCACCGAGACCACCACGGCACCGGCGGCTTCGGCGAGCCGGGCGGCCCACGGGTGCTCGGTGTCGAGCGTGCCCATCACCCAGCCACCGCCGTGCAGCCAGACCACGGCGCCCTGTGCCTCGTCCGGGCGGTAGACCCGCACCGGCACGCCCGGATCGCCGGGCACCACGTGGTCTTCGACGGTCATGCCGCTGGTGTCCGGCTTGGGCACGGAGCCGGCGAGTTCGGCGAAGTTCTTGCGGTCGGTCGCCGGATCGTTCAGGTTGGCCGGTGGGAACAGCGGGACGAAGGCTTCGAGTTCGGGATCCATGACGACGATCTTGCCCAGTGCGGGGTCCGGGATCGTCCGCCAACCGTCGCGCGTTCCGGCCCCATCGCGCAACGATCGCCGCGTACGCTGCGGGCATGGAGGCATTGGTCGCGCGGTTGTCGCATCTCGATCCGGACGCCGAGGGCGTCATCCGCGTGGTGATGTTCTACGACACGCTGATGCGGCGGCGGGTGGATCTGCCCGCACTCGCCCGTGCTTCGGCGGGGCTGGCCGAGTGCGTGGCGGCCATCCGGCTCCACGGCACGGGACGGACGATCCGCGTCGCGCCCGACGGCCGGGAAGCGACCACCGAGCCGCTGCCCCCGTCCACCACGGCTCCGGTCACCCTCGACGACGAGGAGATCGGCTCGGTGTGGCTCGAACGCCCCGGTGAGCCCGGTTCGCTCGACGAGGCGCTGCTGGACCGGCTCGCCATCGCGGTGGCGACGGTGGTCGAGCGGTACAGCCCGGCGCGCACCACCATGGCCGACCCGGCGCTGGTCGAGCTGGTGGTCAGCCCGACCAGTGACGACGCGGCCAGGAACCGGGCGCTGCGCCTGCTGGGTTTCGGGGCCGATGTGCCGCTCCGGGTGGTCGCCGTGCGGTCGCGGCTGCCGCTGGACCGGGTCGGTGGTCTGGTCTGCCCGGCGCGCCTGGTGAAGGCGGCGCCACTGGCCGACGTGGGCATCATCCTGGCCGCGGCGGTCGACCCGGCGTGTTTCCCGGCGGAGGTGCGCGCGGGCATCGGTGCCGCCGGGAGCCCGGACCGCTCGTGGCAGCAGGCGCGGACGGCGCTGCGGTTCACCACCGCGCGCCAGCCGGTGGTGCACTTCGATGAGCTGGGGGCGCTGGCGTTGCTGGCGGAGGTGCCGGTGGACGCCGTGCGGGACAACGCGGATGTGGCCGCGATCGCCGCGCTGGCGGGGAATCCGGATGATTTGTCTACTTTGGACGCCTACTGCGCCACGGGCTCCCTGCGACGGGCGGCGGACTTGTTGCACCTGCACCACAGCAGCGTGTCCCGGCGGTTGGAGCAGATCGGGAAGGCGCTGGGAATGGAACTCACGGAGCCGACCGGGTTGGTGCGGGCGAGAGTGGCGCTGACGGCGTGGCGGCTGAGTTCGGAGTGCTAGTGCTGTGTCCATGAACGTTGGCAGGGTTGGCGACACACCGGTCAGCGTTCGTGGCTGCTGATCGTCCGAGTATCAGTCTGGACGGATGGCAGATCCAGTACGAGCGCGTCGGCTGACCGATCAGGAGGTTCAGCGTCTGCAGAAGATCGTGCGCAGAGGCACCGGGGCATCGATCCGGTTGCGGCGGGCGATGGTGATCATGGCTTCGGTCAGCGGAAATACCGTCCCCGCCTGATCAGCCTTGAGGACGAAGCCTTCCTCATCGCGACGGCCACCACGCGACCCGAAGCACTCGAGCGGCCCTTCACCCGCTGGAGCCTGCGCGCACTCGCCGCCTACCTGACCCGCAACCACGGAAACCGACGGGTCACGATAGGCCGCGAACGGCTGCGGCAGTTCCACGGCTGCTACTCAATGGGAGGCGACACCCTCTGGGGTGTTGTCCGAGCACGAAAATCCGCGGCGAACACCCTGGCCGCACTGAAATCCATCCGCGCCGCACGCCCGGACGGCGCACCGATCCACACCATCCTGGACAACCTCTCCGGCCCACAAAAGGCGCCACGACCAAAGCCCGGGCCCACCGCAGCAACGTCGCACTGTGCTTCCCCCCGACGTCCTCGCCTCACAACGCCTTGAACGAGCCCGTGTCCGCAGCGAACGCCGCCACCGCTGGGGACGACACGCCGCCTGACCAACCCGTGGGTCTATCCCGTGATCGGCTCTGGCGCACTTTCGGTGGTGGTGTAGCGGTCCCCGGCCGGGACGGGGGTGGCGGGGCTGTCATGATCGTTTGTGTCTGAGATGGCGATGCTGGTCGGTGTGGTGTTCTCGGGGCTTTCGGCGCTGTCGGTCGAGGGCGTCGAGGATGCGGGCGATGTGCTCGTGGTGCGGGCGTCGACCAAGGGTGATGCCGTGGCGTGCCCTCTGCGGGACGCTGACCGGCCGGGTTCATGCCTTTCATGAACGGGTCCCGGCGGATGTGCCGATCGACGGACGGCGGGTGTTAGTGAGGTTGCGGATCCGTCGGATGCGTTGCCCTGTGACAGAGTGCGCGCGCCGGACGTTCCGGGAGCAGGTGCCGGGATTGATCGAGCGATACCAGCGACGGACCGTTCGGCTGGGCGATCAGGTCCGTAGTGTCGTGCGCGAGTTGGCAGGCAGAGCCTCCGCCCGTGTGCTGCCATCGCTCGGGATTGCGGTCGGGCGGGACACCGCTGTGCGGGTCCTGCTGGGCATCCCGCTGCCGGATCGGGTAGTGCCGCGGGTGCTGGGAATCGATGACTTCGCCCTGCGCAGAGGGCATGACTGCGCCACTGTGTTGATCGACGCCGACAGCGGTGCCCGGGTCGACGTGCTGGCCGGGCGTGGCGCCGGGGTGGTGGCTGGTTGGCTGCGGGCGCATCCGGGAACCGAGGTCGTGTGCCGGGACGGTTCGACCGCCTATGCCCAAGCGGTGCGGGAAGCGCTGCCGAACGCGGTCCAGGTCGCTGACCGGTGGCATCTGTGGCACGGCTTGTGCGATGCCGTGGGCAAGGAGGTCGCAGCCCATAGCGCCTGCTGGGCCACGGCCACGGGATTGCGCGAGGGAAAGCTCGCCGAGACCACACTCCAGCGGTGGCAGCAGATCCATGCCCTGCTCAACGCCGGAGTCGGGCTGCTCGATTGCTCACGCCGCCTCGGCCTGGCGCTCAACACGGTCAAGCGATACGCCCGCGCGACCACTCCGCAGCGCATCCAGCGGGTCCCCAAATATCGGGCCTGCATGGTCGACCCCTACCGGGACCACCTCCGCTCCCGCCGCGAACAAGACCCAGGCGTGGGGGCCACCGCGCTACTGGCCGAGATCCGCGCCATGGGCTACAACGGCAGCCACAACCTCCTCGTGCGCTACCTCAACCAGGCACGCCATCTCGACGACCACCCGCACCTGTCGCCACGCCGAGCCGCCAGGCTGCTGCTGACCCGACCGGAGAATCTCACCGAACGGCAACACGAACGACTCCAAGGCTTGGCCGCAGCCTGCCCCGAGATGACGGCGCTGGCAGGCGTTGTGCGCTCCTTCGCAGCCCTGCTCGCTCCCCACGAGGAAAACCCCGCCCGGTTGGCGGCATGGACCACCGCCGCACGCGAGGCGGACCTACCCCAAGTCCACTCCTTCGCCCGAGGCATCGAACTCGACATCGACGCCGTCACCGCCGCGATCACCCTCCACCACCACAACGGGCGGACCGAAGGCGTCAACACCAAAACCAAGCTAATCAAGCGACAGATGTACGGCCGAGCAGGCTTCGCTCTCCTACGCCACCGCATCCTCCTCGGCTAACCCCACCACCGAAAGTGCGCCAGAGCCGATCTTGGAACAGTCCCGTCTGGGCAGGGTCGTGCGGGGTGGGCGCGGCTCGATTCGCCTGTATGGCCTATCGGACTGGACTGTTTGTCGCACAGGTGTTTGATATGATTGGGTTATGGGGGCATTGTTGGAGGAGATTCTCCTCGAGATGAAATCCACTGCTGCGGAGATCGCTCGCCTGGAGGCGCGGTTGGCTCGGCAGGTGGTCTCGTTTACCCGCGCGTCGTTGGTTAGACGTGGGGTGGCGGAGGAATTGGCGATGGCGTTGTGCCTGACGAAGTTCAAGGCAGACGCCCTGATCGGCCACGCCGAAGGTTTGGTCGATCGCTTTCCTTTGGTGTTGGGCTTGGTGGAGGAAGGTCGCGTGCCGATGGCGTCGGCGGTGGCCGTCGACGATGCTGCCGCCTGGCTTGATGATGACAAGACGCCGGTTGTGGATGGAGTGGTGGCGGGGCGGCTGGTCGGCAAGAATCCCACGGCGGCTCGTCGTTCGGCGAGTGCGGCGGTGGCGAAGGCTGATCCCGAAGGTTTCGAGGAGCGTGTTCGTCGGCGGCGCGAGGCAAGCGGTTTCTATTTGCACCACGGTGAATCCGGCGTAGCTGGCCTGTCCCTGGAGAACGCCCCCATCGAGAAGGCCACCGCAGCCTACCTCTGCGTAGATCAGCAAGCCCGCCTGCTGAAAACTCCCGACGAGACCCGCACTCTCGATCAACTTCGCTCCGACGTCGCTCTCGACATGCTGATGGGCAAGCAATTCGGCGGCGAGGTGAAAGCTCACGTGTATCTGTATCTGGATGCTCTCACCTATGCCGGTCTCCGCAATCACCCGGCTGAGCTGGCTGGACATGGGCCGATTCCCGCGTCGCTGGCGCGCGACATCGCTTCCGGGCCGAAGACGGTGTTCCAGCGGATCATCACCGATCCGGTCACCGGTCAGGTCGTAGAACTCGGCCGCCGAAGATACCGGCCCAAGGCTGGGCTGGATGAGCTGGTGCGGGTCCGCGACCGCGAGTGTCGTCGCCCGGGGTGTACGCGGCCCGCCCAGTTCGGCGATCTCGATCACTGCGACAGTGCCGGGAAGGGGTGGAAGGACGGCTGCCCGACCGGCGCGGCGACCCTGGTGGGGTTGTGCCGGGCCGACCACAAGCTCCGCGACCTGCCCGGGTGGTGGCATGGCGTCGCCGACGATGGGGTGTTGACGATCACGACGCCTGCCGGGCAGTGGTACACCAGCGAGGCCGAGCCGTTGGGGCATGGGTGAGTTGAGTTGGCGCCTGGCGAATGCAGCTGTCTCGTGCCTCCTTGCCGACTGTCTATTCAGGACGGTTCGTTTCCGGGATCTCGATGCTGATCGGCTTGGCTTCGGACAGGAACAGCAGCGCCGCCTTGCGGAGGAACTCGTCGAACAGCCAGTAGGCCTTGGGCGCCAGCGGCAGCGGGAGCAGGCCCTCGCGCACCGCGATGAACGGTTCCCAGGCCACGTCGAGCAGCGAGTCCCACAGCGGCTCCCGATCGATCTTCAGCCATCCGGCGATCTCGTCGCCGAGCATGAAACGGGTGAAAGCACCGAGGATCGGCTTGCTGAGAATGCCTCCGTCCACTGAGGAACCCAGGTTGAGCAGGATGTCCGCGAGCTTGTTGCCCTCCGGCGTCGGCGCCAGTACCGGGTCGAGCACTTCCTTCGCCTGGGCGTTCGCTTCGTCCCAGGTCGCCGGGATGTACTCGTCCATGATGCCGAGCATGTGCGCGCCCAGCTGCCACGAGTGCAGGAAGGCGGTGGACTCGCCCGCCGGGATCGGTACCTTCCACGCGGCCATCTTCTGCATCACCGTGGTCGGCAGGCTGTGCCAGGTGACCATCATGTCCCGCTGACTGATCGGGACGTCCTCGTCGGCGACCCCGGGCCAGTGCGGTGACTGCGGCAGCAGGTGCCGCACCGCGGCGTGCACCAGCCGCGTCTTGACGCAGGTGACGATCATTTCGCCGTCGGGGGAGTAGGCGTTGCGGGTGCCGATGTCGTAACCGAGCTTCGCGGTCTTGGAGATGCGGTCCTTCATGTCCGCGCCGCCCTGCGAGTAGTAGACCGCGCGGGCTTCCTTCGGGATGACCGTGCTCATCATGCCGCTGGCCAGCCCGTACAGCACGCCGAGATAGAGGCCGCGCTTCTCGTTGAACTCGTACGCGGTTTCCAGCTTGCCGTGGTCGGCCCACGGCGGCAGCTGCCGCGCCTGCTCCATGAACGCCCGCAGGTCGGCGGGCAGTCCGGCGGGCAGTGGCTGGCCGTTGCGGGTCCAGGTCCGCAGCAGCTGGTTGACCATGGGAACGTCGCCGCGGTCGAGCAGGGAGGCGACCAGTTCGTCGGCCTCCGGATCCCACACCCACCGCGGATCGGCGCCGGCCCCAGCGCCCGCCACCGAACCGGTGGGCGCCCAGGTCCACGCCGCCTGCGCCGGGGAAACCACCCCGAGCGCGCCGAGCGCACCCAGGGCTCCACCGGCCTTCAACACGTTGCGCCTGCTGAATTTGTCCATGCTTTCGCGCTTCCTCCTCGAAGCCGGGAGAGCATTAACCACAGAGCCTTTGATACGATGAAACGCGTTGTGCTTCTGCGTATCACCATGAGAGCACACTGTGTCGGCCCTCACAAGGGGTCCGTGACGGGCTGATGACAGCGACTCGGCGGCTGGGGCAGAATCAACCGACCCGGGAGGAGAACGTGGAACCTGCGCTGTCCGTCCTCATGGCCGCGGGTGCGGAGTCATTGCTCGAGCGCGCGTACACCGACGCCGTGGCGCGGGTGGACGACCTGGACGAAGCCCGGGCCAAGGTGCTCGACGCCGCCTACGAGCAGTTCTGCCGCCTGGGCATCCAGCGGTCCACGATGGAGGACGTGGCCCGGCGGGCCGGGGTCTCGCGGATCACCGTGTACCGGCGGTTCGCCACCAAGGACGCGCTGGTGGAGCAGGTGGTGCGGCGGGAGTTCCGCCGCTACTTCGACCAGTTCCTCGTCGACATCGAGCAGGCCGAGACCGCGGCGGACCGGGTGGTGCTGGGCTTCGTCAGCTCCCTGCGCGCCATCCGGGGGAATCCGCTGATCGGCGGGCTGATGGAGGCCGAGCCGGATCTGCTGGTGCCGTCGATGATCAACGACGGCGGCCGCACGCTGGCCACCGTGCGGCAGTTCGTCGCCGGCCAGCTCCGCCGCGAACAGCGCGCGGGCACTGTCGCGGCCGAGCTGGACGCCGACGTCGTGGCCGAGCTGATGGTCCGGCTGTCTGCCTCCTTCCTGGCCATCCCCAGTCACGTCATCGATCTCGACGACGACGAGCAGCTGGCCGAAGTGGCGCGGAAGTTCCTGGTGCCGATGCTGGACGTCACCGCTGGCTGAGGTGGTCGATCAGCCAGGTGACCACCGCCCCGGCCGCGCCGGTCAGGACACCGCGGACGGCGGCGATGGCCAGCTGGAGCCGGGCGGCGCGGGTTTTCGCCGGAATGCGCTTCATCGTGTTCCTCCTGGTGTGCGGGTGCCATCATCGTTTCCGGTCGCGGGGCCCGGCCGACGAGTTGCGATGAGACGGGCACGCCGACCGCGGGCGCGGGATGATGGTTCGCGATGAATGGCGACCGGAGGGGCGGCGCGGTCCGGCGACCGCGGGTGATCGAGCAGGCCCCGGTGCCGCCGGGGCCGCTCGCGGAGCTGAAGAAGCTGGTGTACGAGCTGTACCTCCAGGCGGGCGCGCCGTCGCTGGACGTGATCACCGGGTGGATCGCCGAGGACGACGCGCTGCCGGGTGCCCCGGAACGGGACACGATCCACCGGATCATCCGCGACAACGCGCTGCCGCCGTCGCAGGCCGACGTGGTGACCGTGGTGAGCGTGCTTTCCCGGGCGGCGCGCTGGGACCCCGGTGACGCCGCGGAACGCGCGCGGGCGTTGTGGGTGGCGGCCCGCATGGATCCCGGTGTCGGGGTGCCGCTCGCCCGGGTGACCGATCCGTTCGCGCTGGAGGTCCACCGGCCGATCAGCCTGGACGAGATGGGGGAGCTGCCGCCGCTGCCGGTGTACGCGCGGCGCGCGCACGACGACCGGCTGGCCGCAGTGGTCGCCCGTGCCCGCGCGGGCGAGAGTGTGATGGCGGTGCTCGTCGCGGGTTCGTCGGCGGGAAAGACGCGCGCCTGCTGGGAAGCGCTGCAACCGCTGCGCGAGGCAGGGGGCTGGCGGCTGTGGCACCCGTACGACCCGACCCGGCACGAGGCGGCGTTGCGGGCGCTGGACCGGGTGGGGCCGCGCACGGTCGTCTGGCTGAACGAGACGCAGGAGTATCTCGGCGGTGAGGATGCCGAGCGGGTTGCGGCCAAGCTGCGCACCCTGCTCGCCGACCCCGCCAGGAAACCGGTGCTGGTGCTGGGCACGCTGTGGCCCGAGCACTTCGACGCCCTCACGCGGCGGCCGGGTTCGCAGGTGAGTCAGGTGCTCGACGGCGCTGTGCTGGAGGTGCCGGACGCCTTCACCGGTGCCGACCTGACGGCCATGCGGGCGGCCGCCGATTCGGACGCCCGGTTGGCGTGGGCGGTCGATCACGCCGAATGCGGTCAGATCACGCAGGTACTGGCGGGCGGATCCGCGTTGCTGGAGCGATTCCACACCGCGCCACCGGCCGCCAAGGCACTCCTGCTGGCGGCGATGGACGCCCGGCGCCTGGGACACCGCAACGCCCTGTCCCGGGCTTTCCTGGAACACGCCGCGCCGGAGTACCTGAGCGATGTCCACTGGGGACAGTTGAGTTCGGACTGGCTGGCGGAAGCGCTGGAATACGCGTGCCGCCCGTGCAAGGGAGCGCCCGGCCCGCTCATGCGAACCCGATCGCGCGAACCGCGGTACCGGCTGGCCGACTACCTCGACCAGTACGGTCGCACCCTCCGCCGGGCGGTGCTGCCACCGGACGGTTTCTGGCGCGCCGCCACCTCTACGGATCTTGAGGACCTGACCTGCTTGGGACTGGCGGCGGCACATCGCGGGCTGTACCGCGACGCTGCCCAGTGCTACAAAAGCGCCCGCGCCGTTCACCAGTTGCTCGACCTGCGCGACAAGCTGGGTTTCGACGACCCCCGCTGGCTGCAGTGGGCCATCGCCCACGTTCCGCTCGACGACATCCGGGCCGTCGAATACCTGCTGGTGCGGTCCGCGGACCACGCCGCCGCGTTGCTGGCCCGCGATCCGGCCGCACACGTGCCGGTGGATGACCTGGAAGCCGTATGCGGTCTGCTGAGCTGGCTGTCCGGGGCCGGAGCTGCCGAGCAGGTGACGACGCTGGCCGACCGCGTGGTCGCGTGGTTCCCGGTGGGCGACCACGAAGGCCTGGAAATGCTGTTGGAGCACTTGCACCAGGCCGGGGCGACGCGGCAGGAAGAGGAACTGGCTCGTCGCGCCGCCGATTCGGTGCCCATGAACGATCCGCAGGTGGTGCGGCGCCTGCTTTCCCTGTTCCAGGCGAACGACTACATCGAGCAGCTCAGCGTGCTGCTCGCCCGTGATCCGGCCAGTCGGGTTCCGATCGACGATCCAGGCGCAGTGGCAGATCTGCTGTTGCTGCTCAATGGTCCGTGGCCGGGTGCGACCGGCCAGATCGCCACGTTGCTCGCCAGGGATCCGGCCGGGCACGCCGCTCTCGACGATCCGTGGAGTGCAGGGGACCTGCTGGACCGCTTGCATCGGGTCGGAGCGGCGGACCAGGTGGCGAAACTGGCCGGACGTGCGGCCGCGCACCTCTGCCTCGATCGCCCACCCGGGCTGGGACAAGTTCTGCGTCGACTCCGCGAGCTGGGGTTCGTCGAGCAGATGACAGCGCTGGCCGAACGCGCTGCCGCCCTCGTGCCCGCGGACGTGCTACTGATCGAATTGTCCGAGTTCGACGTCGCCGAACTGCTGCCTCAGCGTGTTGCCGAGGACTGTCCGGTGACCGATTCGTATTCGGCGAAGCGCGCGCTCCGTGCCCTGCACAAGGCCGGAGCCACTGAACAGGCCGCGGTACTGGCCCGGCGGATCACCGAGCAGGTTTCGCTCGCCGGCCCGGGTGTGCTGGCCGGTTTGCTGGAGCGACTCGCACAAGCCGGACTTTCCGGCGAGGCCGCCACATTGCTGGCTCGCGACCCGGCCGCGCACGTGGCGCTGGACGACCTCGAAAGAGTGGGCCGGCTGCTGGTCGCGTTGCGGGGATCCGGTGCTGACGACCAGGTCGCGGTGCTCGCTCAGCGCATCGCCGCCGGGACCTCGCTGGACGATCCGAAGGTGCTGCTCCGAGTGCTGGAGCTGCTGCACGAAGCCGCTGCCACCGAGCAGATCGCGACGCTGCTGGACCGCGGTCCGGCCGCGCACGTTCTCCTCGGCGACTGGGAGGCCGTGTGGAAGCTGCTGGTCGCCCTGAACCAGCTGGGAGCGGCCGAGCAGGTGACCGCACTGCTCGCCCGCGCTGTCGAGCACGTTCCGCTCGACGACGCGAAGGCCGTGCTGTGGTTGCTGGCCAATCTCCCCGTCGAGGAGGCCGTCGCGCTGGCGGTTCGTGGTCCGGCCGCCCGCGTACCGCTCGACGATCCGGAGGTCGTGCAGCAACTGCTGGGGCAACTGGCCAAGATCGACGCCGCTGAGCAGGTCGCCGTGTTGCTGGCCCGTGATCCGGCTTCGCGAGTCAGCCTTCGATATGACTTCGGCGTGCATCGGCTGTGGACCCGACTGCGGATGCTCGGGGCGAACGAACAGGCCACCTCGCTGGCCGAGCGCCTTCCCCCGGAAGGAAAGTTCGACCCTTCCGTGAACACCGGTCACCCCTTCGGCCGCGAACCCGACGGTACGCCCGCCGAGCCGTGGGGTTGGGACGACCTGGACTGAACCGCGGCAACCTTCGGGTCACCTGAAGATCGGCCCCCGTTCCTGGCGACCGGGGCGGACCGCCGCCCACAATCGGGGTCATGGCTGTTCTCGACGAACGGGCCGCGGCCCGGCGGCTGGCCGAGCGGTTCGGCTTCGGGCCCCGGCCGGGGGAGCAGGTCCCGTCGCTGGAGGCGCTGCTCTCGCCCGGCGGGGCCCGCCAGGCGCCGCAACTGGCCCCGCTGTCCAAAGGCAAGAAGGCCAGAGCCGAGCAGGAGCGGCGACTGGTGATCTGGTGGCTCGACCGCATGGTCGCCGACGACGCCGAGCGGCTCACCTGGTTCTGGCACGGGCACTTCGCCACCAGCGAGCAGAAGGTGCGCGATCCCGCGCTGATGCTGGCCCAGAACGAAACCTTCCACCGCCTCGGCCGCGGCGGGTTCACCGAGCTGGCCAAGGCGCTCGTCGTGGACGCGGCGATGCTGAAGTGGCTGGACGGCAACGACAACGAGGTGCGCTCACCGAATGAGAACTTGGCGCGGGAGTTCCTCGAACTCTTCGCGCTGGGCGTCGGGCACTACTCCGAACAGGACGTGCGCGAGTCGGCCCGTGCGCTCACCGGGTGGACGCTGGACAAGAAGACCGGCGAAGCCAAGCTGCACCCGAAGCGCCAGGACCGCGAACCCAAGCAGATCTTCGGCCAGACCGCCGACTTCACCGCCGAGTCCTTTGTGGACCTGGTGCTCGGGCGGCCGGAGTCGGCCGCGTTTGTCACCGGCAGGCTGTGGTTCCGCCTGGTTTCGCCGACGCCACCACCGCCGGACGTGCACCAGCGAGTCATCGCCGCCTACGGCCCCGGCCGGGACATCCAGGCCGCGCTGCGGGCGATCGCCGGTGAAGCGGCGTTCCGCGACCCGGCGGCGACCATCGTCAAGCAGCCGGTCGAATGGCTGGTCGGCCTGCTGCGCGCGAGCGGCCTCACCGCGAGCGATCTCGACGAGAAGAAGCTGCTCAACGGACTGCGCGGGATGGGACAGCTGCCGTTCCGGCCACCGAGCGTCGGCGGCTGGCCGTCCGGCGGCTCGTGGCTGACCACCTCCGCGAGCGTGGCGCGGCTGAACCTCGCCCGGCTGGTCGCCCAGAAGGCGAAACCCGAGGCGCTGGAGCGGCTGCGGGAAACGCTCGGGATGGACACCTGGTCGGACCGGACCAAGGGCGCGCTCGACGGCGTCGCCAAGGACCCGCGCGAACTGCTCGCGGTGGCCGCCTGCGCCCCCGAGTACGTGGTGAGCGGATGAGGAGGACAGCATGAACACCGTGACCCGGCGCCGTTTTCTCACCTTGACCGGGGTGACCGCGGCCGGTGCGCTCGCCGTTGGGGCGTCCGGAGTGGACTGGGACTCGCTGATGACCGCCGCCGCGGAGAACCCGCTCGACCCCGGTGCCGGGGTGCTGGTGGTGGTGACGCTCTACGGCGGCAACGACGGGCTGAACACCGTGGTCCCGGCAGCCGACCGGGCCTACCAGGACGCGCGGCCCGACCTGGCCTACCAGCCGGAAGAGGTGCTCGACCTCGGTGAGGGGCTCGGCCTGAACCCCGGCATGAAGGGCCTCAAAGGCCTGTGGGACAACCGGAAACTGGCGATCGTGCGTGGTGTCGGTTATCCGCGGCCCGATCACAGCCACTTCCGGTCGATGGCGATCTGGCAGACCGCCTCGCCGGACACCTCGGTGCCCAGCGGCTGGCTCGGACGCTGGCTGGACGCTTCCGGCGCGGATCCGCTGCGTGCGGTGTCGGTCGAACCGGTGCTGCCCCCGTTGCTGGCCGGGGAAAGCGCCGCGGCGGCATCGATGCCGGTCGGCGGGCTGGCACTGCCGAAGGGGGCGCTGGGCGAAGCCTTCGCCGCGCTCGGCACGCCGGTGCCCGGCGAGGATCCCTGGCGGGCCAAGGCCACGCGGTCGATCGGCGATCTGCACAACGCCGTCCGGATCCTCGGCGGAGCCGCGCACGAAGAGTCTGGAAAGGACGATGAAGACGAGAAGCGGGACAAGGGTGCTTCGGCGGGCGGTAGTTCGGGACTGGCCGCGCAACTGGACCTGGTCGCGGGACTGGTCGAAGCCGGGGTGCCGACCCGTGCGTATTCGGTGTCACTGGGCGGTTTCGACACCCATTCCGACGAGCGCGGCACACAGGAGCGGCTGCTCGCCGAACTGGACACCGCGCTCACCCCGTTCGTGCAGCGGTTGCAGGGCAGCGATCGCGGCAAGCAGGTCACCGTGCTGGTGTACTCGGAATTCGGGCGGCGGGTGCGGGCCAATGCCAGTGATGGCACCGATCACGGCACCGCGGGCCCGATGTTCCTGCTCGGCGAGAACGTGCAGGGCGGATTCCACGGGGAACAGCCGAGCCTGACCGATCTCGACAACGACGATCTCAAGGCCACCACCGACTTCCGCGACGTCTACGCCACCGTGCTCGGCGACGTGCTCGGCACCGATCCCGGCCGGGTCCTGCCCGGTCACACGACCCGGCTGGACAACCTCATCCGCGCGGCAGGGTGAGCCGGAAGGTCGCGCCGTGGCAGCTCAGCTCACCACCGTGAGCCCTGGCCAGGCCACGCGCGATCGTCAGGCCCAGTCCGGAACCACCGCGGTCGCGGCCCCGGCCGGTGTCCAGTCGCACCAGGCGGCCGAAGATCCGTTCGCGGTCGGCTTCGGGCACCCCGGGACCGGAATCGGTGATCTCCAACGAAACCGCGTCCGCCGATTGTCCACAGTGGAACTCGATGGTGCCGTTGTCACCCGCCGCGTTCCTGGCGTTGTCGGCGAGGTTCGCCAGGATCTGGGTGATCCTGCCTTCCTCGGCGTTCACCTCGGTCTCCGGACCGGAAACCCTGACGGTCAGTGAAGGTGCCAGCAGTCGCAGGCGGTCGGCCTGGGTGCGCGCGAGTTCCCGCAGGCGCACCGGTCCGCGCTCCAGCCGCACCCCGGCGTCGATCCGCGCCAGGTCCAGCAGGTCCTCCACCAGCCGCCCGGCTCGCTGGGATTCCCGCACCAGCAGCAGTTCCAGCCGTTCCCGCTGCTCGGGCGCGGCCTCGGGACCCAGTTCCAGCACGGCTTCCGCGGCCGCCCGCACGCCGGCGATCGGTGTGCGGAGTTCGTGCGCGGCGTCGGCGACGAAGGTCCGCATCCGCTCTTCGGACGCCTCCAGCGCGTCGAGCATTTCGTCGAAAGCCTCGGCCGTGCGTCCCAGTTCGGTGTCCGGCCGGGACGGCGACAACCGGCCACCGCGGCTGCCCGACGCGATCGAGCGGGCCAGCGCGGTCATCCGGTCCAGCGGCCGGAGCGCCACGCGCATGCCGAGCAGCAGCGCGAACGCCGTCACCGCGATGGCCACCAGCCCGCCGATCACCAGCACTCGCGCCAGGGTGCGTTCGGCACCGGCGAACAGCGAGGTGTCGGCGGTGAGCACCAGTTCGGCGCCGTCGAGCCGGGGTGGTCCGGACAGCACGGCGGTCACGCGCCTGCCGTCTGCGGGCTCCGGCGCGCCGATGGTTTCCCCGGATGGAAGGCGCAGGCTGACCACCACCCCGCGCGCGTCGATCCGGCGCACCAGGTTCGCCGGCGCCACGTTCTCCCGCGCCAGCTGCTGTGCCAGCTGCACGCGACCGGCGAGCAGCGCGTTCAGGTTTCGCTCCCCCTGCGCGGTGAACACGGCAGCGACGGTGAAGCCCAGTGCCACCAACACGATCCCGACCACCAGCAGCGCGGTCAGCGTGACCCGGCGGCGCAGCGATGTGGTGCGGAGGGCGCTCATCCGTCGCCGTCGCGAAGGACGTAACCGAGGCCGCGCACGGTGTGCAGCAGGCGCGGGCCGTGTGCTTCGAGCTTGCGGCGCAACGCGCTGATGTGCACCTCGACCAGGTTCGCCGCGTAGTCGTCGTAACCCCACACGCCGGTGAGCAGCTGCGCCTTGCCGACCACGCGGTCCCGGCGGTGCGCGAGAAAGGTGAGCAGCTTCAGCTCGGTCGCGGTCAGCTCGATCGCCGTCCCGGCCCGGCGCACCACCCCGGAATCCACGTCGAGCACCAGATCACCGACCTCGACCACCGGCTGGGTCCGGCCCAGCCGCCGCAGCACCGCCGCCACCCTGGCCACCAGTTCGGCCAGCACGAACGGCTTGGTCACGTAGTCGTCGGCGCCCTCACCGAACCCGCGCAGGCGGTCGTCCACCGCGTCGCGCGCGGTCAGCAGCACCACGCCGGTGGTGGTGGCGCGGCGGACGACCTGAAGCAGTTCGAAGCCGTCCCGGCCGGGCAGCATCACGTCCAGGATCACCAGGTCCGGCCGGAAGTCGAGCAGCGTCCGTTCCAACCGTTCGCCGTCGGGCAGGGCGAGCACGCGGTGCCCGGCGCCGGTCAGCGCCGACTCGACGGCGGCGCGGATCGTCTCCGCGTCCTCGACGAGCAGCACCCGGGCCGGTTCCATGCGCTCATTGTGCCCGTTTGCGCCGGATGAGGGCGTAAACCCCGAGGATCACCGCGAGGCTGATCAGGCTCAGGAAGAGTTGCGCCCGGGTGGAGTTGTCGACGAAGAGCATGGACGCCGCGACGCCCAGGGTGGCGACCAGCGTGAGCCAGGTCAGCCACGGATAACCCCACATCCGCAGTTGCAGGCGGTCCGGCGCTTCGGCTTCGAGCTTGCGCCGCATGCGGAGCTGGGAGCCGCAGATGATGGCGTAGACGAACAACGCGACCGCGCCCGCCGAGTTGATGATGAAGTAGAAGATCCGGTCGGGGGAGACGTAGCTCATCACCACCGCGACGTAACCGACCGAAGTGGACACCAGGATCGCCTTCCACGGCACCCCGCGCTGGTTCGTGTCGGCGATCCACCGCGGCGCCCAGCCGTGCCGCTTGAGCGCGAAGAGCATGCGGGAAGCCGTGTACAGCCCTGAATTCAGCACCGACAGCGCGGCGGTGAGCACCACCGCGGAGACGATCGTCGAGGCGGCGGGAAGGCCGAACCGGTCGAACGCGGCGGCGAACGGGCTGGTCTCGCTCGGCACGTCCGGCCACGGCGTGATCATCACCAGCAGTGCCACGGAACCGACGTAGAAGACGATGACGCGCCAGACGATGGTCGAGGTGGCTTTGCGGACGGCGGTGGCCGGTTCGCGCGACTCGGCGGCGGCGATGGTGACGATCTCCGCGCCGAAGTAGGAGAAGATCACGATGACCACACCGTGGACCACCGAGAACGGTCCATTTGCGACAAAGCCGTCGAGAACGATGTTGCCGACCGAGAAGTGCGCGCCCGGCCAGAACCCGAGCACAAAAAGCAAACCCGCCACCAGGAAGACGACGATGGTGGCGACCTTGACCGAAGCCAGCCAGAACTCGGTCTCGCCGAACGAGCGCGCCGAAGCCAGGTTGGTGCCGGTGAGCAGGAGCATCAGCAGCAGCGAGAACACCCACTGCGGTACCCCGGTGATCCACTCCTGGAGGATCTTCGCCCCGGCGACGGCTTCGAAGGCGACCACGCCGACCCAGAAGTACCAGTACAGCCACCCGATGGTGAATCCGGCCCAGCCGCCCAGCGCCTCGCGCGCGTACTCCATGAACGAGCCGAGTGCCGGTGACGCGGTGGCCATTTCGCCGAGCATCCGCATCACCAGCACCACGAGCAGGCCGCCGAGCGCGTAGGACAGCACCGCGGCCGGGCCGACCGTGTGGATCACCGCGCCACTGCCGATGAACAGGCTCGCGCCGATGATGCCGCCGAGCGCGATCATCCGCACGTGCCGCTGCCGCAACGCGGGCCGCAGCCCTTCGGTGTCCTTGTCGGACGTCGTCATGGCCACCTCCGGGAGAATGCTCCGGCGATTGTGGCAGCCGCGGACCGCGGGCGCAGCGCTCAGCGAGAGTTGCGAACTTCGTCCTTTTCCGCCCGGTGCACCCGATCGGCGGCGGCCAGCGGCAGGGCGATCACCAAGAGCAGGCCCAGGCCGAGCGGCAGGGTCCGGTCGTCCGGGACGTCGCGGGGGACCTCCGTCGGCGGGGTGCCCGCGTCCCAGGACACGCCGCCCGGCTGGACCTCGTGCTCGGCGAGCAGCGCCACCCCGACCGGCGCGGTCAGGATCGCCGCCGCGACAAGAACCTTGGTGAGCAGGGAAAGTCCGCGGTGCGCGAGCAACATCACGCCTGCCGCCAGCAGTACCGCGGCGCACGCCAGCGCGGTGATCAGCAGCGGCACCTCGACCATGGTGCCGACCGAGGTGCCGAGGCGGGAGCCCGACAGCAGCAGCGCGGCGGCCAGGCCGGCGGCCGGGGTGAGCACCAGTGCGAGCGCGCCGAGGAACGCGCGGGTGTCCACCGGGGTTTCCTGGCGGCGCAGGCGAAGTCCGGCGAGCACCGGCAGGCCGAGGCCCAGCAGCAGCATCGCCAGCTGGCCGAGTGCGATCACCCACGAGTCGGTTCCGAGCGCGTATTGGTAGGCGCGGCCGGGTTCCTGCGTCATCAGGCCGCCTGCCTGGAACACCTTGTCCAGAATCCCGCCCAGCCCGGCCAGTGGCGGGGCGAGCGCGCCCAGCACGCCGAGGGTGCGGGTGCTCGCCGACGCCTCCGCGCGCAGGACCAGTCCCAGTACGGTGAAGGAGGCCGCCAGGATGACGAGCATGTTCAGCGGGCCGGGCGGCAGTGCCGGGGTGAGGTAGAGCAATCCGGTCAGCGGCAGCAGAAGCAGTCCGCGCGCGGCGCGGGCGCGGGCCGGTGACACCGGCGGAAGCCCTTCCGCGGCAACGATTTCCGCCGGATCACCGAGCCGCTCCACGGCCGTGTCGGGGTCTTCGCCGGACTCGATCACCGCTTCGAGGTGCTCGGCGAGTTCCTGCCGCAGTTCGTCGCGGCGGGGCTGCGGAAGCGCGACGGCGGCGCGGTCGAAGCGCTCCAGCCACTTCGCGGCGGTTTTGTGGGTCACGGCGTTCATTGGTCTCCTTCGAGAACCTCGTCCACCGCGGCGCGGAAACTGCGCCAGTGGCGGTGGAACACTTCCAGTGCGGTGCGGCCTTCCGCGGTCAGCTCGTAGTAGCGGCGCGGCGGGCCCTGGTCCGATGGTTGCCAGTGGGTTTCGAGCAGGCCTTCCTTTCGCAGCCGGGACAGCAGCGGGTAGATCGTGCCCTCGGTGGTGCCGAGCCCTTCGGCCGCGGCGAGCGCGCGAACCAGGTCGAAGCCGTACCGGGGGCCGCGTTCGAGCAGGGCCAGCACACAATGCTCGATCACCCCGCGGCGGAGCTGGGCGAGCAACTGGGCGTCGGTGGTCACGAACGCAAGGTACCTTGTGGAGCAAGGTAGCTGTCAAGCCGGGTGCTTGACCCGCCGGGAGCGCGCCGGTAATCCTCGGTTGTGGACGACCTGTCGAAATGGGGCCTGTACTGCTTCTGCCTCGGCGCCAGAAGCACCCCGCACCATGTGGTGGAAATGGACGACAACGGTCGTGTCCTGTTCCACGCCCGTGAGGGGACGACTCGTGCGGAGCTGCGGGAACACGGCATCGAACCGCTGGAAAGCCAGCTCGCGCTGTTGCGCGCGTATGGCCTGCTGACCGTCGAGGGCGACCGGCTCACCACCGCGTTCCCCGTGCTCGGTCCCGCCGAGATGGAGTCGTTGCGGGCCCGGGTGAAGCCGCTCGCGGAGAAGATCGTGCCGGAAATCCTGGCCGACGTGTCCGCGATCGTCGATTCCCTGGCCTCCGCTTACGGCGTGCTGTTCGGCTACGTCATCGACGGTCTGCTCTGGGACCGGTTCCGGGCAGTGGCCGCGTTGCCCGGAACCGAGCTGACCCTCGACCGTCCATATTGGAATGGTGCCTTCTGGGCGAGCTACCCGCCGCGAGCCGGCGCCACGGGCACCAACGAGGTCGCTGGAGCCGGGGCCGCCCTGACCATGGTCTGGACGGATCCGACCGTGCGAGCCCTGAACCGGCTGGCCGACGCCCCGGCGCTGCGGTCCGCCCTCGACCGCGGCGAACTGCCGCTCGGCCCGGTCACCACGTCGGCCGGTGAGGAATGGCGCCTCACCGGCGATGACGGTGAACCGGCGATCCCGGTCATCCGTCGCGAGGATCCTGTGCACGAGCACGGATCGCGGGTAGCGGACGCGATCGCGAGTGCGCTGCTGCGGGAACTCCCGGCATTCGGCCCCCAATGGGGCGAGGCCACTTTGCTCATCGTCGCCCACGAACTGATCTGGGACCTCATGGCGATGCTGGAGGCGGCCGGAGTCGTCGATCGGCCCGTGACCTTCGACGATCCGGCCGCCACCCCCGATGCGCTGCGAGCGCACCTGTTCGTGACAGTGCTACCTGGTGCAGGGTGAACCACCGGGGTGGGCCGCGCTGCCGTGCACGTCTGCCTGGGCCTTGGCCAGTACGACATGCGCGAGCGGCGTGTCCACCGCAACGGCTTCCTGGGTCACCACACCGTTTTCGACCACGGTGCTGTTCAGTTTCAGCGAGCCGATCAGCAGCGGGATCGTCAGCGGAGCCGAGCCGACCGTCACCGCGACACCGTTGATCTTCAGCGAAGCGATGTTCGAGCTACCCGCGAAGGCGGGCTGCAGACCACCCGGCCCGGCCACGCACGAAGCGCTCGCCTGCGCTTCGATGACGCCGAGTTCGATGTTCAGCCCCAGCGCGCTGACCGTGGTCTTGTCGACCTTCGCCGTCGACAGCGCCCGGTCACCGGCCGCGGGCGGCAGCGACTGGTCGTCCGGGGTGAGGTCGGTGCTCGCGGTCAGCGTGTTCGACTTGACGTTGAGCAGCCCCGCGTTCAGCGAGATCGAGGCCACCGTCTTGCTGTCGTCGACGCACGGCAGGTTGGCGGGATTCGCCACGGCCACGGTGATTCCGGCGACGTCGGCGGCGGTCCCGGTGCACGAGAAGCTGCCGTCGCGGTCGTCGTCGATGATCGTGCCGACACCTTGACCGTCCACAATGCCCACTCCGGTGCTCGACGAGGACAGGTTCAGCGTGAAGTCCTCGGTCGCCTCGTCCACCGCGTCGGAAACGATCGGCACGGTCACCGGGGCGGAGGTCTGTCCCGCCGGAATGGTGACGGTGCCGCCACTGGCGGCGTAGTCCGCCGGAGCGGTCGCGCTGCCGTTGGCCGTCGCGTAGTTCACCGTCACCGGGTCCGGGCTCGCGCCGCCCAGCAGTGAGACGGTGAAGTTCGCGCTCCCCGCCCCTTCGGAGACGGTGACGTCGTCGACCGCGAGGCCGCGCACGTGCACGGTCGTGTTCTCGATGAACCCGCGTGAGACCCCGTCGACCAGGTAGTCGACCGTGCAGCGGTAGGTGCCGGGTGTGGTACCGGCGGCGACGGCGATCGTCTCGGTGAAGGTCGCCGTGGAACCGCTGTCCACGGTGACGCTCGACGGCGCGTTGGTCACGGTCAACTGCGGATCGCAGGTGGCCACCGGGCTGACGGTGGACTTGACCGCCTGTATGCCCTCGAGGATCTTCTGCGCCACCTGGTTGTCCGCCGCGTTCAGCAGCACGCCGCCGGTGGCGTTGACGATCTGTGTGGCCTGTCCGGCGGGAACGCCGCTGTCGGCCGCGTCCAGGCCGGGCCTGCCAGGCTGGCCGTTGCCGACGTTCACCGCCACGACGCGGATCTTCGCCGCCTGGAGCGCGGCGATGGTGTCCGCCAGGGTGTGGCCGTTGCTCGGGTCGTGCGACGGCGCGTCCCCGAACCAGGCGACGATCTTGGTGTCGTCCGGGCGGTAGTTCATCGCGCCGGTGGCGAGTTCGTGCAAGGCGTTGATGGCCGACTCCGGGGTGTCCCCGCCGTTGCCGACCTGCCACTGGGCGAGCCCCGCCTGTACCGCCGCGGTATCGGCGGTGATGTTCTGCTCGACCCGGAAGAGGTAGGTGGAATCCTCCTCGTCCTGGTACGAGGCGACGCCGAACTGCGCGGTCGGCTGGGCCTGGCGCACGGAGTCGGTGACCGCGCCGGCGTTGGCCTGCACGTTGCCGATGGCGTCGGTCATGCTGCCGGTGGTGTCGGCCAGCAGCACCAGATCCGGGTTCGGCGGGATCGGCGCGGTGGTGACGTTCTTGGCGATCGTGGTGCTCTGCCCCGGCAGCAGGTTCAGCTCCACAGTGGACGGATCAACCCCGGGCGGCGCGGCCAGCGCGGCCGCGCCCGGCGTGAGCAGCGCGGCCGCCGTGGTGAGTGCGAGCAGGGTGTGTCTTCGATTCATTTTTTCCCCCTCCGAAACAAACGAACACTCGGAAGAGGCGACTGGGCCGGATCGAATACCGCGTTCCCCCGAACGCAGTAACGAACCCTGTTCTTTCGGACAGGATCAGCCGTCGACGGGAACGGGTCCCGTGCCACCGAACTGCGACGGATCTGGGGCGAATTTTGGGCCGAACTGACTCAGACGCGGTCGCGCCTGCGCAGGACGTGGTAGGCGATCGCGGTGGCCGCGGCGGTGGCGACCACCAGCACGGCGAGCGCGGGGTGCATGTCCTTCGACAGGCTCGGCGCCCGCTCCGGGCCGATCGCCCACAGCGCCAGGGGAAGCGCGTAGGCGGCACCGAGGGCGGACGCCCACCAGCGGAGCGGTCGCAGCCGTTCGGTGACCAGGGTGCCGATCACCACGATCGCCACCGGGACGATGGCCACCATGGCGAACTGCCCGGCGACCATCACGGCCGCGGCCCAGGCCGCGATGATGACGGGGCGCGAGCCGGTGGTGGTGCTTTCGAGTGTGGACATGACGTTTCTCCTTGTGGGGTAACGGAATCAGCAGGGGCGGGCTTCGGCGGTGGCCTTCAGCTCGTCGAGCCAGGTTTCGAGGCCGCCGCCGAGGTACCGGGTGGCGGTGGGCACGTCGGCCTCGACCTGCTCGCCGGTCCACGTCTCCTCGGTCCGCACCAGCACCCCGTCCCGGACCTGCCGGAAGTTCCAGACGTGCACGCCGTTGTCGATGCGCAGCCCCTCGCCGATCGCCGGGCCGTTCCAGCGGATGCACTGGTTCCGCTGGATCTGGTGGACCGTCGAGGTGATCTCCAGCGTGGTCTCGGGTGTGGTCGGCGTGGCGGGCGCCGGCGTGGTCCACCGGAACTGGGAACCACTGCGCAGCGGGCCGTGGTCGAGGCGCTTGACGCCGGTGACCGGCTTCTGCCACGTCGGCCAGCGCTCCACGTCGGTCTGGAGCCGGTAGATGGTGCTCATCGGCGCCTTGATCAGCCGCTCGGTGCGGTAGCGGATCTTCGCGTCCGGGTCGACGCCCTGACCGCGGCAGGTCAGCTGGGCCGAGGGCGTGGGGCCGGCCTCGGCTGCCTGCGCCGGTGCGGTGAAGCCGAGCAGGGCCAGCGGGAGGGCGAGCAGGGCGGCGCGGTGGGCGGTCTTCATGGGTTCTCCTCGCGATAGTTACAAGCTATTGCTGTGGTTAGAAGCTATAGCGCAACTGAGGTGAGTGTCAATAGCGAGAGTGATACCCTCTAACAATGGAGACCGCCGGGAAGACCTCGCGCGAGCGCTACCGGGCCCAGGTGCGCGCGGAGGTCAAGGAGCAGGCGTGGGAGCAGATCGCCACGGCCGGGGTGACCGCGTTGTCCCTCAACGCGATCGCGAAGAAGCTCGGCATGAGCGGGCCCGCCCTCTACCGGTACTTCGCCAGCCGCGACGAGCTGATCACCGAACTCATCCGCGACGCCTACCGCAGCCTCGCCGACAAACTCCGCGCCGCGCTCGACGCCGGTGCCGACCTGCGCGCACTCGCCCACCAGGTCAGGGAATGGGCGCTGAGCGACCCGCACCGGTACTTCCTCATCTACGGCACGCCCGTGCCCGGCTACCACGCGCCGGACGACACCACCGAGATCTCGAACGAGATCATGACCGTGCTGCTCGACGCACACGCCGCGTTACCGGTGGACCCGGTGGTCACGTCCTTCGAGAGGTACCTCGACGAGCACCGCGACTGGACGGGCGGACATCCCGCGTCGACCCCGGCCGCGCGTCGTGCGCTGGCGTTCTGGACGCGCCTGCACGGGGTGCTCTCGCTCGAACTCGCCGGCCAGTTCGCCGGCATGGGCTTCGATCCGGCGCGGCTGTTCGACGACGAACTCGACGAGCTGCTAGCAGACTGACCGCAGCGCCGCTTCGAGGATGTCGACCCCGGCGTGGAGGTCGGCCGTCTCGATCGTCAGCGGCGGCGCGATGCGGAAGATGCCGCCCATGCCGGGCAACTGCACGATGTTCATGTGCAACCCGCGGTCGAGGCAGGCGGTGGTCACCGCGCGCCCGAGTTCGTCGGCGGGTGCCTTGCTTTCCTTGTCCGCCACCAGTTCCACACCCTGCAGCAGTCCGCGGCCGCGCACGTCGCCGACCACCTCGTAGCGGTCGCGCAGGTCCAGCAGGCGGTCGGTCAGTTCCTTGCCCAGCAGCTGCGCCCGCTCCACCAGCGCGTCCCGCTCGATCACGTCCATCACGGTCAACGCCACCGACGCGGCGAACGGGTCCGAAACGTGGGTGGTGAAGAAGAGGAAACCGCGGTCGTGGCAGGTCTGCTCGATTTCCGGGGACGTCATCACCGCGGCGACGGGCAACCCGGCGCCGAGCGTCTTCGACAGGGTCAGCAGATCCGGCACCACGCCGTCGCGCTCGAACGCGTACATGGTCCCGGTGCGGCCCAGGCCGGTCTGCGCTTCATCGAGGATCAGCAGCATTCCCCTTGCCGCGCAGTGCTCCCGCAACCGCGCGAGGTAGCCCTCCGGCAGTTCGATGATCCCGCCGGAGGACAGGATCGGCTCGACGATGCAGGCCGCGAGGCTGCCGGACGACTGCTGGTCCACGAGCCGGAAACCGTAGTCCAGCTCGGTTTCCCAGTCGTGTGAACCGTCCGCGTGCCGGAACGGCGAGCGGTAGGCGTCCGGCGTCGGCAGGGTGAGATTGCCCGGCACCGGTGGCCCGTAACCGCGGCGGCCCGCGGAGAAGGTGGCGCCGGCGGCTCCCGAGGTCATCCCGTGCCACGAGCGGTCGAAGGCGACGATCTCGTAGTTGCCGGTGTACAGCTTGGCCAGCTTGATCGCGGCCTCGTTGGACTCGGCGCCGGTGCTGAGCAACAACATCCGGCTCAGCGGTGCCGGCAGTGAACCGGCGAGCCGCCGGGCGAGGTCGACCACGGGACGGCTCAGCATGCCGGAGTAGAGGTGGCTGAGCGTGCCCAGTGCCTCGCTCGCGGCGCGGACCACATCGGGGTGCGAGTGGCCGAGCAGCGCGCTCATCTGCCCGGAGGTGAAGTCCAGGATCGCCCGGCCCTCGCTGTCGTAGACGTGCGAACCGGCGGCGCGCTCGATCACGCGCGGGGTGAACGCGCCCCCGTAGCGGACGAGGTGATCGGTCGCGTCCTGCCAGAACCGCTGGTCGTCCATCTGTCCTCCCGCGCTTGTTTGGCCCATTGAACTAGGCCAAACTGGCTTAGGTCAAACTTCGCGGAGGAGGTGCGCGCCGGTGGAACGGGACTTGCAGGTCAGCCGGGACTCCGACGTGCCCATCTACCGCCAGCTCGTCGCGCAGCTGTCGTTCATGATCGAGAGCGGCGAGCTGGCGGCGGGCCAGGTGCTGCCCAGCTCCCGGCTGCTGGCGGACAACCTGCACATCAACCGCAACACGGTGGCCCGCGCCTACGCCGATCTCGGCGAACGCGGCCTGGTCGAGACCCGCGGGCGCGGCGGCACGGTGGTGACGGGATTCGGGCGGGGCCGGGAAGGCGCGCGCGACCGGGCACGCTCGATCCTGGCCGAGGCGACCAGGGCGTGCGTCGACCTCGGCCTGTCGGCGGCCGAGATCCAGGCGCTGGTGTCGAGCCTGGCCCTGCGTGCCGAGGGTGATCTGCCCAAGGTCGCGTTCGTCGAATGCAATGCCGACCGGGCGAAGTACTTCGCCGATGAGCTGGCCGGGCACCTCGGGCTGAAGGTGAAACCGTTGGTGCTGGGGGAGTTCGACCCGGGGCAGGAGCCGGCGGACCTGGTGCTGACCACCTTCTTCCACCTGGCCGAGGTGCGCGGTCTGTGGCGCCGGGCGGACACCGAGGTGGTCGCGATCGTGGCCGCGCCACACGTGCGGACCCTGGTGCGGATCGCCGCGGTGGCGCCGGACCGGACCGTCGGCATCTGGTACTCCACCGAGGACCAGGCCCTCAGCATCCGGGACTCGCTGACGCAGTCGGGACTGCGCAACATCAAGGTGCTCCACGGCCTGGCGGACGAGGACCTCGAGGACGTGGACCTGGTGGTGATCCCGAGCGAGTCGCCGGAGGTGAAGGCCAGGCTCGAAGGCCGGGCCGAGGTGATCGAGTTCGGCAACGTACTGGACGCCGCGTCGATCCGCATGGTCACCGAGGTCGTCGAGGACCTGCGGGCGGCCAGGCGCTAGCGCACCTCCTCGGCCAGCAGGCGGCGTAGGCGGTGGACCACGTCGACCTGTGCCGGGTTGTACAGGTCGGCCAGTGCCAGGTCGATCGTCTTCGCGGTCAGGCGCACGCCCTTCGGTGCGAGCGCGTGCGGATCGAGCAGTTCGGGGTGGTCATCGAGGAGTTCGCGCACCCGCGGGAACAGAGACTCGGCCAGCTCACGCCGGGTCCGGTCGTCGGCGTCGGCGGGCAGGTGGTCGAACTCGGGGCCCATCGAGAGGTTCGGGGCCTTCTGCATGATTTCCCGATAGGCGTCGAGCGCCGACGGGCCGAAAACCCGGGACATGACCACAACGAACGAGCGGTCGGCTTCGGTGAGCTTCGCGTCGGCGGCGACCGAGGCGATCTCCGGCGGGAGATCGGTCGGCACGGCTTCGCGCAGGATCACCGCGAGTTCCAGGCGCGCCCGCTGCAACCGTTCGATGGTCGCGGCCAGTTCGCTGTCCAGCACGCGCAGGGCCTCACCGGGATGTTCGTCGGCGTCGCCCATTTCGGCGATCTGCGTCAGTGAGAAACCGAGATCGGCCAGCCGCTTGATGCGCAGCAACCGCACCAGATGCGCGACGCCGTAACTCTTGTACCCGTTGGCGCGGCGTTCGGGCTCGGGCAGCAGGCCGACCTCGTGGTAGTGCCGCACCGCGCGCAGGCTCGTGCCGGCGAGTTCGGCGATCTGCCGGGTGCTCCACGCCATGGTGACCGCTCCTCCAACCGGATCCCGCCGGGCGGGCGCACCGGCGGACCCAGTGAAGACCGTGCCGTCGCGGCATGGTCAACCGCGGACGCGCGGGTTGTGAGGCGGGTCACGACGGCTTCCGCCGTTCGGTGGGCGGTGGATTGCGCGGGGCGATCACGCGCCGCAGAATCGGGCTTTCGGGCGCTGCCGGTCCGGCACCACCCTCGAGCGCAGGGGAGCCGGGCGATGGAGCGGCACGCCAGCACCGCACGTCGGCTGCCGCTGTGGGGCTTCTTCGCCATCCTCGTGGGTTATCTCGCCGTCCTGCAACTGCTCGCCGTGCTGCTGACGCGGGACCTGGACGTCCAGTACGCCGCGCCGACCACGATCGCCGAGCTGTGGCGCGGTATCACCGTGCCGGTCGGCGCTTCGCTGCTGCTGATCGCGGCCGCGATCACCGCGTTGCGCTGGTGGCGGCCGGTGCTGATCGAGGAACACCGGGTGCGGAGCTGGGTCGTTGTAGTGCCGGTGGTCCAGTTCGCGGCCATCGTGGTGGCCACCGACTACGGCGGGCTCGCCGATCGTGGCCTCGGCTTCACGCTGCTGCTGTTGCTCAGCACCCTGCTCGTCGGCTTCGGCGAGGAACTCATGTTCCGCGGCATCGGCGTCACCGTCTTCCGCCGCAACGGGTTCAGCGAGGGCAAGGTCGCGCTGTGGTCCACAGTGGTCTTCGGCCTCGCCCACGCCACCAACCTGGTCAACACCGGCTTCGGCGCGCTGGCCCAGGTACTGCTCGCCGCGGTGTCCGGGTACTTCTTCTACCTTCTCCGCCGCCGCGGTGGCGGAATCCTGCTGCCCGCCGTGGTGCACGGCCTCTGGGACTTCTCCCTGATCTCCGGGTCGGTCGTGCCCGGTGAAACGCACTTCGGCGTGGTGGCCAGCGTGCTCGCGATCTTCGTGCTCGCCGTGGTGCTCGTGGTGCGCCGCCACCTGATCGAGGTCGACCGGCGAGCCCACGCCGAGGCGGGCCCGCCGGTCTGACGATCAGGGGTATCGCGTCACGTACGAGACCTGGTTCGGCTCGTTCGCGGTGGCCCCGGTGGTGTTGATGACGTTGGTGATCGTGCCGACGCCGCCGAGTGAAACCGCGACCAGGCCCTGGAAGCGGACCCCGGGCTTGTCCGGTACCTCGAACCCGCGGCTGGCCACCACCGACGGGTTGACGTTGAAGAAGCTGTAGCTCCCCACGCCGTAGGCCTCGTGCGTGTTCACCTGGTCGCCGACCTTGTAGGCGGCCCAGCCCTGCGTGCCCTCGGCCGGGCTGCCCCAGGTCTGGTTGTCCGGCGGGTCGTAGGGCAGTTCGTTCTGGTAGAAGAAGGTCCGCCCGTTCTCGCCGTTCCAGATGGTCTGGTACTGCTGGTAGTGCTCGACGAACAGGCCGTACATGGTGACGTTGTCGCCTTCGACGATCAGCCCGTTGCGCGCGGTGTTGACGTCCCAGCCGATGCCGTCGCCGTGGTCACCGCGCCAGAGCCACATGTGGTCGCCGATCACGTCGTTCGAGTGCACCTGGAGGCTGGTGGTCGCCTTGCCGACGCCCGGTCCGCCGATGCGGAAGAACACGTCGTGCAGCGAGGTCGGGTTCTCCGCGTGGCTCGCCGAAGCGCCTTCCTGGCCGACCTCCATCAGCGAGGGCACGTTGACCGGCCCGGCGTCGAACATCATGCCCGCGACCTTCACCCCGTCCACGTCGGCGACGGTCATCACCGTTTTGCCGGTGTCCGGGGTCAGCGTGGCCAGGCCGAGGCCGAGCACCACGGTGTTCGGCTTGGTGACCCGGATGGTGTCGTCGAGGTGGTGCACGCCGGGGGTGAACAGCAGGTGCTTGCCCTGCTCCAGCGCGGCGTTGACGGTGGCGACCGGGGTGTCCGGCTTGACCACGAGGAACTCGCTGAGCGAGATCGACTCACCCGGCGCGTTCCCGCCACCCCAGCTGGTGCCCTTGGTGTCGTTGCGCAGGGACGGGACAAAAACGTTGTAGCTGCCCGAATCGTCGACGTAGAGGAACGGCTTCTCGCGGATCTTCGGGGTCGTTTCGATCACGGTGTGCGAGGGGTTGGGGAAGTTCTGCGGCGGGGTGCCGGTCGAACCCTGGAACACCATGTTCCACACCGAACCGCCCCAGCCGCCGCCGAGTTCGCTGTTGCGGGTGTAGAACTGCTGCTGCGAACCGGATTCGGTGAAACCGTCTATTTTGGAGTCCGCGATCAGGCCGCCGGAGGCCCAGCCGTCGTACCCGTTCCACAGCTGGACCTGGCCGCGCAGGTGCATGCGGCGGTACGGCGCCGCCTGCGAGACAGCCCAGCGCTCGATCTGCCCCTGCGGAATGGTCACCGACAGGTTTTCCGCCGCGCGCCAGAAGTTCTGCGTGGCGTTGCCGAGGTTGTTCGGGTCGTCGCCCTGCTGGAGCCAGTCCGCCTCGACGCGCACGTGGCCGTTGAGGTTGACGTCGTCCGGGTGCAGGCCGAGACCGGCGACCTGGGTGAAGAACCGCAGGTTCACGTCGGCGTTGTACTGGCCGGGCTTGAACAGCACGGCGTAGCGCTCCGGCCCGAACTGGTTGGTCTTCTGCCCGGCGGCGATCGTGTCGACGCGGCTCTGGATTTCGGCCTGCGGTGTCGACGGGTCGAAGACGAAGGTGTTCGGGCCGAGGTCCGGGTTCATCGGATCGGTCACCGGCACCGCGATCTCTTCGGCACCGGTGGCGGTGACCCCGCTCAGCGTGCCCAGCGCGGTGGCCGTGGCGAGGGCGAACGCGAACCAGCGACGGCGCGCGCGAGGTGGGGGACTGGGGTTCTTCATGGTCCTGCCTGACGGGTGGGGGACGTCGGAGGGAGCGCTCGCGTAACCGGTACCTGGTGAGTTCTTAACAACCGGCTCACCGGGGCGTCAACCCGCTGTAACGGCTGATGACCGCTGGGTAACCCCGTTCAAGCGGCTCTGACCTGCGGAAACGTCGGCGGGGAATTTGTTGCGCCAAACCACAAATTACCGACGACCGTAGGTGATCGTGCTTTCGCCGACGCCTCGTGGTGACGTCGGGCTGCCACGCTCATCGGATGGTCAAGCTGATCGCCGCGTTGACGGGCACCCTCGTGCTGCTGGGCGGAGCGCTCGTGGTGCTCTTCCTCGCCGCCGACCCGTCGGTGGACCTGGCGCTGGAGGGTGCCAAAACGGTGATGAACCTGATCGTCGCGGTGATCGTCACCGGGGTGCTCTCGGTGGCGCTGGCCCACCGCGCGTCGAACCGCGCGGCACACGAGGAGCGGAAGGTGGTTCTGGTCGCGGCACTGCGAAACCTGAAAGCCGGTTACGAGCAGGTGCAGCTGGCCAGGTTCTTCCTTTCGGCGCACCGGACCGGCGCCACGCTCGTCGAGCAGGTCTCCCGGCTCGCCGAAGCCCGCTCCTTCCTGCACCTGGTGCAGCGGGAACGCTATCTCGTCAACACCGAGATCGACGACCACGTCCAGCAGATGCTGAACTACATCCGCGGTGTCTCGGACGAATACCTGGAGAAATACCAGAAGATCGCCGAGGCCGCGTTGCGCGAGGAACGCGCCCGCAAGCAGTTCGTCGATGGCGCGGTGGACGAACTGCCCGAACAGCCCGTGCTGTGCGCCACCGAGTTTCCCCGGCTGAACGACTTCGTCCAGCCACCGGAGCTGTGGAAGCTGGGTTATTTCGACCAGAACTACCGGGCTGCCAAGGGAAAGCTGGAGGACTGGCTGACCGGAAGGGCCGCGCCCGCGCCGCCGGGCCGGAAGGAACCGGTCCGGCAGCGCGGGGCACGAACTACTGGTTGAACACGAAGGTCGAGCCCGGTTCGCGCACGATGTCTCCGTTCTTCGAGTTGGTGATGGTCACACCGGACAGCGTCGCGCTGCCGCGGGCACCGCCGTGTGCCAGGATTCCCGCGCCGTTGTTGGACTTGTCGATCCGGACGTTGGTGATCGTCGCGCCGGGGACGGTGCCCCCGCCTGCCTTGAACTGGATGCCGTCGTAGGTCGAGTCGTGGACCTCGGTGTCTCGGATGACGACTCCCGGAATGTCCGGTCCCTGGGCGAACAGCGTGATGGCGCCGAACTTCTGCGCCTCGCCCCAGAAAGCGCCGCCGCAGCGGTAGAGCGCGTTGTTCGCCAGCACGGTCTGCCCGGAGAACGGCAGCGGGTCGTGGTCGGTGGCCAGCATGATGCCCGGATAGTTGGCCGTGTCGTGGATCAGGTTGTTCTCCGCCTTGTTCCCGTACCCGCCGTAGATGGCGATCCCGTTGGCACGCCACGGCAGCTGGATGGTGTTGTTGACGAAGTGGTTGTCATGCGCGATGTCGACCGACTGGTTCTTCACGAACTTGTTGGCCCACACCGCGAGCGCGTCGTCACCGGTGGTGCGGAACGAGGAGTTGAACACGCGCGAGTTCCGGGTGCCGTTGGTGAAGTTGATGCCGTCGGCGTAGGTGTCGCGGATGCGCATGCCGCTGAACTCCAGGCCGTCGGCCGGGCCCCAGAGCTCGGGGATGTTGTCGTAGTCGCGGCCCACCCAGACACCGACGTTGGCGTGCTCGATCCAGACGTTGGTGATCCTGGTGCCCTGGCCGAACCGGCCGTTGAGGCCCACCCCGCCCTCGGCGCCGTCGGGCCCGCCGCGGATCCGGCCGGAGCCGAAGATGGCGATGTCCGAGATCTGCGTGTTGCCGTCGATGTCGAAGCCGAAGTTGCCCTCGTGCGGGTGGTTGATGCCGCCAACCGCCTTGTGCGGCTCGGTCAGCGTGTACAGCTGCGAGTGCCACATCCCGGCCCCGCGGATCTTCACGTTGCTGATGCCCACCTGGTTGTACTGCCCGCGGTCGAGCGGGTCGTCGGTGAGGATCTTCTTCTCCTGCCGCCACTGCCCGGCTGGGATCCACACACAGCCGATGGCCCCGTTCTGGTCGGCGGTCACCGCCGCCTGGATGGCCGCGGTGTCGTCGTTGCCGTCACCGGGCACGGCACCGTACTCGGTGATCGAGGTGCATTCGGCCGGCTTGCCGCTCGGCGGCGCCACCTGCTCCAGGTCGATCAGGTCGATGATGTAGAACGCCGCGGTGTCACCGGAATCGCGTTGCAGGCGGAACTTCGTGCCCGCCGGATAGGTCGACGGCAGCAACGCGTTCGCCTCGTCGAAGAGCCTGCGCGCGTCGGCCTGCGGGGTGTTCGTCAGCGCCTCCGGCCCGTCGGTGTTGCCGTAGAGCCAGCTGTGCTTCGACGACAGGTTCAGCTTCTGCACGAAGTTGCCGTCCGCGTAGAGGCTGATGGTGGCGTCGATGCCCCCGCCGCCGGGCGCGTCCGGGATCGAGTTGCGCACCACGATCGAATTCGTGGAGCCGACCGAGGTGAACTCGACGAACTGGCCCTGGTTGTCCAGCCGGACCGATTTGCGGCCGGACGACTCGGTGGCGAAGTTGGTGTGCCCGAACGTCCTCAGTGGATCGGCTTCGAGCAGGGTGCCCTGGTAGGTACCCGCTTCGGCCTCGTACTCGACGTAGGGCACGGCGGCACCGCGGCCGACCACGATGGCCTGCCCGAAGCTGTTGTTGCCCTCGTTGGTCTCGGCGACCAGTCCGGTCGCGTCGGCGGTCGCGGTCACCGTGGCGCCACCACCGGTCGCGGTCCACGAACCGCTGGTGGTCACGTTCACCGTGGCACCGGCGGGAATCTGTGGTGTGGCAGTGTCCAAAGTGGTCCCGCCGACGCTGACCCTGGTGACCGTGCCCGCGTCGACCGCGGTGGTCCCGCGGTTGCGCACGGCCGCGGTGAACCTGACCGGGGTGCCCTCGGCCGGGTTCGACGGGTTGGCGGTGATGCCGAGTACCTCCAGATCCGGTCCGGGCGCCTGGGTGACGACCAGCGGTGACGCGGCGGTGAAGGTGTTGTTGCCGTCGTTCTGCTCGGGGACCGTGTTGGCCGGGTCGGCCACCACGGCGGCCGGGTAGCTGCCCATCGGCCGCTTGCCCGCGTCCAGGGTCACCACGGCCGAGGCGCCGGGGGCGAGCGCGCCGACCGCGGCACTGCCCGCGACCGCGCCACCGAGGCTGAAGTTGACCGTGGTCGCCCCGGCGGGCGCGGATCCGGTGTTGCGCACGGTCGCCGAGAGGGTGACCGCGTCGCTTTCGGACGGACTGGCCGGGGTCCAGGTCAGGGCACTGACGACGAGGTCGGGATTGGGGGCCGGGGTGCCGAAGACCTGGAGTTCGCCGATTTGCCCACCGGGCGCGCCGCTGTTGCCGTAGAAGGCCAGCCGCAGGTCGGCGGCCCGGCCGGTGACCGGGATGGTCACCGAGTTCTGGCCCGAATGCGGGCTGAACTGGTAGTCGGCGCGGGGTCGCAGGGTGGTGAAACCGGTGCCGGCCTGGCTGCGGCCGAGCACTTCGATGCTCTGCGTTCTCGGTCCCCAGATCGGATCGGGGTTGAGCTTGACCACCACGGACGACAGGTCGGCGTCGGCGCCGAGCTTCGTGGTCAGCGTCGCGGGGAAGCCGGCGGACTCCCAGTAACTGCCGATGTTGCCGTCCGTGGCGTTCGGGCCGACGAACGAGAACACCGAGGACGACGCTTCGACCGGTTTCCCGGCGGCGAGATCGGTGTCCGCGGCGTGCGCGGTGGCGGGCGGGAGGGTGCCGAGCAGGCAGGCGGCGAGCAGGCCGCCGAGGCGTTTCCGGTGCATGGGGACCTCGGATTCGATGGTTGATCCCGGCGAATTTCGTGATCTTGTCGAGTTCTTGCGAGGATGAGATTAAATATTTCAGCACGATGACGCTTTCGTCAACGGCGGATTACCCGGGGAGCTTCACGAGGTGAAGCGGGCGGCCTCGGTGTCGATCAGGTGCTGGGCCCGGTCCAGGGTGTGCGAGCTGTAGGTGCCCCCGGCGCGCGCGTCGAGCAGCGCGTTCTGCATCGCGTCGATGAGCAGGCGCTGCAGTTCGCGTCGTTGCTGGAGCGGGCTGTCCGGATCGTGCTCGCCGAGCATCTTGTCGATCACCTCGGCGGTGGCGAGGGTGCGCTTGCGCGTCTTGTCGAGGAGCGCCGCGTCGAACGGCTTGCCGTTCTCGCGGGTCAGCGCCGGGTTGTCGACCAGTGCCTGCGCGGCGGTGTGGATCTCGGTCGCCAGGCGGGCGAGTTCGCGGCGTTCGTGCTCGGCGTCGGTGCCCTGGACGCCGAGCACCTTGATCAACGCGGGCAGCGTGCCGCCCTGCAGGATCAGCGTCACGATCGCGACGGTGAACGCGATCAGCACCAGCTCGGCCCGGTGCGGCACGTCGGTCGGCAGCGACTGCGCGGCGGCGACCGTGACCACCCCGCGCATCCCGGACCAGGCGAGCACCCCGCCACCGCGCCAGCCGAGGCCCTCACTGGCGAAGAAGGCTGCGTCGGCGTGGCGTCGTCGCAGGGCGCGGGTCGCCTTCGCGTACCGGCGCTCGTGGTCCGGATGGGGACCGCGCGCGGTGAGCCGGTCCAGCAGTGACTCGATCCGATCGGTCGTCGCGCCCGCGCCGCGCTGCTGACGGCGCAGCGCCGCGATGAGCGGGACGACAAAAACGACGCGCAGGAAGATCAGCGTGACCGTGGCGAGCAGGCCGAGGCCGATCGCGGTCCACACGCCCTGGCCCGAGTTGTGCACGTCGGCGACCACCGCGGTGATCTCGAAGCCCATCAGCAGGAAGACACCGTTCTCCAGCAGCAGCTGGATGGTCCGCCAGTTGGTGCGCTCGGAGATGCGGTCATGCGCGGTGAACCGCTTCGCGCTCTGGTGCCCGGTGATCAGGCCCGCCGTCACCACCCCGATCACCCCGGACGCGTGCAGTTCCTCGGCCGGGATGAAGGCCAGGAACGGGACCACCAGTGAGATCGCGGTGGTCAGCACGGGCTGGTTGCGGATCCGGGAGCGCGCCCACACCGAGACCACCCCGACGACCGCGCCGGCCGCGACGCCGACGAACACGGCGTAGGCGAAGTCGCCGAGCGCGCCCCAGAAGGAGACCGTGCCCGCGATCGCGGCGACGGCGGTGCGGAGCAGCACGAGCGCGGTGGCGTCGTTGACCAGCCCCTCGCCTTCGAGAATGGTGACCAGCCGGGGCGGCAGCCCGAGCCGCTTTCCGATCGAGGTCGCGGCGACCGCGTCCGGCGGGCTGATCACCGCGCCGAGCGCCACCGCGGCGGCCAGGTCGAGATCGGGGACCAGCCACCAGAACAGCAGTCCGGTGCCGAACGCGGACACCACCACCAGCAGCACCGACAGCGCTCCGATGGTGCCGAGGTCCCGGCGGAAATCCACCACCGGCACGTTCACCGCCGCCGCGTACAGGATCGGTGGCAGCACCACCACCAGGATCCAGTCCGGCTCGACAAAGAGCTCGGGCGCGCCGGGGACCTGGCTGCACGCCATGCCGACGATCACCAGCAGCACCGGCGCCGCGACCTTCAGCTTGGGCGCGGCGTACGACACCACCACGATGATCAGCACCGCCACCACGGCGAGCAATGCCAGTTCCTGCATGCCGGGCAGTGTGCGTCACGTGTCGTGGATCCCGCCGCTTTTACTCGATGGTGGGTCGGTCGCGGCGCTGTTACGATCAGCGCCGCTGCCCGCACCGGAACGAGGGGAGGCGGTACTCGTGGACCTGCGATCTGTCCTGCGTTTCCGCGCTCCCCGGGGGCTCTTCGCCGC
Organism: Amycolatopsis sp. YIM 10; assembly: GCF_009429145.1. Classification (GTDB taxonomy): domain Bacteria; phylum Actinomycetota; class Actinomycetes; order Mycobacteriales; family Pseudonocardiaceae; genus Amycolatopsis. The sequence goes on along the minus strand of NZ_CP045480.1, from coordinate 7,282,131 downwards.
CTGAGCGGAAACGACGCATCGTTTTCGAAGGTGGGAATCCCTTGCCCCGGCGTGTCGCCATTGCTCTTGATCGTTCGTTCTGGAAGTTGTTCGCCGCCTCCGCCACGGCCACGTGTGCCGACGGGGTGGTCAAGGTTTCGCTGCCCCTGCTCGCGGCCTCACTGACCGGCGATCCGGTGCTGGTCTCCGGGCTCACCGCGTTCGCGTTCCTGCCGTGGCTGCTGTTCGGGTTGCCCGGCGGCGCGCTGGTGGACCGGGTGGACCGGCGGCGGGCCATGTCGGTGGTCAACGCCGTCCGCGCGGTGCTGCTCGCCGTGCTCGTGGTGCTCATCGCCACCGGGACGGGCGGGATCGCGGTGCTCTACGCCGCCGCGTTCGCGCTCGGAATCTGCCAGGTGGTCTACGACTCCGCGGACCGCGCCATCCTGCCCCAGGTGGTCGGCCGCCGCGGGCTGGACAAGGCCAACAGCTGGCTGACCGTCGAGGAAACCGTCGGGAAGGACTTCATCGGCCCGCCGGTGGGCGCGGCGTTGTTCGGCTGGTTCCGCGCCGCCCCGTTCCTCGCCCCGATGCTCGGGTTCGTGGTCGCCGCCGTGCTGGTGCTCGCCATTCCCGGCCGGTTCCGGGCCGGCCGCACCGAGCCGACGACGTTGCGCGCGGACGTCCGCGAAGGGCTGCGCTGGCTGTGGAACCACCCGGTGTTGCGGAATCTGACCATCTACAGTGGACTGATCGCGGCGCTGATGTCGATGGCCACCTCGCTCACCGTGTTGTACGCGCTGGACACGCTGGAGCTGAGCCCGTCGCTGTACGGCCTGCTTTTTGCCGCCATGGGGATCGGCGGCCTGGCCGGGTCCGCGGTGGTGGGCCCGCTGACCACCCGGCTCGGCAGGCCGCGGGCGATCACGGTCGCGGTGTCGATCGCGCCGGTGATGTCGGTGCTGCTGGGCACGGTCACGGATCTCTGGGCGGCCGGTGGGTGGTTCTTCGGCGTCGCGCTGGGCGTGACGATGTGGAACGTGCTGTCGATGTCGTTGCGGCAGGCCATGATCCCCGCCGAACTGCTCGGCAGGGTGCTCGGCGCGCACCGGGTGGCGTTGTGGGGTGGCATTCCGCTGGGTGCGCTGGCCGGTGGCGCGCTGGCCGGGGTGACCAGCGTGCCCGCCGTGTTCGCGGTGTCCGGCCTCGCCCAGCTGGTGGTCGTGGTGCTGGTCCACCGGCTGGTCCACCGGCACCGGCGGCTGATCGAGGAGTCCTACGCTTGACGGCTCAGTGCGGTCTCGCTCGTCATGCGCGCCAGCTTTTCCGGATTGCGCACGGCGTAGAGCCCGGTGATGAGCCCGTTTTCCAGGTGCACCGCGATGACGGTGTCGAGTTCGCGTCCCAAGTGGACGGTCAGCGCCGGGTGACCGTTCACCTGGGCCGATCGCAGCGACGCGGCACCGGCGAGCCTGCCCAGCACCTCGGCCACACCGGCGGCCCCGGTGATGGGCGCCAGCGCGGCCCGCGCGACTCCGCCACCATCGGTCAGCAGCACGACCTCGGGGGCGAGCACGTCGAGCAGGCGCTGGAGATCGCCGGTTTCCACCGCGCGCTGGAAGGCCGCGAGCGCGTCGCGGGATTCGGCGGGGGAGACCACACCGTGCGGCCGGCGCGCGGCGACGTGTGCCCGCGCGCGGTGCGCGATCTGGCGCACCGCGGCCTGGTTCTTGCCGACGGCTTCGGCGATTTCGCCGTAGGGCAGGTCGAACACCTCGCGCAGGACAAAAACCGCGCGCTCGGTCGGCGCGAGTGTTTCGAGCACCAGCAGCATCGCCATCGAGACGCTGTCGGCCAGTTCGACGTCCTCGGCCACGTCCGGTGTGGTGAGCAGGGGCTCGGGCAGCCACGGCCCGACGTAGGACTCGCGGCGCCTGCCGAGCGTGCGCAGCCGGACCAGCGCCTGGCGGGTGGCGATCCGGACCAGGTAGGCGCGCTGGTTCTGTACGCCGTCGAGGTCGACTTCCGCCCAGCGCAGCCAGGTTTCCTGGAGCACGTCCTCGGCGTCCGCGGCCGAGCCGAGCATCTCGTAGGCGACGGTGAAGAGCAGGTTGCGGTGGGTGAGGAAAACCTCGGTGGCGGTCATGGGGCTCCTCCGCTCGGGCTGGTTGCGCCCACCAGACACCGGCCACCGCGGTTCTGTGACACCGGGACCGGTGTGGCGTGGGTCACCCGTCCTGCTGTCACAAGGCTGGGGTTCGCGGCATCTGGTGGTCGTTCGAATGAGACACCGACCAGTGAGGACACCTTCATGGAAGCCCGGTTCGACCTGACCGACAACGAGATCGGCGCCAAGTTCGCCAAGCGGTTCTTCACTGCCAGCCTGGTGATCGCGCAGGTGCTGCCCAAGCCGGCGCAGGAGCTCGTGGCGTTGCGCGTCAGCCAGATCAACGGCTGCGGCTGGTGCACCGACGTGCACACCAAGGAAGCCGCGGCGGCCGGCGAAACCGCGGTGCGGATCAACCTCGTCGCCGCGTGGCGGGAGTCGACCGTGTTCACCGAGGCGGAACGCGCCGCGTTCGCGCTCGCCGAGGAAGGCACCCGGCTCGCCGACGCCGGACAGGGCGTGTCCGACGAGACGTGGGAGCTGGTGCGCAAGCACTACGACGACAACGAGGTCGCCGCCCTGGTTTCGCTGGTGGCCCAGATCAACGCGGCCAACCGGCTCGGCGTGATCCTGCGCCAGGCGGGCGGTTCCTACCAGCCCGGCGTGTACGGCTGAGCGGCCACGAGCCCGGGAGCGCCACGCTCCCGGGCCTTGCGGTCCGGTCGTGCGGCGGCGTACTTTCTCTGTGGAAAGTAGTTTCCGGGAGGGCAAAAATGGAACCCGAAGCCGGTCTCGCCGAAATCGCCCGCCAGCGCGCGCAGCTTGCCGCTCGCATCCGTCTGCCAGGGTGGTACCTGGCCCTCAACGCGCTCGCCGTGGCCGCGCTCGCGGCCCTGCCGGCGCTGACCCTGCCGGTGTTCGCCTACTTCCTCGTCCCGGTCGCCGCGGTACTGGTGCTCGGCGCGTTTTCCTGGCTGCTCAGCGGGCGGCGCGGGGTGAAGCCGGCCACCGGTTACCCGTCGCTGACCAGGCCCGCCGTGCTCCAGCTGGTGGTGACCGCGGCCGGGATGATCGCGGTGGTGCCGCTCGCGCTGTCCGGGGCGACCGCGATCGCGCTCGGCGTCGCCCTGCTCACCGGGGTGCTGGCCGCCGACCAGTTGCGGCGGCAGCTGCGGGCGATCCGGCACGACGTGCGGTCCGGACGGGTGGGTGCCGGTGGGCCCTGACGACACGGGCGGACTGGACCCGGTGGTGCATCCGATCGCGCGGTTGTCGATCTGCGCCCTGCTCGCCAGTGGCGCGGAGTGGCTGGACTTCGCCGCGGTCCGCGACTCGACCGGGCTGAGCGATTCCGCGCTGTCGAAGCACGCGCGCACGCTGGAAGACGCCGGCTACCTCGAAGTGCGCAAGGGTGCGGTGGGACGACGGCCGCGCACCTGGTTCCGGCTCACTCCGACAGGTCTGCGCCGCTACACCGCGCACGTGGCCGCACTGCGCGCACTCACCACCTGAGCTGCCCCATGTGGACCAAGAACGCCGAGATGGACAAGGGCGCCGGCCTGCACCACCGGATTCGTCACCAGTGGCTGACCCGGTATCGTGCGCTGGCGGTGGAGTCGGCCGAGTTGAGAGCCAGTGGCCGGTCGGATTCGTTCGATCACCGCGGCGACCGGTCGCTCCTCGCTATGCGTATCGACGCGGCCATGTCGTTCGGTGGCAGCCTGCTTTTCGAGGTCGAGGCTTTCCGTGCCGAGGAATTCTCCTCATCGGAGGAAGCCAGAGGCCTGATAACGGAGTGCGCGAACATCGCCCTTGCCGAATCACTGTCGCATTTCGAGCAGGCCATGGAGATGAGGAGGCACCCGGAATGGCGGCCGGAACTGTCCGAGATCGTGCGGGACGCGCACCGTCACACGATCTCCGCGCTGGAGCCGGACGTGACCACGGATGAGCCCGTCCCCCCGTTCCGTCGGCGCATGACCGTCAAGGAACACGCGGCGGTGCTGGAAGAAGTCGAACGCCGATACGACAGGTATCCCGCGACAATGGGCGGATACGCGCACGAGTATCTGGACCTTGTCGATGAACTCCCGGCCTACGGCGTAGACCGGGTTCTCGCTCTCCACCCATGGATGGAGCGGTTCGGCTGCGAAACAGACGTGACATTCCTGGTGGCACGCCAGTACGACTGGATCCAGCTGGAGGGTTTCCTGGCCTCCCCCACGCTCGACTGGTTCTTCCGGATCCACGACGACGGTGAGTGGGCGGCGTACAACTGGCCTCCGCGGCCCAGCTGAACGTCACTAGAGTGGGGCCATGGCCTCTGAAAGCATTCGCCTGCACCACGTCGGGCATGTCGTCCGGGATTTGGCGGGGGCGCTCGAGTTGTACCGGCGGCTGGGCTTCACGGTGCACGCGCCCAGTTGTCCGGCGATGGCCCCGCGGGAAGGGGCCGAGCCCGAACCGTTCGGTGCGGCCAACACGCACGCCGACTTCGCGCGCGACTTCCTCGAACTGGCCACCGTGGTCGACGGCACCGGACACCTCCCGGCCGACGCGCGGATCGTTCCGCTGCAGGCCCCGCCCGAGGTGCTGCCGACACTGCTGGAGCGCATCAACGCCACCAGCGCGAGCCTCGCGGGCTTCCTGGACCGCTTCGAGGGCCTGCACATCCTGATGTTCTCCTCCTCCGACATCGAGGCCACCGCCGACCGCCTGACCGCGGCCGGAGTGGCGCACGGCGGCGTGAACACGGTCCGGCGCCCGGCGGGCGACGTCGTGGAAACCGTGCGCTACCTGGAAATCGAGTACGCGGAAGGCCGGATCGGCGTCGTCGCGGAGCTGGACGAGGGAATCCAGGCGACCCGGGTGCCGGACCATCCCAACGGTGCCATCGGACTGGTCGACGCGACGCTCTGCACCGCCGACGCCGAACTCGACGCCGTCCAGGCACGTTACGAGCGCTACCTCGGCCGGGTGCCTCGGGCGTCCGGCCCTGCCCGGGTTTTCGACCTCGACGGGGCAACGCTGACGCTGGTCCCCGCCTCCGGTCTCGGGTCGTGGCTTCCCGGGGCGGAAGCACCCGCGCTGCCTGCTCTCGTCGCGTGCACGGTCGCGGTCGGCGACCTCGCGGCGACTCGGGATCTGTTGCGGGACAACGGGATTTCCATGCGAGAAACGCCGTCGGGTGAGGTTTTTGTACCTGCTGCCTTTCTCACCTTCCGCCAAGGCGATCAGTAGGTCCGCGCGAGCAACGCCAGCGTCCGGGCTTCTCCCCGGCGATGACCGGTTTCGCGGTGGATCGCCAGCGCCCGCTGCCCGTGTTCGGCTGCCTGCGCGGTCTCGCCTTCGTGCAGCAGCAGTTCGGCCAGCGCGGTCAGCACACGTCCTTCCAGACCGCGATAACCGGCCTCGCGGACAAGCTCGAGTGCCTCCCGCGCGGTGTCACGATCGGCCCGCGCCACGGCCAGTCCGACCAGCGCTTCCGCCGCGTTGTAGCGGAGTCCGGCGTGGCGCCCGAGGTCCAGGGCTTGGCGGTGGCAGTCGGCCGCCTCCGCCGTGCGCCCGGACGCCTGGTGGACCCAGCCGAGCGCGGTGAGGGCGTCCACTTCGACGCGAGCGTCCCCGGACCTGCGCGCGAGGTCCACTGCCGCTCGCGCGCGTTCGGCCGCGCGCTGGTCCCGTCCGGTGTCCAGATCGACGGCGGCCATGCTCGCCAGTGTCGCCGCTTCGGTGCTCACGTCCCCGATTTCCCGCAGGATCGGCAACGCGCGGTCGAACCGGGCCATCGCCTCGCCGGAGCGGCCGAGCGCGTGCAGCGCGTCGCCGAGATTGCCGAGCGCGGTCGCCTGGCCGGACTCGATCCCGAGTTCCTCGTACAGCGCCAGCGCCCTGGCGTGCCCGGTCGCCGCCCGCGCGTACTCGCCCATCTCGTACTGCACAAAACCGAGGTTGCCGAGGCAGGCGGCCTGCCGGACCTTGCTCCCCGCCGCCTCGAAGGCGCGTTCGTAGCAATCCGCGGCCCGCGCGAGATCCCCTGATTCCCGGTGGACGAGGCCCAGCTTGCCGAGCACGGTGGCCTGCCCGTCGGCCCAGCTCGCGTCGCGGAGGAGACCGACGGCCCGGGTGTAGTGCTCGGCGGCCCGTTCGTGCTCGCTTCGGCGCAGGCACGAATCACCGAGATTGATCAGCACCACGGCGTTGGCGCGCACGTCTCCTTCGACTGCCGCGGCCTTGACCGCGGCAGCGGCCGACGTGGACCACTCCGGGTGGTGCAGGCCGGTCCAGAAGTACCCGCGCAGGGTGTCGGCCAGCCGCCAGGCCACTTCTCGCGGACCGTGTTCGGCGGTGGCGGCACCGACCGCGGCGATGTTCGCCCGTTCACTGTCCAACCAGGACAGTGCGGTGGCGCGGTCGGGGAAATCCGGGGCGGCGCCGGAGAACGGTGCGTCCGGTAGCCGGAGCAACTGGGGGTGGAGCACCTTCGCCGCCGCGTCGGCGGTGCGGAAATACCAGTACGCGAGGCGGTCCAGCGCGGCTTTCCGGTCCTGTTCGCTGTCTTCGGACCGGCAACGCTCGGCGGCGTACTGGCGCAACAGGTCGTGGAAGGTGTACCGCCCTGGCCGGTGCGGGTCGAGCAGATGGGCCGTGGCCAGGTCGTCGAGCAGTTCCGCGGCGCGCCCGGTCCCGGCCAGCTCCGCGACGGCTTCCGGCGTGAAATCCTCACCGGGGAACAAGCCCAGTAGCCGGAACAAGCGTTGCTGTTCCGTCGAAAGGCTTCGGTAGGAGATGCCGAACGTGGACCGGAGCGCGGCTCGTTCGTCGCCCGCGATTTCCAGCTGGCCCAGCTTGTCCCCGGACCTGAGCTGGTCCACGTGACCGGCGATGCTCCCGGTGAGCTTCGCGGCGGCGATGCGCAACGCCAGCGGTAGCCGGGCGGTGAGCCGGACCAGCTCGGCGGCCGCCTCGGGTTCCGCGGCGACCCGTTCGGCGCCGAGAACCCCGGCCAGCAACCGGATGGCCTCGTCCTCGGTGAGCACGTCCAGGGTGAGCCTGCGCGCGCCGTCGCAGGCGACCAGTCCGTCGAGGCGGTCGCGGCTGGTCACCAGCACCACCGACCCGGCGCCGCCCGGCAGCAGCGGGCGGACCTGCTCCGGAGTGGCCGCGTTGTCCAGTAGTACCAGCGCTTTCCGGTCGGCGAGCAGGGTGCGCAACAGGGCGGCGGCCTCGTCCGGCTCGGTCGGGAGCTGGTCCGCGGCGACGCCGAGCGAGCGCAGGAACCGGGTGAGCGCTTCGAACGGACGCAGCGGCGGGCCGGGTCCGTAGCCGCGCAGGTTGACGTACAGCTGACCGTCGGGAAACCGGGCGCGGACCCGGTGCGCCCATTCGATCGCGAGCGCCGTTTTGCCCACGCCCGCCATACCCGAGATCACGGAAACGGCCACGTCCAGTTCCTTGAGCGCCCGCACCCGGCCGACAAAGCCGGGTACGGCGGCCGGAAGTTGCTGCGGGACAGGCAACAAAGCGCCGATGGTGTCCAGTTCCGCGGTCGCGGTCAGAATCCGCCGGTGGAGTTCCCGCAACCGCGGCCCGGGGTCGATGCCGAGTTCGTCAGCCAGCCGGGCCCGCAGCCGTTCGTAGTGCGCCAGCGCCTCGGCCTGGCGGCCGCACCGGTAGAGGGCGAGCAGGTACTGCCCCGCCAGGCGTTCGTCGAGCGGATTCTCCGCGAGGTGCTCGGCCAGTTCCGGCAGTACCTCGGCGTGCTCTCCCCGCCGCAGGCGCAGGTCGCCGCGGTCCAGCCGGGCCGCGTGCCGCTCGGCTTCCACCGTGCGGCGCAGCGTGACGGCCCATGGGAAGTCCAAGCCCGCCAACGGTTCTCCGCGCCACAGGGCGAGCGCGCGGTCGTAGGCGGCCAGTGCTTCGTCCCGGTCGCCCAGGCCGCGCGCGGTCGCCACCAGCGCGCGGAAGCGGTGCAGGTCAACGGAAGCGGGATCGGCCAGCAGCAGGTAACTCCCGGCGCGGCGCTCGATCCGCAGGTCCGCGATCCGGCGCAGGCGGGACAGGTACGAACGCAGCGAGGTGCGGGCTTCGGCCGGTGCGGTGCCGTTCCACACCCGGTCCACCAGGTGCTCGACCGGCATCGGGCGGTTCAGGTTCACCAGCAGCGCCACCAGGACGCACTGCTGTCGGAAAGGTCCAACCGGTACGGTGACCCCGTCAACCACCACCTCGGTGGTGCCGAGAATCCGGAATTCCACGGCCATGACAGCCAGCTCCCCGTGAGTTCGCCCCAGATCTAGCACGCGGCGGCACCGGATTCAACGTTTCGCCAATGTTTCGGCAACAAGCGGTCGGCACGCTCGATGGCAGAGGGGTCCGGAAGGGGCCTGGGAACCGGAAGAAGGTTTGTCATGGGCAACAAGCGAAGATCGCTCGCCGGTGCGGCTGTCGCGGCCGGACTGGTGGCCGGGGGATTGGCCGCGCCGGGGATCGCGGCCGCCGACTCCGGCGTGGTGCCGCTGGCCGCCGCGCCGTCGTGCGTCGGATGGTCGGAGTACCGGCACGGGAACCCGATCACCGGCTACTACACCAACGTCTACGTGGACAACAACTGCAGCTACACCGTGCGCGTGAAGGTCATCATGGACTACGGCAGCGACAGCGGCTGCATGACGATCCAGTCCCACGTGATCGACGTGAAGTTCCGCTCGACCGGTTTCGGCGACCTGTACCCCGAACTCGACCGCATCGATCTGTGCTGAACCCGGGACTGCCCGGCTCACCCGGCCGGGCAGTCCATAAAGGACGATCAGCGGCGTCCGGCGGCGAGCAGGATCCGGATCCGCCGCACCGCGGCCAGGCCCGCGTCGCGGTATTCGCGGTAGCCGCACTCTGGTCAACCTCACCGCCGGGCGGGCGGCCGTCCAGCGTGCGATCCGCGGGGCACGGAGCCGAGGGCTTCTCCCGGCTCGTGGTGGGCTGACCGTGGCGCACCGGTGGCGCCAACTGGCGCCACCCGCCTCCTGAAGCACCCTCCTTGACCTCTGGGAGGTGCCGTGAAAGCCACCTTCACGGCACCTCCCAGGGGTCTTTTGTGTGCAAACCGCCTGTTCAGAGCGCATGTGAGTCAGTGAGGCGCCGTAAATACGCCAGGGTGGCTTGCGAGTGGTGCCATTTGTGTGCCATAGTGATGCCATGGACCTGACGCCGTATGTGGACGACCTCCGCCGAGAGTTGGAGGCGGCGTTGGAGACCAGTGGGAACGAGTTCGGTGAGCTGATCGAGCGGCTGACCGGATCGCTGGAACCGGCGATCCGGCTCACGCTGCTGGACGCGCTGGCCGGGGCCATGGGTGAGATCACCCGCGACCTGGCCCCCGGTTCGGTCGACCTGCGCCTGCGTGGCCGCGACGCGACGTTCGTCGTGACGCTGCCGCCGCCGGAGCAGCGGCCGTCACCGGGCAGCGGGCGCTTCGGCGAGGAGGACGGCGCGATGGCGCGCATCAACCTCCGCGTGCCGGAGCGGCTCAAGGCGGCGATCGAGCGGGCGGCGGCCGAAGCACGCCGATCGGTCAACGCCTGGCTGGTGGAGGCGGCCACGGCCGCCCTGCCACCGCGCGGACTCCGCCCCACCCACTGACCTGAACCTGATCAACACACACAAAGAAACGAGCACAGCCATGCCCATTTTCGACACTCCCGCCCCGATCAACGCCACCGTCGAACTCGCCGTCGGTGAGGTGCGGCTCGTCGCGAGCGACCGGACCGACACCGTGGTGGAGGTCAGCCCGACCAACCAGGCCGACGCTTCCGACGTGAAGGCCGCGGCGGAAACCCGCGTCGAGTACAGCAACGGCGAACTGCGGGTCACCGGGCCGAAGCGCAACCCGCTCGACCTCTCGAAGAAGACCAGGTCGATCGCCGTGACGATCGAGCTGCCCACCGGTTCCCGAGTGCGCGGCGAGGTGGCGATGGGCGACTTCCACGGCACCGGCACGCTCGGCGACAGCCGCTTCAAGACCTCCGCCGGGCACGTCCGGATGGAGGCCACCGGGTCGCTGCTGGCGGAGACCTCGGCCGGGCACGTCGAGGTCGGCCACGTCGCCGGTGACGCGGAGATCACCACCGGCACCGGTCGTGTCTCGCTCGGCGAGGTCGACGGCACCGGCGTGGTGAAGAACTCCAACGGCCCCACCACCATTCGCCAGGCCGGGGGCGAACTGCGCCTCCGCGCCGCCAACGGCGACATCTCGGTGGACCGGGCCGTCGCCGAGGTGGACGCCGAGTCCTCGCTCGGCGACATCCTCGTCGGTGTCGCGGACAGCACCTCCGCGCGGCTCGAGCTGAACACCAAGTTCGGCCGGGTGCGCAACGCGCTCGCCGACGGGCTCCCGCGGCAGCGCGACACCGTCGACGTCCGCGCGCGCACCTCGTTCGGCGACATCACCGTCCGCGGCGCCTGACCCCCCGAAACCGTTCTCCCGGAAGGAAAACCCATGACCACGCCCGCCATCACGGCGACCGGACTGCGCAAGTCGTTCGGTGACAAGACGGTGCTCGACGGCATCGACCTGAACGTGCCGCGTGGCACCATCTTCGCCCTGCTCGGCGCGAACGGTGCCGGCAAGACCACCACGGTCAAGATCCTGTCCACGCTGATCAACGCCGACCAGGGCACCGCGACGATCGCCGGGCGCGACCTGGCAGGCGACCCGGACGGGGTGCGTGCCGCGATCGGCGTCACCGGGCAGTTCTCGGCGGTGGACAACCTGCTCACCGGTGAGGAGAACCTGCTGCTGATGGCGAAGCTGCACCTGGTCGGCCGGGGCGAGCGCAAGCGGCTCGCGGCCGGTCTGCTGGAGCAGTTCGACCTGACCGAGGCGGCGAAGAAGCCCGTGTCCACCTACTCCGGTGGCATGCGGCGGCGCCTCGACCTGGCGATGACGCTGGTCGGCAGGCCGAGGGTGATCTTCCTGGACGAGCCGACCACCGGACTGGACCCGCGCAGCCGTCGCGGCATGTGGCAGATCGTCCGCGAGCTGGTGGCCGGCGGCGTGACCGTCTTCCTCACCACGCAGTACCTGGAGGAGGCCGACGAACTCGCCGACCGGATCGCCGTGCTGGACCACGGGCGGCTGGTCGCCGAGGGCACCGCGGCCGAACTCAAGCGCCGCATTCCCGGCGGGCACGTGGAGCTGCGGTTCGCCGACGCACACGGGTTCGACGCCGCCGTGCGGGCCGTGGCCAACGGCACGCCGGACGCCGAGTCGCTGACGCTGCGCGTGCCCAGCGACGGCAGCCTCCACTCGCTCAAGGCCCTGATCGACCGGCTCGACGCCGACCGGATCGAGGTCGACCAGCTGGGCCTGCACACCCCCGACCTGGATGACGTTTTCCTCGCCCTGACCGGTAACAACCCCGCGAACGAGAAGGTGACGACCCGATGACCCACGTGACCCCGCGCCCGGTGAGCACCCGCTCCCGCGCGCTGACCGACTCGGCGACCATGCTGGGGCGCAACCTCCAGCACATCATCCGCTACCCGTCGATGACGGTGCTGCTGGTCGGCATGCCGATCGTTTTCCTGCTGCTTTTTGTCTACGTCTTCGGCGGCACGCTGGGTGCCGGGCTCGGCGGTGCCTCCGGCGGACGCGCGGAGTACGTCAACTACGTGGTGCCCGCGATCATCCTGATGTCGGTCTGCAGCGCGGTGCAGGGCACGGCGATCTCGGTGGCGATGGACATGACCGAGGGCATCATCGCCCGCTTCCGCACCATGGCGATCGCCCGGGTTTCGGTGCTGACCGGGCACGTGCTGGGCAGCGTGATCCAGACGATGCTCACCGTCGGCGTGGTGCTCGGTGTGGCGCTGCTGATCGGCTTCGACCCCGCCGCGGACCTCGGCGGCTGGCTCGCCGCCGGTGGCCTGGTGCTGGCGCTGGCCTTCGCGCTGATCTGGCTGTCGGTCGCGCTGGGACTGGCGAGCGGCAGCGTGGAGACCGCGAGCAACGTGGGCATGCCGCTGGTGCTGCTCCCGTTCCTCGGCAGCGGTTTCGTGCCGACCGACTCGATGCCGGACGCGATCCGCTGGTTCGCCGAGTACCAGCCGTTCACCCCGGTCATCGACGCCCTGCGCGGCCTGCTGATGGGCACGCCGATCGGGAACAGCGCGTGGATCGCGCTGGGCTGGTGCCTGGTGATCACGGTGGGCAGCTACGTGTGGGCGAAGAAGCTGTACAACCGCGAGTACAGCCGCTGACCGATTCGTTCGGCTCTCGGCACTGCTTGGCGGCCACCCCGCTGTTTGATTGTGACGACGGCGAAGACCCCGATGTCAAGGCGGGAAAGATGCCTTGACCTCGGGGTCTTCGCCGTGTTTTGGCTGTGGAGCGGGGATGGGGAAGGGCTGGGTGGGCAATGTGGTCGGCTGTCGTTGCCGGGCGGCGGGTTGGTGGGTTGGGGTGAGTGTTCAGAGTCTCGGCAGGGGGAGCCGGACGGCGGGTGGCAGCGGAGCGGCGACCGGGTGTGCCTGGAACGACTGGAGCATCAGGGCGGCGAAGCGGCGTGAGGCGGCGACCCGCATTTCCGGGGCTTCGGTGCGGATGCCTTCGTTCGCCATCAGGGCCAGGCCGATGTCCTCCAGTACGAAGTCCTCCCGCAGCGCGCCGGACTTCTTCGCCCGCGCCACCAGTTCGAGCAGCCGGCGCAGGGTGCGGTTGCGTTCGGCGGCGAAGTCGAGCGCCCGGGGGAGCTGCGAGGTGAAGGCGCGGGCGAAACCGCGGTCGAGCGCGTGCACCACCATCATGTTCTCGATCACCAGGCTGAACCCCTCCCACGGATCGCTCGCCGCCAGGCCCTCCTCCACGACCGTCGAGCACAGGACCATCTGCTCGGCGAAGGCTTCCGCGAGCAGGTCGTCCTTGGTGGCGAAGTGCCGGTACACGGTCGCGACGCCGAGGTCGGCGCGCCGCGCGATCTCCCGCATCGGGACGTCGATGCCGTCGGCGGCGAAGGCCAGGCGGGCGACCGTCAGGATGCGCGCGCGGTTGTCCCTGGCGTCCGAGCGGAGCTTCGTTCCCACTTGAGCCGTCACCCCTCTCACTTTAGCTAACCGGACCAGGTGTTCCGTTACGGTCCGGATCATGAAAGCCATTCAGATCACCGAGTACGGCCCGCCCGGCGTCCTGCGTGTCGCCGAGATTCCCGACCCGCACGCCGGTCCGGGCGAAATCCGCATCGCGGTCCGGGCTTCCGGGCTCTCGGCCGGGGACGTGCGGATCCGGTCCGGTGAGTTGCGCGACGTACTGCCGGATGTGCTGCCGTACCTGACCGGCTTCGACGCCGCGGGCGTGGTCGACGAGGTCGGCGAGGGGGTCACCGGCGTGCGGGTCGGCGACGAGGTGTTCGGCGGGACCTCGTCAGCCGCGCGTGGCGCCAATTCCGATTACGCGGTCCTCTCCGTCTGGGCGGCCAAGCCCGCCGCGTGGAGCTGGGAGGAAGCGGGCGGTGCCGCGGGCAGCGTGGAGACCGCCACCCGGGTGTTCGACCGGCTCGCGATCGGCGTCGGGCACACCGTACTGGTGCATGGCGCGGCCGGGGGTGTGGGCACCGTCGCCGTGCAGCTCGCGATCGCCCGTGGCGCCAAGGTGATCGGCACCGCGCGCGAGCACAACCACGACCTGCTGCGGTCGCTCGGCGCGGAACCGACGACCTACGGGCCGGGGCCGGCCGGGCGGATTCCGTCCACTGTGGACGCTGTGCTCGACTGTGCCGGCGGGGCGCTGCCCGAGCTGGTCGCCATCGCCGGTGACCCGGCGCGGGTGGTGACGATCGTCGACTTCACCGCGAACGCGCACGGGGTGCACTTCTCGCACACGGCACCGATCGACGGGGCGGACACGCCCGCGCCACACGGCCTCGCCATCGCGGCCGCGCTCGCCGACGAGGGGCGTCTGCGGATACCGGTCGCGGCGTCCTTCCCGCTGACCGAAGCCGCCGCCGCGCACGAACTCAGCGAAAACCGCCGCACCGGCGGGAAGATCGTGCTGGTGAATCAGTCGTCGTAGGGATCGTCGGCCGCGGAGCGGTAGTCCCAGTCGGATGCCAGCGCCGGATCGATGATCGCGAAGCGGGTGCCCAGCGGATCGGACAGCACGGCGACCTTGCCGAGGGTGGAGGAATAGGGCCGGAACCGCAGCCGCGCGCCCGCGTCCCTGGCGCGGTGGAGGGTCCGGTCGAAACCCAGGTCGGGGTCCACTTCGAAGTGCGCGATCCAGCGGGGCGGCACCTCGGGCGGGGTGCCGGGATCCATCCGGACCCGGCCGAACACCGAGTCCTCGCCCAGTGAGTGCACCACGTAGTCGGTGGCCCTGCCGTCGCCGAACTGACGCTGGCCGTAGCCGAACAGGGCGCCGAAGAACCGGTCGGCCAGGTGCGCCTGCCGGGTGACGAACTCGGCCCACACCAGGGTGCCCGGCAGGCCGGCGGTGAAGCCGCGTTCCGGTTGCACCAGGCCGAAGGTGGCGCCGCTGGGGTCGTCGACCAGCAGCTTCGCACCGACGCCGGGCACCACGTGCGGCCGGGTTTCGAGCACGCCGCCGCCGAGGCGGTAGGCGTGGGCGCTGGTGGCCGCGAGGTCCGGGGTGGCCAGGTAGAGCGTCCAGTCCCGGACCGCCGCGCGGTGCCCGCGGAAACCGGCCACGGGCTCGTCGAACAGCGACGCGACGACGTAGCCCTGGCCGGTGCCGTCGGTCACCTGCTGGTAGGTCCAGCCGAACACGTCCTGGTAGAAGCGCGTGCTCCGCTCCGGGTCCGTGGTGGCCAGTTCCAGCCAGCCCGGACCACCGGGCGGCGGGCTGATGATCATGAATCCACTGTAGCCGGTCAGGGCAGGTTGACCAGCAGCACGATGCCCGCGGCCAGTACCGCGCAGGCGAAGGCCAGCCACCAGTAGCTCTGCAGGGGCGAGTCGTAGAGCGTGTGCCGTGTGCCGTACCGGTTCAGCCGTCGGCCGATCACCCGGATCAGCACCGCGCTGAGCGCGAAACCGCCGACCCAGCCGATGCCGGTGACCACCGCGTTGCCGTCGAAGACCTCCTGCCCGACCACGCCGACGGCGAGACCGAGCAGCAAGAGCGGCCCGACCAGGCAGCCCGCGCCGGACCAGCTGACCACCCCGACCGGTTGCATGGCACCCCCTTCCGCTGCGTCCATTGTGCCGGTACCGGGCCGGTGGAACGGCAGGAATTGGTCACGTATCTGCCAGTTGCTACCGCGGGGGCGATCGGGCTGGTAGAAGCATGCGTGCAAGCAACGAAGCCGTTCCGCCGCTGAGGAGAGCCATGACCTACGGCCCGCCCGATCCGAACGCGCCGCGGCAGCACTGGGACCAGAGCCAGGGCTGGCCGGGCGGACTGCAGCCGGCGCCGCCCAAGGGGCCGGGGTTCGCGGTGGCCGCGCTGCTCCTCGGCCTGCTGGGGCTGGTGCTGCCGTTCATCCCGGCGGACCTCACCGGGATCCGGCAGTACGTCGGCCTGCCGTTCGCGGTGGCCGGGCTCGCGCTCGGTGTCATCGGCTGCATCGGGCGCCGCCGCGGGTTGCCGGTGGCGGTGATCGCGGTGATCGTGTCGACCATCGCGCTGGGCATCGGGCTCTTCATGGTCGTGTCCTACGCGGTCTGATCCCGTTCCGCTGGTGGCGTAACCGATTCCCGGCACGCGGCGGCGGACCTAACGTGGTCGCATGCACCCACCGATCACGGGCACCGCCGCCGGTGTGCCCTTCACCGCTCTGCCACCGGCCGGAGAAGGCCCGGCACCACTGGTCCTCACCTGGCACATGCTCGACGCGCCGCGCTCGGACGCCGCGTTCGCCGCCGCGCTGCCGATGCACGGCCTGCCCGCGTGGCGGGTGCACCTCGGCATGCCGATGTGCGGGGCCCGCATGGTCGACGGCAGCATGGACGCCGGATTGGCGTTGGTGCGCGAGGACGTGCTGATGTCCTTTCTGTACCCGTTCGCCAAGCAGGCGGCGGAGGAGTTCCCCGCCGCGCTGGCCTCGATCCGGGAGCAGCTGCCGGTCGGCGACGGCCCGATCGGGGTGCTCGGCGGTTCACTGGGCGGGGCCGTCGCTTTGCAGGTCCTGGCCGACATGGACGTGCCGGTGTTCGCGGGCGCGCTGGTGAACGCGTGCATCCGGATGCGGTCCGTGGTGGAGCTTTTCCCCGGCGAGTACCCGTATGACGCGGAGTCGGAAAAGGCCGTCGACAGCATGGATTTCCTTGCCAAGGCGGAGGTGATCGCCGGTCGTGCGCCACTGCTGGTGGTCAGCGGCGAGGAGGACCACCCCGGACTGCGCGCCGACGCGCTCAACCTCGTCGACGCCACCGGAGCCGAACTGCTGTCGATCCCCGGCCTGGCCCACCCGCTCGCCGACGAGCCGGGCATCGAACCCGCACCCCAGCTGCCACGAACCCGCGAGGTGGACGCCGGACTCACCGAATGGTTCCGGCGCCACCTCACGGTCTAGGCACTACATCCGTTCGATCCAGACGTTGCGGAACCTCGGGTTGTCCCCGGGGTCACCGTGGTCCTGCAACCGGATGTGGCCCTGCGACGGGTCTTCCGGACGGCCGGCCCCGGTGCTGCCGTCGATCGCGACGTCGTTGTGCACCAGTGTTCCGTTCCACCACAGGCTCACCCGCGCGTCGGCGATCTTCTTGCCGGTGTGGTCGTAGCGCGCCGCCCGGAAGATGATGTCGTAGCTCTGCCAGGTTCCCGGCGCCGTCGCGGCGTTCACGTCCGGTGCCTTCTTCGTGTAGATCGCCCCGGCGTCGTTCGTCTTCGGCGGGTTGATGCCGAACGAGTCCAGCACCTGGATCTCGTAGCGCTCCTGGATGTAGACACCGCTGTTGCCGCGCGCCTGCCCGGTCTGCTCGGGCGGGAGGTGCGGCTGGTACCACTCGGCGTGCATCCGGAAGTCGCCGAACTTCTCCTTGGTGCGGATGTCCCCGCCGAACGATTCCATCGAGCCGTTCGCCACCGGCCATTTCGCCGGGCCGCCCGCGGTCGCCTCCCACGCGTCCAGATTGGTCCCGTCGAACAGCGTGGTCCGCTTGGTCGGGGTGACGGTGAGCTTGTCGAGATTGACGTGCCCGGTGTCGGTGGCCTCGTAGACGAAGGAGATCTTGTTCGCGCCGGTCCGCAGCGGTACGGATTCGACGTGCGTCGCCCACTGGTTCCAGGCGCCGGTGCTGGCCAGCCAGACCTGCTTTTCCTTGCGTCCGTTGACGTACAGGCTCATCGATTTGCTCACCGGATCGGGGCTCGGGTTGAGCCCGTTCGCGTACCGCAGGGCGATGTCGTGCCGTCCGGCCCGGTCCGCGGTGACCGCGAAGGTGGTGCTGGTGCCCGGTTCCCAGTTGCGGTCGATGAACCCGGAACCCGAGTAACCGCTGTGGTTGGTGTTGAACCCGGTGCCACCGGCCAGCTGGGCGGATTCCGCTTCGTACTCCGGCGGAGCCGTCGTGCCGTCCGGCAGCCTGTTGAGCGTGTACCAGGCTTCCGTGCTCCACAGTTCCGTGCCGGACGCCGAGGCGAACGGGCGCGGGGACTGGACGTGCACCACGCGACCCGGCTTCAGTCCGGCCACCTTCAGCGTCACCGTCTTGCGGTCCGCGGACAGCGCCGCCGAGGTCACGTCGAGCGTTTCCTCGTCGACCTTGGGACCGCCGTACTGCGGTGAAGCCACGTACCGCCACTGCTCGGCTTTGTACTTCGACGCCAGGTCCTGCGCGGTCGCGTCGGACAGCGGCTCGGTGTACTCGATCTGGAAACCGCCGTCGACCGCCCGCATGGCGAGCATGTCGAACGCGCCGTTGCCGCTGAGGGACAGTTTCTGCAGTCCGTACTTGAGCTTGCCCTCCTGTCCCCAGTTGCCCTGCCAGCCGATGCCGCCGGTGTAGATCGCGCCGTCGGGGCCCAGGCTGATGCGGCTGACGCCGGATTCCAGGCCCTGCGTCATCCGGAACACCGCGCCCTGGTACTCGCCGCCGATCTTCTCCAGGTACGCGCGCTGCAGTCCGCCGTAGGTCACGTCACCGAAGACCATCTGGCCGGCGAACACCCCGTTCGGCAGCACCAGCGGATTGCTCGGCGAGTTCGAGATCTCGCCGTGCGGCAGCCAGAGCACCGGCTCGGTCACCGGCTGGTCGTCGAACGGGCCGTCGGGATTGGTGTGGTGGTTGAAGAAGCGGCCCTGCTTGATCCGCACCAGTTTCGAGGTCGGCAGGTACGCGCCCTGGTTGTCGGTGACGAAGATGTCGCCTTCCGGGCCCCAGCCGAGGCCGTTCGGCGTGCGCAGCCCACCGGCCACATAGGACACCTTGCCGGTGGCCTTGTCGATCTTGAGGGTGGAGCCCCGGTTGAC
This sequence comes from Amycolatopsis sp. YIM 10, assembly GCF_009429145.1. GTDB lineage: Bacteria > Actinomycetota > Actinomycetes > Mycobacteriales > Pseudonocardiaceae > Amycolatopsis. Next base: position 7,263,621 of record NZ_CP045480.1, on the reverse strand, counting down.
GACCGGCTGCGGGTCGGCGGTCGCGCCACCGGGGACCATGGCGATGCCCGTGGTGACGTAGAAGTACCCGTTCTGGTAGAGCAGGCCGAAGGCGAACTCGTGGTAGTTGCCGCCGAACGGCCAGGTCGCGATCTTCCGGTACTCGTCGGTGACCTCGTCGCCGCTGGTGTCGACGAGCGCGGTCAGCTGGTGCTTCTCCGAGACGTAGATGGTGCCGTCGACGTATTTCAGGCCCATCGGTTCCTGGAGGTCCTGCGCGATCTTCTTCGCGGTCACCTGTGCCGGGCCGGTCGCGCCGGTGACGCCGTCGAGCAGGTACACCTCGCCGAGCACGGTCTCCCTGCCGCCGCCCCAGGTGGAAATGGCGAGCCGTCCGTCCGGCAGCCAGTCCATGCCGGTGACCTGCGGTTCGAAGCCGGCCGGGCGCAGGTCGGTCAGCGTGTAGCCGGGGTGCACACCGGTCAGCGGCAGGCCGTCGCCGGGGGATTCGGTGACGCCTTCGCATTCCTTGCGCCCGGGGGAGGTGACCCGGGTGACCTCGGCGTCGGTGCTCAGTACCGAGTTGGGCACGAGGGTGAACTCGCTCGCGCCCGGCGGCTTCCACTCCAGCTTGAGCCGCTGGTCGAAGTCCGCGTCGAAGTGGTCGATGCGCAGGGCCTGGTAACCCGTGGTCAGCTCGATCGAGCCGTCCTTCGGGGTCGCGCCGTGCCGTCCGCCGTGGTCGATGACCTGCGTGCCGCCGATGAACAGCCGCGCGCCGTCGTCACTGGTGAGCCGGAAGTCGTGACGACCGGCGGTGGCGACGTTGAGGTTCGCGATGACCTCGGTGACGAACCGGTCGTTGATGCCGAAGTCCGCGTTGGTGGTCCAGTCGATCGTCGGCTTCAGCTGGTCGATGTTGGGTGTCTGGCTGGGTTTGAGCGTGCAGTACTCCTCCAGCGGGACCTGGATGTCGAACACCCGCATCGTCACGCCGGGTTCCTGCGGTGGGATGTCGGGCAACGCGAGTGCCGGGGCCGGGAAGACCACGGCGACGACCAAGGCGAGCAGGGCGACGAACAGCCGCATGGGCGTTCCTCCTCGGTGGGGCACGGCTCGCGCTCCACTGCGCGACACCGCGTCGCCCCAACGTAGCCAGCCCTTTTGTGCAAGGTCAACGAAAGAATGCTGGATATTTGCGAAAGAGTGATCAGGGTTCGAGCGCGAGGTCGCGCAGGGCGGGCCAGATGTCCGTCCACGGGCCGGTCCGGCCGCTGAGCAGCCAGATCGTGGTCGACTCCGGCACCAGTCCGCCGTAGGTGCCCAGCGGGGTGGGCGCCCCGACCACGGCCAGCGCGCGGACTTCGGTGAACCACGGGCGCAACTGGTCCGGGTCACCGGCCAGGAGCAGGTGGTCCCGGGAATCCGGCGGTGGCGGGAACCAGCCGTAGGCGCGGTTCGGGCTGACCGCGGCGGGCAGTCCCAGCTCGGGTGCGGCGGCGTCGAGATAGGCCGCGTAGACGTAGGGGTTGGCTCCGACGGCCGTGCGTTCTCGTTGCCACGACGGCAGATCGTGGTACGCGCGGGCGGTCGCGGCCACCAGTTGCCCGGCGAACTTCGGGGAGGCCAGCACGATCGAGGACGCCAGCCCGGCCACGGCCAGCACCGCGCTGATCGCGACCACCGGCCACGCGGCGCGCGTCCGTCCCGCTTCGCGCCGGTGCTGCAACGCCACCGCGCCGAGTGCGACGAGAACGCTGTACAGCGGCAGCAGGTAGTAGTGGCGGCCGGAGCTGATCACCACGACCGCGAACAGCACCACGAACGCCACGCCGAGAAAGCGGAGGTCGCGCCACCGCTGCTCGCGGTACAGCGCGAGCAGGCCGCATACCGCCAAGCCGAGCGTCAGCGGACCGGTGACGAGCAGGCCGTGCCCCGCGACGAGCAGCGGGCTGCCGTAGATCAGCGAGTTCTCGGCCGAGACCACTCCCGCCATGGCGAGCTGGGGCCAGCCGTTGGCCGCCTGCCAGACCAGTGTCGGTGCCGCGATCACCAGCGCGATCGCCGTGCCCGCCCAGAAAGCGGGGCGGCCGAGCAGTGCGCGCGGACCGGTCAGCGCGACCGCGGCGATCACCAGGACACCCAGTGCCATCACCTGGAACCGGGTCTGCGCGGTGATCCCGGCGACGACACCGAGCGCCGGCAGCAGCCGGTCGTCGCGGAGCCGGAGCCAGCGCAGCAGCAGCCAGCAGATCGCCGCCCACAGTGCGGGTTCGAGCGAGTACGGGGTCAGCCAGTGGCCGAACTGGGCGGCCGCCACGCAGGTGCACTGGCCGAGCGCGGCCAGCGTCTGCGCCCTGGCGTCGCCGCCGAGTTCCCTGGCCATGAGCGCGGTCAGCAGCACCGCCCCGGCGGCGGCGAGCACCGCGGGCACGGCCAGCACGAGCTGTGAGCCCGGCGCGATCGTGTCGGCGAGCCTGGCCAGCAACGGGGTCAGCGGCGGCTGGTCGACCGCGCCCCAGTCGAGGTGGTGGCGGCCGATGGCCAGCATCAGGTCCTCGTCGAACCAGGCACGCGGCACGGCGGCCAGCACGAGGTGGACCACGGCGACCACACCGGCCACCAGTGCGACCGGCATGGCGGCGAGCCGCGGAACCGCGTGCCGCACCGCCATGCCGTCCCCCCTCGTCGAGTTCCAGGAAAAACCGTGCCCTCGCGGCATACTCAAGCGTGGGTGAGACAGGTCACCGCCCGGACGAACCGGGCGATCGACGGTGATCGGCTGCCCGCCCGCCAGAGGAGCAGCGTCCGGTACGGCGTCGCGTCGGGCACCGGGCGGTAGGTCACGTCCGGGCGGACGTTCCGCGCGGCCAGCCCGGCGGGCACCAGCGCCACGCCCTGCCCCAGCGCGACCACTTCGAGCAGCTGGGCGCTGTCCTGCACGACCGGACCGTCTGGCCGGTCCGGGTGACCCAGCCAGTGGTCGCGATCGACGATCGCCGGATCGCTCCACCGCGGCGCCGGTTCGGCGGCGAGGTCGGCGGTGCTGAGGACCTCGCGCCGGGCCAGTTCGTGCCAGGGCGCGAGCGCGGCGACGCGTGGTTCGGTCGTCAGTGGTTCGGTGTCGAGACCGTGGCCGTCGACGCAGGCGGCGATCGCCACGTCCGCGCGGCCGTCGCGAACCATGTCGGCCTGCTCGCCGAAGCCGCTCACCACCACCCGGATCTCCGGCGCGTCGGGCTCCGCGCGGAATCGCGCGCGGATCCGGTGCAGCAGTTCCGTGGCCACTCCCGGTTTGGCGGTGACCACGAGGCCGGGAAGTCCCTCGCGCCGCGTCCGGCGTACGGCGGAGTCGAGCGCGCCGAGCACAACGGCGCTTTCCTTGAGCAGGGTCTCCCCGGCCGGGGTCAGAGCCAGCCGGGGTCCGGTGCGGTCGAAGAGTTCGACCCCGAGCCGCCGTTCCAGCTTTCGCACGGCCCGGGACAGCGGCGGCTGCGCGATGCCGAGCCGCTCGGCCGCGCGCGTGATGTTCAGCTCCTCGGCGACGGCGCGGAAGTAGCGCAGCTCGCGGATTTCCGGCATACCGCCAGGGTATGGGACCCCACCCGATCGGTCTTTCCCGGCATGGGGTGTGACCGGCTGGAATGGACGGCATGAGCGAAGTAGCACTCGTCACCGGCGGCGGCAAGGGCATCGGCTTGGCCATCGTCGACCGGCTCGCCGAGCGGGGATTCACCGTGTACCAAGGAATTCGCGGGGAAGCGGCGGCCAGGCCGGGTATCCGCCCCCTGCGGCTCGACGTGACCGGCCCGGAGTCCGCGGAAGCGGCCGTCAGCACGATCGAGGCCGAGGCGGGACGGCTGGACGTGCTGGTGAACAACGCCGGGATCATGACCGAGTGGGGCATCCCGGTCACCGGCGTCACGGCCGCGCACCTGCGCGAGGTGTACGAAGTCAACGTTTTCGGCGTGGTCACGATGATTTCGGCCTGCGTGCCGCTGCTCCGCCGTTCGCCGAACCCGAGGATCGTGAACATATCCAGTGGTCTCGGCTCGCTCACCGTCCTCAGTGACCCCGGGAGCCGTGCCTTTCTCGCCTACAGCTCGTCCAAGGCCGCGCTCAACGCGCTGACGCTGATCTATGCCAACGCCCTGCGCGCCGACGGCATCAAGGTCAACGCCGCCAGTCCCGGCCTGGTGCCGACCGACCAGAACGCCGCCGCGCCCTTCCCGCGCGGCGACCGCACCACCGCCGACGGCGCGGTCGTCCCCGTCGAACTCGCGACGCTCCCCGTGGACGGCCCGACCGCCGCCTTCCGCGGCCCGGATTCACTGGACGACGTCATCCCCTGGTGATCGGGAACCAGCGACCGCGGTGCCGCGTCGGACCGGGAACCGGTGATCGACAAGGGGGATGGATCGATGAACGGCTTGGTTTTGGTCCTGGTGTTTTTGCCCGCGTTGGTGGTGGTGATCGTGCTGGCCAGGGCGGCCGGTTCCTCGTCGAGGGGGCGTGGCAGTTCTTCGTCCGGTTACGTCGACTATTCCGGTTCGTCCTGGTCATCCGGTGAGGGCGGGTCGAGCTGGTCCGACAGCGGCAGCGGTTTTTCCGGCGGCTGCGGCGACAGCGGCGGCGGCTTCTCCGGCGGCGGTGGCGACGGTGGAGGCGGCGGCGGTTCCTGTTGATCACCGCATCGGCGGCGGCCACGATCGTCCCGGCGCTCAGCCACACCCGGCTGATGCCAGGCCGCCGTAGGTGCACTGCGGGATGCCCGTCATCCGGTTAAGCTCAGCCGCGCACCGCGTCGGTGAGGACGCTGGCGTAACGAACGAGAAGCGCGGTCAACTGTTCAGCCTGGCTCCACAGGGCGTCCCAATCGTCGTCGTCAGCGTCAGGGGCCGGCTCGGCATTTATGACGCTTTGCTCCAGTTCGCGTATCCGCAACATCGCCGCGGCGGCCTCTTCGACTTCGCGGAGCGCCTCGACAGCATCGGCAACCGTGGATGCCGGTGCTCCGTGCTTGTTCAACAGATCGGCGAGTTCGCGCTGGTCGGGCAAACCGGGAACTCGGGCCTCGATCCACAGGTCGCCCCACAGGCGGCGACGCCGAGCTTCTGGTTCTCCATCGTCCAGCACCACAACCTCGCCGTCGCTGGTGTGGCTGATTTTCAGACCAGCACGAGCCGCTTGCTCATTGGCCAGGGCGGCCATGTGGGGATCGGCCTGGTTGAGCCCGTCCGGCAACGCGAAAGTGGCCGTCAGCCGAGTCAAAGATCGGGTTTCTTCGGGAACCTCCGGGAGATAGCCCACCCCGTCGTCGGCTATACCCGTCGGGTCGGCCGCGGCCACCCGTGCGGTGGGAACGAGCTGACCGGTCGCACTGACAACTACTGCGATCGTTGCCACGTCCGCCCACCACGCAGCGAATTCACGTGCTGCATCGCGGTGCCAGCGGGCTGTCGTGATGGCCATGGAGCTGCGCATGTGGGCGATGGTGAACCGTGGATCCGGACTCGTCCGCGGGATACCGTCGGCGATTCGCTGCTCGAGCAATTCCTCACTGGCGTCCGTTAACTCGCTCATTCGAGCGTCGGCCGCGCCTGCCTCAGCGGCCACTTCCTCGGTGACCGCTCCAAGCTTGGCCAAGAATTCGTTCACCGCGTTCCTGTCCATGTGGGCATGATCCGCATCGGGTGAAACGGTCGTGCTCACATGGGGCAATGGGTTCATATCATCCTCCTGTTGGCGGTGGCAGCGCACAGTACTCCCTCGGTCAGGTCGGGTAACTGTCGGCCAATGTCACCCGTTCGATTGATAAGAAATGTCTGTACGAAGTGAAGCGAACCGATCGACTTCGCTTGTCGTCGGATGCCGGAAACGATCTTGGGGCAAGCGAGCTTGTCGGCGGCCGTCCGGGTGAAACGCATTGACGCGGGCGGGTCTCCGGCGCCACGGTGCTCAAGGGTTGGGAGCGCTCCCAGGTTGCCGTGGAAGTGGGGCTCGATGAAGCGTCTCGTCGGAATTCTCGCCGTGGTCATCGCGGTGGCCGGGGCCGGCCCGGCGTCCGCGGTCTGCGCGCTCGACCAGGTTCACACCCCCGGCCGGGTCCAGGAAGCCGGTGCGTCACTGCGCTTCAGCTGGCCGGGCGTCCACTTCGAAGGGCGGTTCCGCGGCACCGGGATCGGGGTCTCCCTGCAGGATCCGGCCGCCGACTACGAAATCCAGGTCGACGGGACCACCAGGGCCATCCTGGTCACCCCCGCGTCCGGCACGCACTGGGTGCACGGCCTTGCCGACACCGAGCACACCGTCCGGCTGGTCAAGCGCAGCGAAAGTCCTTGGGCCACCAGCACTTTCGGCGGCTTCGTGGCCGCGCCGGGCGGTGCCGTGCTCGCCAAGCCGCCCGCGCGCGCCAGGCAGATCGAGTTCATCGGCGACTCCTACACCGCCGGCTACGGCAACCTGTCCACCAGCCGCGACTGCACCGGCGACCAGGTCAACCGGGCCACCAGCGCCGACCGTGCCTTCGGGCCGCTGACCGCGCGGCGGCTGGGCGCCGACTACCAGGTCAACGCCTTCTCCGGGCGCGGTATGGTGCGCAACTACAACGGTGGTGAGCCCGGCACCGACTACCGCACCTACTACGACCGCGCGCTGCTCGCGGTCGCCGGTGACGTGTGGCAGAAGCCGGCGAGCTGGCGGCCGCAGCTGGTGGTGGTCGGCCTGGGCATCAACGACTTCTCCACCGCGATCAACCCCGGCGAGCCGTGGACGCCCGAGAGCCTCGTTGCCGCGTACAAGGCCGCGTACCACGGATTCCTCGACAAGCTCCGCGCTCGCTACGGCCCCGGCACGACCATCGTCGTCAGCTCGACGTACATGTCCAACACCTCGGTGTTCACCGAGACCACGAAGCAGATCGTGAGCGAGCGCGGCGACCGCGTCCGCCACTGGTACTACCCCGAAACCGGCCTGGACTACCTCGGCTGCCACTGGCACCCGTCCGCCGACGACCACGAGGTCATCGCCCAGCGGCTCGGCGATTTTGTCGCCACCCTGCCGCTGGGCTGGTGACAGAACGGGACCACGATGAGGATTCTCGGCGCTCTGCTCGCCGCCGCCATGCTGGTGACGGGCCTGTCCACCGCGCCGCCCGCGTCCGCGGCGGCGCTGACCGAGGTGACGAACTTCGGCCCCAATCCGAGCGGTCTGCGCATGCACGTCTACGTGCCGGACCAGCTCCGGCCGAAACCGCCGGTGCTGCTGGCGGTGCACTGGTGCACGGGGTCGGGCCCGGCGATGTTCAGCGGCACGGACTTCGCGCAACTGGCCGACCAGCACGGGTTCGTCGTGGTCTACCCGTCCGCGACGCGGAGCGGGAACTGCTTCGACGTCTCCTCGCCGCAGGCCCTCAAGCGCGACGGTGGCAGCGATCCGGTCGGCATGGCGTCGATGGTGCGGCACGCGCTCCAGACCTACCAGGGCGACGCGTCGCGGGTGTTCGTCACCGGGATCTCGTCCGGTGCGATGACGACGAACGTCATGCTGGCCAACTACCCCGACATCTTCGCCGCGGGCGCGGCTTTCTCCGGCGTGCCGGCCAGCTGCTTCGCCACCACCGACGGCTCGGGCTGGAACAGCCAGTGCGCCAACGGCCTGGTGCTGAAGACCCCGCGCCAATGGGGCGATCTGGCCCGTGCCGCGTATCCCGGCTACAGCGGGCCGAGGCCGCGAATGCAGCTGTGGCACGGAACCCAGGACGAAACCCTGCGTTATCCGAACTTCGGCGAGGAAATCGACCAGTGGACCGACGTCCACGGCCTGTCCACCACGCCGACCACGACCGACTACCCGCGCCCGAACTGGACCCGCACGCGGTACGGCACCGGGGTGGAGGCGATCTCGCTGCAGGGTGTGTCCCACAACCTCTGGACCTCGGGCATGGGCGCGGAAGCCGTCCGCTTCTTCGGCCTCGACCAGGGCGGCGGCCCGGGGCCGGTGGCGGACTGCCAGATCAGCTATCGGGTGAACGCGTGGAACACCGGCCTGACCGCGTCGGTCACCATCACCAACACCGGGACCACCCCGCTCAACGGCTGGAACCTGGTCTACACCCTGCCCGCCGGGCAGGACTTCGTGTCCGGCTGGAATGCCGTCTACACCAAGGCGGGCAGCACGATCACCGCGAAGAACCCGGCCTACCAGCCGGTGCTCCCGGCGGGCGGCTCGGTCGAGATCGGTTTCCAGGCCGGGCACACCGGCGACACCGGGGAGCCCGCGGCATTCACGCTCAACGGCACGGCATGCGCGGTGTCGTGAGCGCCCGGAACCGCGGGCGGACAGCGGCTCAGGTGCCCGCGGCACTTTTGTCGCGACGGCACACCACTGTTACGAACCAGGCCACACCACCCGCTCCCGTCGATGACGGTGTCGGCGAGCGCAGGTGCTGGTCGAACTCGGCCAAGGCCCACGGCGGTTCACCGTGCACACGGATGCGCCACCCCGGGTCGAGTACGCCACCGGTCGGCCATGCCCGCGACACCTACGACGGCCGCCATTGAACTACCGCTCACTGTCGGTGGTCCCGGTTAGCATCGGGGCCATGACAACCAAGGCGCAGTTGCGCAAGACAGCGCTGACCTTCGAGGAGGTCGAGGAGCACGACGCGGACGGAGTGCTGCGCTATTCCGTCCGTGGCAAGGAGTTCGTCTCGCTCACCAAGGACGGACTGGTGCGGGTGCGCCTGCCGGACGACGAGGCGGGCAAGGCGGTGGCGGCCTATCCGGCGGCCGAGCGGCTGATGCACGCCGGGCGGTCGATCGGGTTCCAGGCACCGCTCGCGGACGTCGGCGGCCAGCACCTGTGGGCGCTGGTGATGGCCGCGTGGCGACACCGCGCGCCGAAGCGGCTGGCCGCGAAGCTGACCGCCGTCCTCGAATCGCCCGTGCGGCCGGGCAGCGATCTGCCCGCCGCGATCGGCAAGCCCGCCACCCGCGCGCTGGCCAACGCCGGACTGACCACAGTGGACCAGATCGCCTCCCGGAGCGCGGCCGAACTGCTGGCGCTGCACGGCGTCGGGCCGAGGGCGGTGCGGATACTCGCCGAAACCCTCGCGGAGACGGGGAGGTCGATGAGGTCGTAGCGTGTGTCCACATCGGATAGAGGCAAGCGGGCGGCCGATACGGCAGCCCGTCGGGGGCCACAACCCGCAGACCGTTGTCGTGCTGGAGCGTGTCAGTTCGTGACCTCGTCGGTGTGCTGCGGGGCGAGCAGCACGCACACGGTGCTGAGCACGCACATCCCGATCAGCAGCCCGATCACCGGCCAGATGCTGCCGGTCGACTGGAACAGCAGCGTCGAGACCAGCGGCGACAGCCCGCCGAATAGCGCGCCCGCCACCTGGTAGGAGAGCGAGATGCTGGTGTAGCGCGCCCGCGGCCGGAACATCTGGGACAGCACGGCCGCGATCGGGGCGTAGGTGGCCGTCATCGCCAGGCGCATCACCACGAACACGGTGATGATCAGCAGCGAGTCCTTCGTGGAGAACACCAGGAACTGCGGCGCGGCGAGCACCGCGACCGCCACCAGGCCGAGCACGACGACCCGCACCCGGCCGAAGCGGTCACCGAGCCACGCCGTGCCGAAGGTGAGCACCAGTTCGACGAAGGCGGCGATGCTGAGCGCGTTGAGCACGAGCGATTCGGAAACCCCGACGGAGGGATCGGTGGCGTACGCGGTGGCGAAGGTGGTGACCAGGTAGTACCCGCCCAGCGCGACCGGCAGCACGCAGACGCCGAGCAGGATCGGCTTCCAGTTCGTGCGCAGGGCGTAGACGAGGGGCACCCCGGCGTGCGCCTCGGCGGCTTCTTCGAACACCGGCGATTCTTCCACAGTGGACCGCACGATCAGGCCGACCACGATCAGCAGCGCGGAGGCGAAGAACGGGATCCGCCAGCCCCAGTCGTTGAGGAACTCCGTGCCGCCCAGGCTCAGCAGGCTGAACAGGCCGGTCGCCAGCAGCGCGCCCGCCGGATTGCCCGCCTGGGCGAAGCTGCCGTAGAAGGTCTTCTTCTCCGGTGGCGCGTGTTCGACGGCCATCAGCACCGCGCCACCCCATTCGCCCCCCACCGCGAGACCCTGGACGAACCGCAGCAGCACCAGCAGGATCGGCGCCCACGCCCCGATCTGGCCGTAGCCGGGCAGGCAGCCGACGAGGAAGGTCGCCGCGCCCATCATGGTCAGCGTCACCACGAGCGCGGTCTTGCGGCCCACCCGGTCACCGACGTGGCCGAACACGATACCGCCGAGCGGGCGGGCGAAGAAGCCGACCGCGTAGGTGGCGAACGAGGCGGCGATCCCGGTCAGCCGGTCGCCGGTCTCGGGAAAGAACACCGTGCCGAAGACCAGGCTCGCGGCGGTGGCGTAGATGTAGAAGTCGTACCACTCGATGGTGGTGCCGACAAAGGCGGCGAGTCCGGCCTTGCGGGCGCGCCGGAGCGGCGGGGTGCGGAGGTCGTGCGTCATCGGGCGGTCTCCTGGGCGTGGCGGTGCTGGACCTCGCCGCCGACCCAGGTCTCCAGCACGCGGATGTCCGCGATGCGACCGGGTTCGGTGGTGAGCGGATTGGCGGCGAGCAGGACGAAGTCGGCCCGCTTGCCGGGGGTGATGGAGCCGAGTTCGCGTTCGCGGCCGAGCGCGCGGGCACCGGCGATGGTGTGCGCGGCCACGGCCGAGCGCGCGTCGATGAGCAATTCGTCCCCGCCGAGGCGGTGACCGCGCCGGGTCACCCTGGTCACCGCGGTCTGGATGGCTTCGAGCGGGTTCGGTTCGGCGACCGGGGCGTCCGAGCTGAGCGTGACCGGCACCCCCGCCGACCGGAACTCGCCCAGCGGATTGAAGCGCTCGCCGGGCGTGCCGATCGCGTCGGTCACGCCCTCGCCCCAGTTGTAGTAGTGCTGGGGCTGGTTGACCGGGTGGACTCCGAGCGCGGCCATCCTGGTGATCTGCTCCGGTGTCGGGAGTCCACAGTGCTCGATGCGGTGACGGGCGTCGGGGCGCGGATTTTCCTTTTGTGCGGCCTCGATGGCGTCGAGCACCATCGCGATCGCGTCGGGGGACTGCGCGTGGGTCGCGGTCTGCAGGCCGGCGGCGTGTGCCTTGGCGATCAGCGCGGTGTAGTCCGCCGGGTCGTGGTAGAGCTGCCCGGTGCGGCACGGGTCGCCGACGTAGCCGTCGGGGAAGTACGCGGTCCAGCCGCCGAGCGTGCCGTCGGCGTAGAACTTGATCCCCGCGAAGGACAGGTGCGAGTTGCCGAAAGCGCCGTGCAGGCCCATTTCCAGCGCCTGGTCGAGCAGGTGTGACAGCAGGTACATATGCACGCGCGTGGTGAGCCGCCCGGCTTCGGCCAGGCGCAGGTACATGTCGAACTCGCGGCGCGTCACCTGCGCGTCCCCGATCGCCGTCACCCCGGCGGCGAGGAACTTCTCCTGCGCCACGGCGAGTTGCCGCAGGTGCTCGCCGGGTTCGTCGGCGAGGTGGAAGTTCGGCCCGTGGTGGCCGACCTTCACCCCGGAGACGCCGGTGAGGATGTTGCACGCCGCGTCCGACAGTTCGCCGGTGGGTTCGCCGTGCTCGTCGCGGAAGAACACCCCGCCGTCGGGATCGGGGGTGTCACGGGTGACGCCGTTGCGCGCCAGCGTGTGGCTGTTGACCACGCCGCCGTGCCCGCTGGCGTTCATCAGGTAGACCTCGCGATCCGTGGCCACGGCGTCGAGTTCTTCCTTGCGGGGGTGGCGTTTCTCGGCGAGGTTGCGGTGCTCGTAGCCGTAACCTCGCACCGGCCTGCCGTTCGGCGTGCGCTCGGCGGCCTCGCGCAGCAGCGCGACGATTTCGGGAATGCTCGACGCCCGGCCGGGGCCGCAGTCCACCCAGGTCATCATCTGGCCGTACATCAGCGGGTGCGCGTGCGGATCGAGGAAACCGGGCAGCAGCGTGCCGGGCAGCCGCCGCTCCTCCGGTGCCGGGTGGCCGAGCCGGGCTGCGGCCTCGCGGCAGTCCGCCACCGAACCGGCCGCGGCGATCTCCGCGCCGAACACGAGGACCGCCTCGGCGCCCTCGGTCGTGTCGTCCACGGTGACCACTTCGTCGGGACGCAGGATCGTTGCGGTGGCGTCGAGAGCGGACCGTTCGAGGTGGTTCAGCATGCGCATTGCGGTGAAGGTAATCACGCGAGGCAGTCGAGGCAAACAGATCGTGCGCGTACTGCTGGCCTGTGCAGTCGATTTGCTTAGATGATCATGCATATCAGTGCAATCGAGCTGTGACACCGGCACTTGACGCGTGATATGACTTCCCGGGGTCACCGAAAAATCGGGAGGCGAAATTGGGCTTCGACGAGGCGCTGGTCGCCGCTCTGCGGGCGGACGGCCGGATGAGCGTGGCGGACCTCGCCCAGCGCGTCGGCGCCTCGCGCTCGGCGGTCTCCGCGCGGCTGGAGCAGTTGAAAGCCGACGGATCGCTCATCGTGATCGCGGCGGTCCACCCCGAATTCCTCGGCCTGACCGCCTACGCGCACCTGGCGATCCGCACCTCGGGCCGCTCGCGCGAGACGGCGGAGGCGATCGCGGCGCTGCCCGCGGCGGCGTTCGTCTCGGCGGTCAGCGGCGAATACCAGGTCGTCGCCGAACTGCGGCTGCCGGATTCCGCGGCGCTCTACCGCACGGTGGCCGACATCCGTGGCCTGCCGGACGTCGAACTGGTCAACACCCTGGTCTACGTCGACGTGCGCAAGGGGCTCTTCATGCCCGGCCGTCCGCTCGCGCCGGGGCTGCGCGTCGACGACCGCGACCTCGCCATCATGATGCGGCTCCAGGCCGACGGCCGGGAGAGCTTCGCGCGCATCGCCCAGCACGTCGGCCTGTCGCCGTCGGCCACCCGCACCCGGGTGGGTTACCTGGTGGAGCACGAGGTCATCCGGATCGCGCCGGTGCTCAGCCGCGCGCGCCCGGACGCCGGGCTGGTGTGCGGGATCGGGCTCAACGTGCGTGGTGCCGGTGACGCGGTGACCGAGGCGCTCGCGGCCAGGGACGACGTCGAGTTCCTCGCCCGCACCATCGGCCGGTTCGACGTGGTGGCCACCGTCGCGGCCCGCGCCGCCCGTGAACTCGACGAGACGCTCGAAGAGATCGGCGGACGCGAGGACGTGGTCAGCGCGGAGTCCTGGGTGCACCTGCGCATCGCCAAGGAACGCTACGAATGGCCCCTGCCCGATCCTAGTGGTCACCATCGGAAGTCCTCCGGGGTCTCGACGGCCCAACTTCCCGCTGGACGCACCGCGCCAAGGCCCGAGTACGACCCGGTACGAGGGCCTTGGCGCGGCACGCCCAGCGGAAACCTGGATCCGTCGATACCCGCGAAGGACTTCCGATGGCAACCACTCACGTGACGCGGAACGCCCGCCGGTAGGCGCCGGGCGTGGTGCCGACCAGTGCGTGGAAGCGGCGGCGCAGGTTGACCGCGGAGGTCAGGCCGACGCGGGCGGCGATCGCCTCGACCGGCAGGTTCGTCTCCTCCAGCAGGGTGCGCGCCTCGGCCACCCGGCGGGACAGCAGCCACGCGCCGGGACTCGTGCCGAGCTGCTCGGCGAACCGCCGGGCCAGCGTGCGTGGCGAGACGTTGAGGTGCGCGGCCAGTTCGGCCACCGACAACGGGGTGCCGAGGCGGGCGCCCGCCCAGTCGAGCAGCCCGTCCAGCGCGTCCTCGGGCGGGGCGGGCGGCGCGTACTGCACCTGACCGCCGTCGCGGTGCGGTGGCACCACCATGTGCCGCGCGACGAGTGCGGCGTGCGCGGCCCCGTGGTCCCGCCGGACCAGGTGCAGGCAGAGGTCGATCCCGGCGCCGGCGCCGGCGCTGGTGGCGACGTCGCCGTGGTCCACGTAGAGCCGGTCCGGTTCCACGCGGACCTCGGGGAACTCCTGTCGCAGCTGCTCGGCGCGCGCCCAGTGCGTGGTGGCCGAGCGGCCGTCGAGCAGTCCGGTGCGGGCCAGCGCGAACACGCCGGAGCAGATGGTGACGAGCCGGGCGCCGCGCGCGTGCGCCCGCAGCAGCGCCCGGCGCACGCGCGGGGACAACGGCGCCTCGACCGGCGCCCAGCCGGGAATGATCACCGTGTCCGCGGCCGCGAGCGCCGACAGGCCCCGCGAGACGGACATCGCGTACCCGGCCGTGGTCGGCACCGGCCCCGGGGTTTCCGCGCACACCTCGAATTCGTAGTGCCGCGGCACACCGTCCCGGTCGGTGCCGAAGACCTCGGCGGCGCAGCCGAGTTCGAAGGTCGACTGCACCGGCCGGACGAGGGCCACCACACGATGCATGGCAGGAAAGTACCCCATGGTGGCTTTGTCGACACTGTCCCGAGTGGTTTTCCCGCGGCACGTTGGAAGGCATGAATCCCGAGATCCTCGAGCAGGAGGGCTACACCTCCGTCACCGTCAAGGAAGCCCCCGTCCGCGAACTCTTCCCCGGCATCCGCCTGCGTCCACTGTGGACGAGCCCGGCCGGTGCGCACGCCAACGTGCTGGAGATGGACCCCGGCTCGTCCTGGCCGCACCGCGACGTCCACGAACCGGGTCCGGAGGAGGTGTACGTGGTCGCGGGCACCTTCAACGACGGCGCCCGCGACTATCCGGCGGGCACCTTCCTGCACGCCCCGGCCGGGACGTGGCACGTCCCGGCCAGCACCACCGGCTGCACCCTCTTCCTCTTCTACCCGGAGGGTTAGCGGTCGCAGAGGGCCCGGTCGACCATCCGCTCGGTGAGTGCCTTCGGCTTGTCGAGGTCGGCCGGGTTCTTCGCGGTCAGGCCGGTGAGGGACAGCACGATCGCGCGCGTGCCGTCGGCGGAGACGCCGACCGTGCTGAGGTAACCGGTGGTCTGGCCGCCGTGGCCCCAGTAGACCCCGCCGCAGCTCAGCTGGTACGGAACGAGTCCGAGGCCGTACCCGGTCTGCAACCCGTCGTCGACCGGCACCACCCGCTGCATTTCGGCGAGCTGGGCCGGCCGGAGCAACTGCCCGCCCAGCAGGGCGCGGAAGAACCGGCCGAGGTCGGCGGTGGTGCTGATGATCGCGCCCGCGGCGTCGCTGCCGGTCCGGTTCTGCTCGGTCACGTCGGTGACCAGCGTGCTCGGGAACCACTGCTGGTAACCGCGGGCGGTCGGGCCGGGCATCGACGGATCGTCGCCGGGCACGCTGGTCCCGGTCAGTTCCAGCGGGAGGATCACCCGGCGGCGGACCTCGGTGGCCCAGGAGTTCCCGGTCACCGCGCGGATGATCATCCCCGCCACCACGTAGTTGGTGTTGGAGTAGGAATGCCCGGTGCCGGTCGGCGGGTGCTTCAGCGCGAGCGCCACCAGTTCCGCGGGTTCGTAGTGGCGGTAACGGTTCTGCTCGAAGTACTCCGGGGTCGGCGGCCACTCCGCCCGGTACTCGAACAGGCCGCTGGTGTGCTGGAGCAGGTCCCGGACGGTGATCGCCCGGCCGTCGTTGCCGTTGCCGCGGATCAGGCCGGGCAGGTGCCGCTCCACCGTGTCGTCCAGGCCGAGCCTGCCCTCGCCGACCAGTTGGAGCAGCACCACGGCCACGAACGTCTTGGTGTTGCTGGCGATCCGGAAGCTGCTGCGCGGGGAGACCGGCTGCCCGGTGTCCACATCGGACTTCCCGCTGGTCGCGGTCCACTGGCCGTGGCGGGTGCTGATCCGCGCCTGCACGCCGATGATCCCGTCCTCGTGCAGCGTGCGCACGTCATGGCGGAACTCGGCGGGGTGGTAACCCGGCGTCGCGGCCGCGGCGGTGCCCGTGCTTCCGGTGAGCAGTGCCGCGCCCAGCAGCGCGGCGGCGGTTTTCCTGGCTGAAATCGGCATGGGAAAACGGTGTCAGCTCGCGCGCCGGGGAACATCGGACCGGGCTCCGACTTCCGGCCTCCACCCAGGGGCTGATCAGGCGGCCGGCGGGCGGAAGAAGTTGACCAGGTTGCCGTCGGGGTCGCGGAAGAGCAGGGAGCGGTTGCCCCACGGCATGGTGGTCGGCTCCTGCACGATCTCCGGGGCGAGCTCGGCCAGCCGTTCGTACTCGCGATCGACGTCGTCGACCAGGAATTCCAGGATGGCGGTCCGGTTCGACGCGGGCACCGCGGCACTCGTGGTTTCGGCGCTGCCGATGGCCAGCGTGCACGACGAGCCGGTGAGTTCGGCGAACTGCTCGGCCCGCCACCGCGCGGTGAGGCCGGTGGCCTGCTCGTAGAAGCCGACGAGGCGGGCGACGTCGTCGCTGATGAGGCGGACGGAGGCGAAGCGCACGGGAGGTTCCTTTCGGTGGATCTTTGATGACACGACCCACGCTAGGAGCAATACTGGACAGGAACCGCCCGGTATCGAAAGGATCTTCCGCGTGCCCCGGCCGACCGCTCGTGTGCTGGCCCTGCTGGAGATCCTCCAGGCCGGTGGCACGCGGACCGTGGCCGACCTCGCCGGTCGGCTGGAGGTCGACGAGCGCACCGTCCGCCGGTACGTGGACCACCTGCTCGACCTCGGCATCCCGGTCCGCTCGATCCGGGGTCGTCACGGCGGGTACCGGCTGGCCGCCGGGTACCGGATGCCGCCGCTGATGCTCACCGGCGAGGAGGCGCTGGCCGTCCTGCTCGGCCTGCACGCGGGCCGGAGCACTTCGACTGCCGAAAGCGCGGCCGCCAAGGTCCGGCGGGTGCTGCCCGATCCGCTCGCGCGGCGCCTCGACGCGCTGCTGTCCACCGCCGGCTTCACCGCACCGGCTCGCAGCGGGCTCAGCGCCGAGGCCGGGGTGTTGTTCGAGGTCGCGGAAGCCGCGCGGGACCGCTGTCCGATCCGGATCGACTACACCGCGGGCCACGGCGGCACCAGTGAACGCACCGTGCACCCGTACGGCATCGTGGCGCACTCCGGCCGCTGGTACCTGACCGGCGCCGACTCCAGCAGTGCGCGGGTGCGCACCTTCCGCGTCGACCGGATCACCGCGCTGGAGGTGCTCGACGGCACCTTCGACGCCCCGGCCGGGTTCGATCCCGCCGAGCACGTGCTGACCTCGCTGGCCGAAGCACCGCACCGGTACGAGGTGTCACTGCGGATCCAGGCGACCGCCGAGCACATCCGCACCCTCTTCCCGCCCGCCGTCGCCACGCTGGAGGCGATCACGGGGGACGAGATCCGGGTGCGGATCCGCGCGCAGCACCTCGACTGGATCGCGACCCGGCTCGCCGCGCTCGACCGGCCGTTTGTCATCGAGCGACCGGACGACCTGCGGGACCTGGTCCGCGAACTGGCCCAGCGGTTGAGCAGCTACCTCTAGAGACTCGCCCACATCGTCTCGATGTCGAGGACTCGGTTCTTCCGCAGCGTGAGCACTCGTTCCACCGCGGCGAGCACACCCGCGAAAAGCAGTGCGAGGTTGAGCCAGCCGGGGAGGGCGAGCGGCGAGGTGAAGGTGCCGAAGTGCGCGGCCACCTTGGGGATCCTGGTGAGGAACTCGAGCGCCGTCGGCACCGCCGTGACCAGGTTGACCACCAGGACGAGGATCGCCGCCACCCCGATCGCGCGGCTCACGCGCGGGTACCGCCGGGCCAGCGCGGCGCGCAGGTGCTCGGCGGTTCCGGCGACGGGGGCGAGGCGCCGCTCCTCGCCGGAGTCGAGCACCAGGTGGACCCGCGTCACGCCGTACAGCGAGCTGTCGACCTCGATTTTCCCGCCGGGCACGGGGAAGGTCGCGGGCATGTCGGCCACCGCGTGGCCCTCGCCGTCGCGGTAGAGGCGCGCTTGCCAGTCGCGGGTGGTGTCGACCTCGACGGTGTAGGCCGAGCCGGTGTGCTCGATGGTGTGGAGCGAGCGACTCAGCACCTCCGTGCGCCGGAGCGGGCGCAGTCGCCCTGGCTGTTCGGCTTCGCAGGTCACGGGTTGCCTCCTCGGTCGTCGGTGTGCCTGCGAGTAAAGGCCGTGCCGCGGCGGCACACTCAAGCCTCGCCGGGTGTGACCCACATCGCACGGGCGGGCCGATGAGTTCGCCCGGCGGGCGTGGTCTACCCGGCAACGAGAGTGGAGGAACGATGAACCAACTGCTGCGCGTCCAGAACTTCAACGTCTCGGCCGACGGGTTCGGCGCGGGGGAGAACCAGAGCCTGGAGCGGCCGTTCGGCGACGCCGACCCGGGTGACATGTTCGCCTGGGCCGGGGCCACCGCGAGTTGGCCCAACCGCACCGATCCCGGTGGCAGCCGCGGTCTCGACGACTACCTGACCCGCGACTTCGCCCACAACATCGGCGCCGAGATCATGGGCCGCAACAAGTTCGGGCCGCAGCGCGGGCCGTGGACCGACCACGACTGGCTCGGCTGGTGGGGCGACGAGCCGCCGTTCCACACCCCGGTTTTTGTGCTCACCCACCACCCGCGCCCGTCGTTCACCCTGTCCGACACCACCTTCCACTTCGTCGACGGTGAACCGGCGGCGGTGCTCGAACAGGCGAAGGAAGCCGCGCGGGGCAAGGACGTGCGCCTCGGCGGCGGCGCCACCACGATCCGCGAGTTCCTCGACGCCGATCTCGTCGACACCCTGCACGTCGCGGTCTCGCAGGTGAAGCTCGGCTCGGGTACGCGGCTCTGGGAGTCACCGGACGAGTTGCGGGATCGTTTCCACGTCGACGTCGTGCCCAGCCCGGGCGGCGCGGTGACCCACCACCTGTTCTGGCGAAAATGACCTGTATGAGCGACTTCTACCACCTGTGCTTCGTCGTCCAGGACATCGAGCGGGCGACCGCGGACCTCACCCGCGCGGTCGGGGTCCGCTGGAGCCCGATCCGCGACGGCAAGCTGGGGGACTGGGACTACCGCATCGTCTTCTCCGTCGAAGGCCCGCCGTTCTTCGAGGTGATCCAAGGCGATCCGGGCAGTCCGTGGGACGCGACCGCGGGCTCCCGCTTCGACCACATCGGGTACTGGTCCGAGGACGTCAACGCGGACAAGCACCGGCTGTCGGAGCGCGGAGCCCGGCTGGAGTTCGACTCCTGCCCGTACGGCCGTTCCTTCACCTACCACCGCATCGACAGCATCGGCGCACGGGTCGAACTGGTCGACATCGCCGCACAGGAGGGATTCCTGCGCACGTGGAGCCCGGGCGGAGCGCCGATGCCGCCGCTCGAACCGCTCGAGCCGTGAACCCGCTACCGAGGGCCTTCGCGGAGCACGCCGCGCACCTCGTCGAGTGAGACTCCGGGCGAGAACTCCGCAAGCACCCAGGTCGCGCCCGCTTCGGCGTAGGGCGCCGGGTCGGTGCCGGGCGCGAGGGCGACGGCGTAGTCGTACGGCGCCGTGGTGTTCCGCAGGCCGGTGATGGTGCTGACGACTTCGGCGAGCTGGTCCGGGTGTTCGAGGTTGACGGGGAAGAAGCCGTCGTGCCGGGCGGCGCGTCGCAGCGGCTTGACGTTGCCGGGAAAGCCCGCGGCCCACACCGGAATGCCGGGCCGCTGGGCGGGCCGGGGCAGGAACTCGATGCCGTCGACGGTGTAGTGCTCGCCGTGGTGGTGCACGGGCTCGCCGGACCAGGCGGCGGTGAGGATCTCCAGCGACTCGTCGAGCATCCGGGCGCGCACCCGGTCGTCGAGCTGCTCGCCGGTCTTGGACAGTTCCTGGCCGAACCGGTCGCTGCCGAGCCCGACGCCGAGCGTGAGGCGGCCCCCGCTGAGCTGGTCCAGGGTGGCGGTTTCCCTGGCCACCTTGACCGGGCGGCGGCGGGCGAGCGGGGTGATCATCGGCCCGAACCGCAGCCGTTCGGTCGCGGTGGCCATCGCGGTCAGGGTGATCCACGGGTCGGCGACCTGCCGCACGGGCGCCTGCCACCGCACGTGGTCCCACACGAACACCCCGTCCCAGCCGCCCGCCTCCGCCTCGGCGGCCAGCCGCGCGACCGTCCTGGGGTCGGCGAGATCGTCGAAGAGCGGCAGCCAGAGCGCTTGGTTTGTCATGAGGGCAACGCTAGGGCAGCCAGACGCATCATGGAAAGCGATTGATCCTGCTCAAGTTGATCGCAGATGCTGATATACCGGGGCGGTAGGGTGCGAACGTGCGAACAAAATGCCGCCTGGACGCCGTGCTGGGCATGGTGAGCGGCAAGTGGAAGGTCCTGCTGCTGTGGGAGCTGCACGAGCGGCCGTGCCGCTTCGGGGAACTGCGCCGACGGCTGACCGGCATCAGCGAGAAGGTGCTGAGCGCGCAACTGCGGGAACTCGAAGCGGATGGCCTGTGCCGCCGGGTGGAGTACCCGGGTGCCGTGCTGCACGTCGAGTACTCGCTGACCGATTCGGGTACCGCGCTGCTCGAAGCGCTGGTGCCGATCACGGAATGGAGCTTGGCGCACCTCGGAAACTGATGCCTGGTGATTACCTTTTTGTGCGTACTTGCCGCCGGACCCGGCGCCCGTCGAAGATCGTTGCGGGACAACGGAATGGGGGTAAGCATGACGGTGAGCGTGCTGGGTATGGGTGCGATGGGGCAGGCGCTCGCCGCGGCCTTCGTACGGGCGGGACGGCCGACTGTCGTCTGGAACCGGTCGGCGGGCAAAACGGAGGCGGTGACCGGACTGGGTGCCGTCCGCGCCGCGTCGGTGGCCGAAGCGGTGCTCGCCGCGGATCTGATCGTGGTGTGCGTGCTCGACCACGCCGCCGTGCGCGAGGTACTGGAGCCCGTCGCGGCGCACCTGGGCGGGCGGGTCCTGCTCAACGTCACCAACGGGACGGCCGATCAGGCGCGGGAGGTCGCCGCCTGGGCCGCCGGGCACGGCGTGTCTTATTTGGATGGTGGGATCATGGCGATCCCGCAGACGATCGGCCTGCCCGCGTCGACCATTCTCTTCAGCGGTTCGCGCGAGGCGTACGACCGGTGGGCGGACGCGCTCGGTGCCTGGGGCACCGGCAACTTTCTCGGTGAGGAACCCGGCCTGGCGGCACTGCACGACCTCGCCCTGCTCGGTGCCATGTACGGCATGTTCGCCGGCGCCTTCCACGCGACGGCCATGGTCGGCACGGAAGGTGTGCCCACCGGGCGGTTCACCACCGAGCTGCTGGTTCCGTGGCTGCGGTCGATGGTGGACGTGCTGCCGATGCTGGTCGACGCCGAGGTCTCCGCCGAACAGCGGCTCGTCGAGCAGGCGGCGCTGGCGAACATCGTCGGCACAGCGGCCGCGCAGGGCGTCCCGGGCCGGATGACCGCGCCCATCCGGGCTCTGCTGACCGACCATGACCGTGACCCGGATCATGCCGATTTCGCTTGAGTGTGCCCCGACGGCACGGTTTTGACTGGGCTCCGTAGACCACTTCTGCCACGGGAGCGCCAATGGCCTTACCGCCCCTCATCGACGTCGGGACCCTGTTCGCCGATCCGGAGTTCTCCGCTGCCGTGATCTCCCCGGACGGGACCAGGATCGCTTATCTGGCACCGAAGTACGGGCGCACCAACGTGTGGGTCCGCGGCGTCGAGGAGGAGCACGCCGACGCGGTGTGCGTGACCCACAACGCGCGGCGCGGCATCAAGTCCTTCTGGTGGACCGATGATCCGCGCTGGCTGCTGTACCGGCAGGACACCGACGGCAACGAGGACTGGCACCTCTTCCGCGTCGATCTGGACGCGCCCGAGGCGCCTCCGGTGGACCTGACGCCGATGCCGCCCGGCTCGCGGGTGGTCGGGGCCGACGTGCTGAAAGCCTTTCCCGGCAAGGTGATGGTGGCGATGAACCGCCGCCCGATGTTCTTCGACACCTTCCTGATC
Organism: Amycolatopsis sp. YIM 10; assembly: GCF_009429145.1. GTDB lineage: Bacteria > Actinomycetota > Actinomycetes > Mycobacteriales > Pseudonocardiaceae > Amycolatopsis. The sequence continues at coordinate 7,241,804 of NZ_CP045480.1, read as the reverse complement.
GACATCGCCACCGGCGAAACCACCGTGCACCTGGAACAACCCGACCTGATGGGCGGTTACCTGGTCGGGCCGCGGGGTGAGGCGCGGTTCTACACCGAACTGGCCGACGACGGCGTGGTGGAGTACCACGCGATCGACCCGCGAACGCGGGAGAAGCGCCTCGTCCGGCGGCAGGGTGGCCCGGAGCACCCGATGGGGATCTACCCGCAGTTGGTCACGCCCGACGGTGACGGCCTCATCCTCGGCGCCTTCCAGGATTCCGACGACCTGAGCCTGATCCGCGTCGACGGCGAGACGGGCGAGGAAACCGTGGTGGCCGCCGTGGACGGGCACAGCTTCTGCACGATGGGTCAGCTGTCGCTCGACTTCGGCATCCCCGCCTCCGTGTTCACCAGCCGGCGCACGGGTGCGCTGCTCGCGGCGCGGTTTGTCGGGGACAGGCCCCGGATCGAGGTGCTGGACCCGGATTTCGCCGAGGTGTACGCGGCGCTGTCCCAGTTGTCCGGCGGTGTGCTGTCCGCGCTTTCCTCGGACGATGCCGAACAGCGGTGGGTCGCGACCTTCGACCACGACCGCGAACCCGGCCTGACCTACTTCTACGACCACGGCACCGGGGAGAGCCGGCTGCTGTTCCGGCCGTTCCCGCAACTGGATCCCGCCGAACTCGCGCCGATGACCGGGGTTCACATCACCGCGCGCGACGGGTTGCCGCTGCCCGCCTTCCTCACCCTGCCGGTCGGGGTCGATCCGGTGGGCCTGCCGCTGATCCTGCTCGTACACGGCGGACCGTGGGTGCACGACGGCTGGGGTTACAACCGGGAAGTCCAGTTCTTCGCGAACCGCGGTTATGCCGTGCTGCAGGTCAACTACCGCGGCTCGTCGGGTTACGGGAAGCGGCACCTGACGTCGGCGATCGGTGAGCTGGCCGGGAAGATGCACGACGATCTGCTCGACGCGGTGGACTGGGCGGTCGAACGGGGTTACGCGGACCCGGACCGGATCGGCATCTTCGGCGGCTCGTACGGCGGTTACGCCACGCTGGTCGGCGTCACGTTCACGCCGGACCGCTTCGCCGCCGCGGCCGAGTACGTCGGCATTTCGAGCCTGGTGAACTTCATGGAGACCACGCCTGAGTTCGTCAAACCGTGGCTGCGCAACAACTGGCTCCGCTACGGCGGTGACCCGGCCGATCCGGAGCAGCGGGCGGACCTGCTCGCGCGCTCACCGATCACCCGGGTGCACGAGGTCCGCACGCCGCTGCTGATCGCGCAGGGTGCCCAGGACGCGCGCGTGGTCCAGGCCGAGTCGGACAACATGGTCGAGGCCCTGCGCGCCGGCGGGGTCGAGGTCGAATACCTCGTCTTCGAGGACGAGGGCCACGACTTCCAGAACCCGGAGAACCTGGTGACGGTGTTCCACGCGGTCGACCGCCACTTCGGAAAGCACCTCGGCGGCCGGAGCGGGTCACCCGCCGGGCGATGAGTTTCGGCGCCCGGACCGGTCTCAACGGCCGGAAGACCGGGAGGAGCGATCGGGATGGACCTGTACAGCATTGTCGGCGTGAGCGACCGGAAGCGGGCGGTGGAGTGGTTCGGGGTGTTCTTCGGGCGGCCCGCCGACGAGGTGATCGGGGAGGAATACCTGTGGCAGGTGGGGGAGAACGCCTGGGTGGTGGTCGATGACCGGGACGTGCGGTCCGGGCTGGTCGGCCGGGCGATGATCACCTTCGGGGTGACCGGACTCGACGACATCCTGGCGCGCCTGGTCGCGAACGGCATCGAGCACGAACCGGTGGAGACCTACGGCAACGGCGTGCGGCACGTCGACGTGGTGGACCCGGACGGGAACCGGCTCTCGCTCGCCGAGGCACCCGCTGATCACCCGGGTTAGCTCCTCGGTCAGAGCCGCGTCGCCGCGTCGAAGATCTCCCGCAGCTCGGTGGCGTACCGGTCGGCCGGTACGCCACCGGCGATGGCTGCCAGCGCGCCGTCGAGCGCCCGGCGGATCGTCGTGGCCATGACGTCGATGTCGAAGGCGCGGAACTGGCCCTGTTCCTGACCGGCCCGCAGGATCGCGGCCAGATCGTCGAGTTCTCGCGCGTGGCGCCGTTGTTCGTCGTGCCGGGCCTCGGCGGCGAAGATCTCGGTCAGCGCGGCCAGGTGCCGCGGGTACCTGGCGTGGAGCTCGACGCTGCCGCCGATGAAGGCGAGCAGGGCCTCCCGCGGTGAAGCTGCCTCGGTCACGGCCGGGCCGATCACCTCGGCGCCGAGCTCGTAGACCCGGCGGACCACCTGGTTGAGCAGTTCCGCGCGGTCGCGGAAGTGGTAGGTCAGCACGCCGCGGCTGACTCCGGCGTGCTTCGCGATGCGGACGGTCGAAGCCTCGGCGAGGCCGTGTTCCGCGATCATCTCCACCGCGCACTCGACCAGCTGACGGCGCCGTGCCGCGCGGATGAAGGAGTCGTCAGCGCTGGTTGGCATCTCGGTCCAGAATTTAGCAGTCCTGTTCAATCACGCCAAGGAGCGCATTTTTGGAGTTGCGGGGCGTGCCTTTCGCTGTTCGGTCAGCCATGCTGGAGGCATGTTGTTCCACCACTGGTGGTTCGTCAGACCCGCCGGGAACCCGATGATGGTCCGCGCGGCTGAGGGGCTCAGCGAGCGTGAACGCCGTGAACTCGAACTGATCGAGCGGCACTTGGCCGCCGAAGATCCCGAGCTGGCGCACGTGCTGCGCACGGCGATGGGTTCGCCGGGTCTCGCGTGGACGGTGGTCGCCGTCCTGCTGGGCGGGGTGGCCCTGTTCGGCGCGCTGACCGGCAGTTTCGGCCTGCTACTGGCAGCCTTGCTCGGCGGAGGCGCGGCCTGGTGGCTCCGCCGGACCGCCTGACGCGGCGCCGGTTTCGCCTGCGCGGCAGCCTGCCGGTCGGCTGACGCGGCTGGGGCTGCCCGCCGGGTTCGCTGACGTGGCGCCGGTTTCGCCTGCGCGAAAGCCCGGAGGTCAGCGAAGCAGGCCCGCCTGCCGGAAAACCGCGCGCAGGTAGGTTCGCATTCCGGCGGCATCGGGCGGGTTCGGCTGCAGTGCGCGATAGGTGACCGCGCCCGCGATCATGTCGGTCAGCACGTCGAGATCGGCGTCGCCGGGTACGGTGCCTTCCTCCTGCGCCCGGCGCAGCAGCGCGCGGGTGAGATCGCGCCGCGGCCGGATGTAGTGCTCCCAGTAGACAGCCATCAGTTCGGGATGGCTGACCGCGGAGCCCAGCACCCGCGCGGCCAGCGCGCGGAACTCCGGGCTCGCGGCCGTTTCCGCGGTGCTGTCGATCGCGTTCTCGACCAGTTCGTACGGTGAGCTGGTGGCGATCAGCTCGGCCGGGGGATGGCTCACCTGGTCCGCCAGCAGGGCTTCCACCGACTGCGCGATCAACTCCTCCTTGGTCGACCACCGCCGGTAGACGGTGACCTTCCCGACGCCCGCCCGTTTGGCGATCTGCTCGATGCTGGCGCCTTCCACCCCGCGTTCGACGAAAACCTCCGCCGCCGCGCGCAGGATCGCGGTGTCGGTGCCAGGGTCACGGGGCCTGCCTCGGTTCATCCGGCTCGCCCGAGCGCGCCGGCCAGCCAGTCGCCGAGGCCGGTTTCCCCGCGCCACGCCAGATGCCCGTCCGGGCGCACCAGCGCCGGTGCCTGTCCCTCGTCCGTTCGCCGCAGCACGACCACTCGCTTTCCCAGCCCTTCCCGCGCCTCTTCCGCCACCCGGTCGCCGCCGGACGCGGGCAGCAGCAGCGCCCACGTCCCGCCGAGTTCGGCGTGCAGCGTCGTCCGGCTCGCATCCTCGCGCACGCAGTCCAGATCGGCGATCCGGTCCCCGAGCGGACGGCGTCCGCCCAGCGGCCCCTTCCGGTAGCTGACCCACAGCTGTGACGCGGTGTAGGTCGCTTTCCGTTGCACCCACGGCAAACCGCCCAGTTTGATGAGCACCTTGTCCCGCAGGAACCGGCCGGCCGCGCTGTCGGCGATGTTCACCCGCGTGGCCAGCGCGGTGCCGCGGAGCACGTTCTCGGCGAGCGGCCGCCGTTCGGCTTCGTAGGTGTCGAGCAGTTCCGGCGCGGCTTGCCCGTCGATCACCATGGCGAGCTTCCAGGCCAGGTTCTCCGCGTCGCCCATCCCGGTCGGCATGCCCTGGCCGCCGAAGGGCGCGTGCACGTGCGCGGCGTCCCCTGCCAGGAAGATCCGGCCGCGGCGGTAGGTGTCCGCCAGCCGCCGGTGGACGCTGAACACCGAGGCCCAGGTGCAGTGGCCGAAGGTGGCCGTCCGCCCGGTCCGCCGGGCCAGGTGCTGCCGCAGCCGGTCGACGATCTCGGTGGGCTCCGGCCGTTCGGCGCCGCCGTCCGGGTCGTAGGAGAACAGGCGCCACGAGCCACCGGGCATCGGCATCGCGGCGAACAGGCCGTCGGGATGCACCCAGCCGCTGGTGCCGTCGCGGTCGAGGTCCCAGTCGATGTCCAGGTCGGCGAGCAGGAACCGCTCGCTGAGCTTGGCCCCGGGAAAGCCGATCCCGGCCAGCCGCCGCACCGCGCTGCCCGAGCCGTCGCACCCGACCAGCCAGGACGCGGTCAGGTGCCCGCCGTCGCCCAGCCGCACCTGGACGCCGTCGCCGTCCTGCCCGGCGCCGGTGACCTCGGTACCCCACTCCGGCTCGACGCCGAGTTCGGCGAGCCGGGCGCGCAGGGCGGCTTCGACGCGTGCCTGGGAGACGACCATCGGCGGCGCCGCCGTGCGCAGGCCGGGGTCGCCGAAACGGATGCGCATGATCGGCCGAGCCCCGGCGTAGGTGGTGATCCGCATCGCCGGGATCGACTCGCGCGGCAGTTCGCCCAGCGCGCCGAGCCTGGCCAGCACCTCGGACCCGCGGGCGTGCAGGAAGTTGGCCCGCGAGGTCTCCGCCGGTCCGGTGGCGCGGTCGAGCACCCGGACCTCCACGCCGTGCAGGCGCAATGCGCAGGCCAGTGCCAATCCGGTGGGCCCGGCACCGGTGACGAGAACAGTCATGGTGACCTCCTTTTGTTTACGAAACGGTACCGTAAACAAAATGAACCGGGCAACGTCGACTAGCCTTGAGCGGTGTTCGAATCGGCTGACTTCGATCTCGCGCCTTACGCGGAGGTCGACCTCCCGGCTCAGGTGCGGCGCACCTACTGCAGCTGGAGCGACGCGGGCTGGCGGTCGCTGCTCGTGCAGTGCTTCGACCACGCACCCGAAGCCGAGCCGTTCCCGATGCCCGCGGTGGCCGACCTCCACCTCGTGCTCTGCGTGGCCGGTGACGTGGAGATGCGCACGCGCGCCGACGGGAAGCCGGTCCGCCGCCGTTGGCTACCCGGCTATTTCGAACTCATGGTCCCCGGCCTGGCGAGCGTGCGCGACTACCGGACGACCTCGGCGCTGCGCACCATCCAGGTGACCGTTCCGTCGGCGACCGTCGAGCGGGCCGCGGCCGGGCTCGGTGACCGGGAACCGGATTTCCCGGCGCTGGCGGCGATCACCGGGGATCCGATGGTCGAGCAGCTCGTGCGCGCGCTGCCACCCGCCGGGGGCGCCGACGATCTCTACGCCGAATCCGCCGCCGCCTTCCTGGTGGCGCACCTGCTGACCAAGGGGCGGCACGAACGCCTGCCGGGGCCCGAACACGCGGCGGTCAGCCGGGCCGCCGCCCTCATGCGGGAGCGGCTGGCCGAACCGCTGACGGTGGCCGAGATCGCCGCCGAAGCGCATCTGAGCGTGTACCACTTCATCCGCGTGTTCCGGGCCGCGACCGGCGAGACCCCGCACCGGTTCCTCACCCGGCTGCGGATCGAGCGGGCGCGGCGGCTGCTGTCCGACACCGACCTCACCATCGCGCAGATCGCCGACCGGTGCGGTTTCGCCAGCCCCGGCGCGTTGTCGTCGGCGTTTCTCGGCCAGGTCGGCGTGCGGCCCTCGGTGTACCGCAGGAACTGATCGATCCTCGGCAATCCGGCGCATGGTCATCGGCCGCGCGCGGGCGAGAAGGTAACCCCCATGCGGAAATATGACGCGACGGCGGCCACGGCGGCACCCCCGGCGGTGGTCTGGCGCCTGCTGGTGGACGCCCGTACCTGGCCCGTCTGGTCGGCGGTCGACGAACTCGTGCTCGACCGGTCCAGCGGGCTCGATCCGGATGGTCACGACCCGGTCGGCGCGGTCCGCGCGTTCCGCACCGGGCGGACGGTGACCGGCGAGCGCGTGACCGGTCTCGTCGAAGAGAAGCAGCTGACCTACGAAGACGCGTTCAACAGCGCCATCCACGACTACCGGGCGGTCGTCGATCTCACCGCCACCCCCGACGGCGGCACGTTCATCCACTGGCACGGCACCTATTCCGCGCGCAAGGGACTGGGCTGGCTGATGCAGGGCGTGATGCGGCGCGTCATGCAGCGGATGGCCGACGGCCTCGCCGCCCACGCGGCGGCCCAGCCGCGCTGATCCCGCCTGCGACAGAACGGCGACAAAGCGCGGATCGCGAGTGGACACGGGCCCGGCAGCGTGGTGCCCATGACGAAACGAAGGAAAGCACTGGCCGCGGTGTTCGCGGTGCTGGCCGTCGCGGCCTGCTCGCCGGCCGAGCCCGCCGCCGCTCCGGTCGCGCCGCCGTCGAAGTTCCTGTGGATGGGCGACTCGGTGGCCGAGGGGCTGGCGGGCCCGCTGGCCGCCGCCGCGCGGGCCGGTGGTTCGTCGATGGAGTCGATCGCGTCGACCGGTGGCGGCAACGTGTCCGGGATCCCGGAGCTGACCGGTTCGACCTGGGACCAGCTCACCGCGAAGCTGGGCTCGTTCGACCCGGACGTGGTGGCCTACCAAGTGTCCACTTACGACTGGGGGACCGAGCAGGAACAGCTGGCGGCGTACGAAAAGCTGCTGGCGACCGTCACCGGTGCCGGGGCCACGCTCGTGTTCGTGACGATGCCGCCGATCAGGGCCGACGAGTTCTACGCCGGGCACATGGAGGAACTCCAGCGCACCGGCGGACTGGCGCGGCGGGTGGCCGACGGCTCCGGCGGCAAGGCCGTGGTGCTGGACAGCGCGGCGGTGTGGGGACCGGAGTACCGGATGGACCGCGACGGCAAGCGCGATCGCAGTCCCGACGGCATCCACACCTGCCCGCAGGGCGCGGCCCGGTTCGCCGCCTGGCTGATGGGTGAGCTGGCCGCGCGCTTCCCCGGCTTCACCCCGGCGGCACCCGAATCGTGGGCCAACTCCGGCTGGGCCGGCGGCCCGGCCTTCCGGGACTGCTGACGGACCGCGGCACATACTGGGCTGGTGGCCGTGATCCTGCTCATCGAAGACGACCCGCTGGTCAGCCGTGGTCTGCAGCTGGCGCTGACCCGGTACGGCAACACCGTGACCACGGCGGCCACCGGCGAGGACGGGCTGCGCGCGTGCCACGAAACCGCGCCCGAGCTGGTCGTGCTGGACGTGATGCTGCCCGACCTGGACGGGTTCGAGGTGTGCCGCCGCCTGCGTGCGCGCGGGCCGGTCCCGATCATCATGCTCACCGCGCGAGGGGACGACTTCGACGTGGTCGCCGGGCTCGCCGCCGGTGCCGACGACTACGTGACCAAGCCCGTGCGGCCCGCGGTGCTGGACGCCCGGATCAAGGCGGTGCTGCGCCGGGGCGGTCCGCGCGACAGCGATCGATCCAACGGCGCCCAGACCCACGGTGAGCTGGAGATCGACGCGGCGGGCGCGGTGGTGCGCAAGCGCGGGCAGCCGGTGGCGCTGACCCCGATCGAACTGCGCACGCTGCTCGCGCTCTCCGCCGCGCCGGGGCGGGTGTTCACCCGTCAGCAGTTGCTGGAACAGGTGTGGGAGCACGACTACCTCGGCGACTCGCGGCTGGTGGACAACTGCGTGCAGCGGCTGCGGGCCAAGATCGAGGACGTGCCCGCCGAACCGGTGTACGTGCAGACCGTGCGTGGTTTCGGTTACCGGTTCGGACCGGTATGAGGCGGCTGTTCCGGCCGCGCGGTCTGCGTGTCCGCCTGGTGCTGGCCTTCGTCCTGGTGGCCGTGGCCGGGGCGGCCGCGGCGGCGTGGGCCGGTGCCGCGTCGGCGGGCGCGTCGCTGGTCGGCGCGGCCGAGCGGCGGCACACCGAGGACCTGGTGCACCGGATCGAGGCGGTGGCCCCCGACCTGAACCTCCCGCCGGACCAGGAAATGCTCGACCGGGTGCGTGCCTCGATCGGCGAGCACACGCAGGTGACCTACCAGGGGCGGAGTTCGGGGGAACTGCCGCTGATCACCGGCGAGCTGCGGGCCGCGGCGCGTGATCGGCTGGTCTTCCAGCGCGTGGACACCGGCGAAGGGCCGCGCCTGCTCATCGGCACCCCGATCGTGACCACCGGCCTCGACCTGCGGCGCACGCCGTCCGGCATCGAGGTCTACGCGGTGCGTGACCTGTCCGATGTCGCGGGGCAGGTGGACGGGCTCGTCGGCACCGCCGCCCTCACCAGTGCCGTGGCGCTGCCGCTCGCGGTGCTGCTCGCGCTGGTGGCCGCGGGTGGTGTGCTGCGGCCGGTGCGCCGCGTGCGGGACACCGCTGTGGCACTGGCCGGTGGCGATCTGTCGGCCCGCATCTCCACCGGTGGCGCGGACGAACTGGAGGACCTGGGGGAGACCGTCAACCGGATGGCCGACTCGCTGCAGGAGGTGCTGACCGAGCAGCGGCGGTTCGTCGCCGACGTCTCGCACGAACTGCGCACGCCGTTGACCACGCTGACCGCGGTGGTCGAGGTGCTGGCCGAGTCCGCGGACGACCGCCGTCCGATGGCCAGGGAGTCCGCGGAGCTGGCGGTCGCCGAGACCGAGCGGCTGGTCGCCCTGGTGGAGGACCTGATGGAGGTGTCCCGGTTCGACGCCGGGATGGCGCGGTTGCGGACCGAGCCGGTGGAAGTGCCCGACGCGATCCGCGACTGCCTGCGTGCTCGCGGCTGGCTGGACGACGTACAGCTGGACCTGCCCGAGCCGGTGTCCGCGACGCTCGACCGCCGACGGCTCGACGTGATCGTGGCCAATCTGGTCGGCAACGCGCTGTGCCACGGCGAACCGCCGGTGCGGCTGACGCTGCGCGCCGATGACGGTGAACTGGAGATCGAGGTCACCGACCACGGGCCGGGGCTGTCGCCGGAGGCGCTGGCGCACGTGTTCGACCGGTTCTACAAGGCGGACAGCGCCCGCCCGCGATCGCCGGGCAGCGGGCTCGGGCTGGCGATCTCACTGGCCAACGCGCGACTGCACGGCGGCGATCTGGTGGCGGGCAACGCCGGAGGTGGCGGCGCGCGGTTTGTGCTCCGGCTGCCCCGGCACCACGAGGAGGCGGAATGAGGCGGACGTTGCTCGGGGGACTGGCGCTCCTGCTCGCCGGTTGCGGGGTGTCGCCGTCCGGGATCACCACCGGAACGGACGCACCCACCGGCGTGGCCCCTGAGATCTCCTTGTTCTTCGTGGACGCGCGGCAGCGGCTGCAACCGCAACCCCGGCCGACCGGCAAGCTCGGCACGATCACCGAGGCGCTGGCACTGCTGCTCACCGGACCCGGCCCGGATTCCCCGCTGCACACGGAAATCTCCGCCTCCGGGCAGACAAGGACGGTGGTGGACACCACCGCCGACCAGATCCTCGTCCGCCTCCCGCTGGCCGAACGCGACCTGACCGCGCTCGGCGTGGACCAGGTCGTGTGCACCGCGCTGGGGGTGCACCGGCAGGGCGGCGGCTCGCCGTCGGCCGTGGTGCGGGTGCGGTTCACGGTGCCCCATGAGGAACCGGGACCGCCACGGCGTTGTCCGGTGCTCCCGGCAGGCTAAGAGGTCACCATCGGAACCACCAGCCCGGTCACGTCGACCTGGACGACCGGAGGCCGGGGCACCGCGACCCACAGCGCGGCGAGCGCGAGCGTGGCGACGGCGACGGCGCCCACTCCGGTGCGGCCCCGCGCCCAGGTCGCGCGGAACCGGATCGGGTCCTCGACCAGCACTTTCGACAGCACGGCCAGCGCGAGCGACACCGCGCACACGATCGCCGTGCGCGCCCAGCCCGTCATGCCGATCCGTTCTTCGGACAGGACCAGGAAAACCGGCCAGTGCCACAGGTAGAGGCTGTAGGACACCGAGCCGAGCCCGCGCAGCGGCGCCCAGCCGAGCGCGCGCGTCACCGGTGAGCCGGGCGTCTGCGCGCACAGCGCGATCAGCGCCGCTGCGAGCAGGGAGTGCGCGAACAAGCCGCCGCGGAACAACCAGTGCGCGTTCTCGCCGTCCGCGACCAGCCAGAAGACCGCGAGCACGCCGAACAGCAGTGCCAGCACCACTTCGCGACTGGCCACTTTGGACACGAGGCGGGTCGCCGGCGCGGTGGCCATCAACGCGCCCAGCAGCAGGGAGAACGCCCGCGTGTCGGTCCCGGTGTAGACCCGGGTGGAATCGCTTGGGGTGAAAAGGAAAACCATCAGGACGAGCGAGAGCACCGAAGCGAGCGCCGCGACCAGCGCGACCCGATGCCCGGCCCGTCCGCCCGCGCGGACGATCAGCAGCACGACCACCGGCCACAGCAGGTAGAACTGCTCCTCGACGGCGATGCTCCACAGGTGGCCGAACACCCGGCCGGGGCCGAACCGGTCCCAGTAGGCCGCCGATTCCGCCAGCAGGTGCCAGTTCACCAGGTTCGCCTGCACCCACGGCCCGTCGGCGAGTGCGGTGCTCCACAGGTTCTTGTCGCCCAGTGCCCACACCGCCAGCGTGGTACCGGCGAGCATCACCGTCAGCGCGGGCAGCAACCGCCGGGCGCGCCGTCCCCAGAACGCGCGCGGCGACCCCGTGCCGTCACGCAGCAGCAGCCCGGTGATCAGGAAGCCGGACAACGCGAAGAACAGGTCCACACCGAGAAATCCGCCGCCGAAGTGACCGGCGTGGAACAACAGCACCCCGGCCACCGCGACGCCGCGGAGCCCGTCCAGCCCCGGCAGTCTTTTTGTTTCGCTCACCACCGCGATCCTGCGTGGCGAAGATCGCCACCTGGTCCGCGCTCTGTGGCAGTCCTGTCGCAGCGGCGCCGCTTACTGCCCGGAACCGGACAGGAGCGCGAAACCCTGGCGGTCGACCGGGAGTGAGGTGGCCGACAGGATGACCGCGCCGGTACCGGCCTCGCGGTCGAAGCCGAGCCAGGTGCGGAAGCCGCCGGTGCCGCCGTTGTGCCAGGTGACCGACCGGCCCTTCACCCGGATCGTGAGCCAGGCGGCCCCGATGCGCCCGCCCGCGCCGAAAGGGGCGACCGGGTCGAGCGCCGCGGTGCCCGGGGCACTGCCGTCGAGCACCGCCGCGGTGAAGCGGGCCATGGCGTTGATGGACGCCCGGATGCCGCCCGCCGGTCCGAGCGCTTCGCCGGTCCAGGGTTCGCGCGGCTTGCCTCGGCGGCTCCGGCCGGTGAGTGCTCCCGGCCGGAGTTGCGCGTTCGTTGCGGGCACGGAGAAATCGAGGTCCAGCGGCTTCGCGATCCGCTCGTGCACGAGGTCGGCGTAGGTCGTCGAGGCAGCGGCGGCGAGGGCGTGGCCGAGCAGTTCGAACCCGAAGTTGGAGTAGCGGGGTCGCGGTTTGCCCACCTGAACGCCGCGGGCCTGGTCCAGGAGTTGGCCGAGGTCCTCACCGTAGGGATTGGTCCCGTGCCGCCACAGGGCGATGGTGCGGCGCAGGGGATGCGCGGACTTCGGCAGTCGCGGCAGGCCGGAGCTGTGTGTGCTCAACGACCGCAGCGTCAGCCGCGCGGCGGGGACGTCGCCCAGCGGGAGCAACTCACCGAGCGTGGTGTCCTGGCCGATCTCGCCACGGGCCAGCGCGTCCGCGTAGAGCAATCCGGTGACACCCTTGGTGATCGAGCCGATCTCGAAGTCCGCGTCGAGATCGGCGCGGAGCCCGGCCACCGCGACGTCCTGGTCCGAGACCAGGGCCGCCGCGGCGACCGGGTGGCGGGGGCCCAGCAGTTCGCCGAGCCTGGTGGCGAGCCGTTCGTCGCCGTAGATCTTCGGTTCCGCGTCCATGTGTCAACCATAGTTGACTTCGTCAGGCCGCCACCAGCTCGCGTTGCGGCTTCTTGCGCAGCACGGTCATCCCGACCACGGCGAACGCCACCACGATGAGCGCGCTGATCGTGGCCACGGTGTGCAGGCCGCTGGTGAACGCCTCCCGCGCGGTGGCCAGCAGCGACTGGTCACCGAGCACCACCGCGCCGGCCAGGCTCTCCCCGGCCGGGTCGCCCGCCGGAAGGTCCACTTCGGACCGGTAGACCGCGGTGCCGATGCTGCCGAACAACGCGATCCCCATGGCGATCCCGAATTCGGCGGTGGTCTCCGACATGGCCGAGGCCGCGCCCGCCTTCCGCGGCGGCACCGCGTTGATCACCATCTCGGTGCACAGCACGCCCTGCGGGCCCATGCCGAACGCGGCCACCGAGATGCCGAGCACCAGCAGCACCAGTCCCTGCCCGGCGTCGATCAGGGTGAACAGCAGCATGCCACCCGCGGCGACCAGCATGCCGAAGCCGAGCACGAACTCCGGCCGGAACCGCCGGGCCAGCTTCGGCGCGATCATCGACCCGGCGACCACCGCGACGGCCTGCGGCACCAGCGCGAACCCCGCTTCGGCCGAGGACAGCCCTTCGACCAGCTGCAGGTACTGGTTGACCAGCAGGAAAACCCCGCCCATGGTGAGCGCGCCGACCAGCACGATGCCCAGCGCCGCGGCGAACTTCTGGTCGCGGAACAGGCTCAGGTCCAGCATCGGGTGGTCGATCACCCGCTGCCGCCGCACGAACGCCACGCCGATCACGGCGCCGACGGCCAGCGCGGTGAGATTGGCCGCGCCGGGCCCGTCCTTCGCCATTTCCTTCAGCCCGAACACGATCGGCAGGACCGCGCCGAGCCACAACGCCACGCTGACCAGGTCGAGCCGCCCCGCGTGCTCGTCGCGGTACTCCGGCAGCAGCTTCGGGGCGGTGACCAGCAGCAGCACCATCACCGGCACGGCCAGCAGGAACACCACGCCCCAGTGCGCGACCTCGAGCAGCGCCCCGCCGACCACCGGGCCGATCACCATGCCGCCCATGAAGCAGCTCATCCACACCGCGATCGCCGTGCCGCGCTCCCGTGGATCGGTGAACATGTTGCTGATCAGGGCCAGCGTCGACGGCATGAGCGTGGCCCCGGCGACGCCGAGCACGGCCCGCGCCGCGATCAGCATCTCCGGGCTGGTGGCGAACGCCGCCGCGATCGAGGCCAGCCCGAACGCGGCGCCGCCGGTCATCAGCAGTTTCCGCCGCCCGATCCGGTCGCCGAGGGTGCCCATGGTGACCAGGAAGCCGGCGATCATGAAGCCGTAGATGTCGATGATCCACAGCAGCTGGCTGCCGCTGGGGTGCAGGTCGGCGGCCAGGTGCGGGACCGCGAGGTGCAGCACGCTCATGTCCAGCGAGAGCAGCAGCGTCGGCAGCGCCAGCACGGCCAGCCCGACCCATTCCCGCCGCCCGGCTCGCGTTGTCGTCTCCGTGTTCATCGGTCCCATCCCTCGCTTCGGTGATTTCCGCCTTCACTCCCACGACGAACGGCTCAGCCGTGAACAGACACCTCCCCGGGAACTTTCTCGGGCCGATTTCGATCAGCGCGGATTGCTCCGGCGCCAGGCCACGTAGTCCGCTTCCGCCGCGTCCACGTCGAAGGCCGGGGGTGTGCTTCCGGAGCGCGCCCGCGAAATCACGGTTCGTCGCCGGCACCCCGCTCGAGACGTTGTAGGTGTTGTGCCGCAGGGTTTCCGTGGTCATCAGCAGGGCGATCGCGCGCCCCGGCGCTGACGTAGGACGGGATGCGGGAGAACGGCGACCCCGGATCGACCAGCGGCCCCCAGATCGGCGGTGCAAAGATTGTGTGACAGTCTTTCGGCCAACGTAACACCCGTCTAGGCTCGGCACCATGATGATCACTCCGGACACCACGGGGTTCCAGCCGGCCGGTGACGCCTGGACCGACTCCCATGGCGACCGCATGTCCGTGCACTTCTTCGACCTGGTGCCGAACCTGCCCGCGAGCCTCGACGACCTCCCGCGCCTGCGACACGAGCTGGCCGTCCAGACCGCCGAGGACGGTGGGCTGATCGAGGCGTTCGTGGTCACCGTGGACGGGGTGCCCGCGCTGCTGCAGGTGGTGAAGGTGCCTTACCCGGACCGGCCTGGCCAGGTGTTCATCGCGTCGATCACGGTGCCCAAGGCGACCGCGAGCGTGGTGCTGAGGCTGGTCGCGCAAGAAGGCTCGCCGACCGGGGCAAAGGAGTCGGCGGTGCTCGCGGAGACGATCGTCGAGACCGGCAGTCCCGACGCTTTCTACGCCCCGCACCCGTACGCGCCGCAGTCCCGGCCGCGGCTGCCGTGGCACCGCGCCGACGACCCGCGGTTCGACGAGCACTTCCCCGGCCATCCGCTCAGCCGCGCCCGGCGCTGGCTGCGGCACATGCTGGCCACCGCCCGGTTGGACCCGGAATTCGCCGCGCTGCCGCCGTTCGGTTCGGCGGTGTCGGTGTCGATCGGGCTGCCGATCGGGCCGTTCCTTCCACTGTGGACGGTGGAGGAGAAGATGACGTTCTGGCGCTTGGAGGATCCGGCCGCGGCGCGTGCCCAACTGGGCCGTGGCGGGATCACCCGGCGGCCGCTGAACTCGACCGAGGGCTGCGAGGCGGGCTGGCTGTACCCGGCGGACGGGGTGCTGGCGTTGTCGGCGGACGCGCCGCCCGTGCGGATCTCGGCGGTCACCGACGAGACGGCGTACACCAGCATCACGCCGGAGGAGATCGTCGCGGCGTTCGACTGGATCGGCGAGCTGTCCGTGGCCGCGGGGGGCCGGGCGGAGATGCTGCTGGTGCGCACGGCTGCCGTAGCCGACGGCGCGGACAACTACGTGCTGATGACCCTCCAGTTCGACGACGGCAGGCCTTCGTGCGTGGTGGAAACCTCGCCGGTGCCGGTGGGCGCGCAGTTCTGGGACACGCTGCCGCCGATTCCCAAGCCGAACACCGCCGGCTTCGCCCGCGCGCGGGACGCGGACCAGGCCCGCACGGACGGCAGGCTCACCATGTGGGCCGTGCAGACCTGGGATGTGCACCCGTTCCGCTTGATGCTGTCGTACAAGCCGAACCCGGCTCTGGTCACGGGATGAGCGCGTCCTATTCCCGTCGGCTCGGGCAGTCGGTGCGGTAGGCGGTTTCGGCCGGTACGAGCAGGTGGCGGGCCTGCGCGCGGGCGCGCAGGCTGGTCCAGCGGTTTGCCGGAAGGGAAACCCCGGCGAGCGCGAACGGGGAAGATGAGCCGTTGCGCACGCGGCCGACTCCGAGCGACGGCCGGACGCGTCGACCACCAGGTCCGCCTGTTCGGTGCCCGAGCCCGTCCGCACCCCGGCAACCCGCGGCGGAGCCCCATCGACCAGCGGACGGTGCCACTCGAAGAAGTCGTGTTCGAGGTCCGGTCCGGCTTGACACCCACTAGGCATAGTTATAGCTTCTAACTATAGCGATTTGCTATAACTTGCCCTGGGGAGAAGGATCATGTTCGCTACCCGCTCGCAGAGTCCCCGTCGTCGGATCGCGGCCCTGGTCGCGGTTCCGCTGGCCCTGCTCGGCGCCACCGCGATGCCCGCGCAGGCCGCGGCCGGGCGCGGACCGGCGTCGCTGACCTGCCAGGGCAGAGGCGTCGACCCGGCCGCCGAGGCGCGGCATCGGGCCGAGATCTTCATTCAGGCGCCACTGCGCACCGTGTGGGGTCTGCACACCGATGTCGAAGGCTGGACCTCGTGGCAGAAACCCGCCGCGCCGATGACCGTGGAGCGGCTCGACCACGGTCCGCTGCGCCGGGGTTCCCGGTTCCAGGCGAACATCGAGGTGCCGCCCGCCAAGGTGGTCATCACCTCCACCGTCGGGCAACGCCGGCACGGCAAATGCGTCCGCTGGACCGGCCCCGCCGACGGCCCCGGCTACCACATCGACGGGGTGCACGTGTGGAACTTCGTCAAGGTCCGCGGCGGTGTCCTCGTCCGCACCGAAGAAACCCACCGCGGCGCGCAAGCCGACCCCAACTCCGACATGGGCCTGGAAACTTGGCTCCACGACCTCAAAACCACCGCCGAGGCTGTGCCGCCGGTGTCTTCGGCGCAGTGGTAAATGGGTGGCCCGCGTCGTGGTGGGGCGCGGAGGATGCGCGGTTGTGCGGAAGCGGCCCGAGATTCGTGCGGCGGACGGGAAATTGCGCGGCGCCTGGGAGGAGGGCGTCGCGGTGTTCCGCGGCGTCCCGTTCGCCGAGCCGCCGGTTGGCGCGTTGCGGTTCGCCGCGCCGCGGCCGGTGCGGGCCTGGGATGGGGTGCGTGAAGCCGTATCGTACGGTCCGCCGCCTCCGCAGGCCGCCGCGTTCGGCATGGACGCGCTGGCCGAGGACGCACCCGACGACTGGCTGACGATCAACGTCTTCTCTCCGGAACCCAGCCAGGGCGCGGGTTTGCCGGTCATGGTGTGGATCCAGGGCGGCGCTTACGCGATCGGGATGTCCAGTCTGCCCGAGTACGACGGCGGCCGCCTCGCACGCGAAGGCGTCGTGCTGGTGACGTTCAACTACCGCGTGGGTGTCGAGGGGTTCGCGCAGCTCGACGGCGCGCCCGCCAATCGGGGACTGCTCGACCAGGTCGCCGCGCTGGTATGGGTGCGTGACAACATCCGGGCCTTCGGCGGCGATCCCGGCCGGGTCACCGTCTTCGGCCAGTCGGCGGGTGGCGGATCGGTCGCCGCGCTGCTCGCGATGCCGGGTGCGTCCGGGCTCTTCCACCGGGCCGTCGCGCAGAGTGTGCCCGGAACGTTCTTCACCCCGGCGCTCGCCGCCGACATCGCCACCGCGTGCGCGGCCGAGCTGGGGCTGCGGCCCACGGTGACCGACTTGTCCACTGTGGACCCGCCAGTACTGTCCGCCGCCGCTGACGTGGTCACCGCGAAAATCGGTCAGTGGACGGGAAGCTGGGGCCAGGCCGCGCACCGGAAGATCCCGTTCGCGCCGGTGGTCGACGGTGAGGTTCTGCCCCTCACCCCGTGGCAGGCACTGGCCGACGGAGCCGGCCGGGACATCCGCCTGATCGCCGGCCATGTCCGCGACGAGCAACGCCTGTTCACCGCGATCGAAGGCATGGCAACGACTGCGCGGACGGCGCTGGAAGTCCTGGCGCCCGGCCCGGACGGTGCACGCCGCTACCGCGAAGGCTTCCCCGGCGCGAGCGAGGAAGAGCTGTACGAACTGGTCAACTCGGATTGGCTGTTCCGGATGCCTTCACTCCACCTCGCCCAGGCGCAGACCGCGGGCGGCGGCCGGGCCCACGTCTACGAGCTGACCTGGAACGGCGTTCTCGGCGCCTGCCACGGCCTCGACGTGCCATTGGTGTTCGGCAATCCGGACCGCGGCCAGCCCGCGATGCTGATCGGTGACGACCTCTTGGCCGAAGCGGAGGCGCTGTCCACCCGGATGCGCGCCGCGTGGACGGCGTTTGCCACCCACGGCGATCCCGGCTGGCCCGTGTACGACCCGGCAAGGCGACTCGTGCAGCTCTTCGGCACACGACCGGTTGTCACCACGTACCCGGAGGAAGTATCCCGGCGGATCTGGCAGGACCACACCTTCGCCGCGCTCGAGCCGACCGCCACGCCCAGTTGAGTACCGATCGGTGCACAAGTGCTACCGTCTACTTGAGTACCGATTGGTACCGAACTTGTGGAGGGCAGCATGGGGCAGTTCGACGGCACGACAGCGGTGGTCACCGGTGGGAGCAGCGGGATCGGCCTGGCCGCGGCCGAGCGCCTCGCCGCCGATGGGGCGCACGTCTTCATCACCGGCAGGCGCGAGGCGGAACTGGAAGCGGCGGTCAAGACCATCGGCTCGGCCACCGCGGTGGCGGGCGACATCTCGAACCCGGCCGACCTGGACCGGCTCTACGACGCGGTCCGTGCGCGGGGCAAGGGGCTGGACACGTTGTTCGCCAACGCCGCGACGGCCGCGTTCGCGACGCTGGAACAGGTCACCGAAGAACACTTCGACCGGATCTTCGACGTCAACGTGCGAGGCACGCTGTTCACCGTGCAGAAGGCGTTGCCACTGCTCAACGACGGCGCCTCGGTGATCCTGAACTCCTCCGTCCGCGCCGATGACGGTGTCGAGGCGTTCGGCACGTATGCGGCTTCCAAGGCCGCCGTGCGCTCCTACGCCCGGACCTGGGCCAACGAACTCAAGGGACGCGGCATCCGGGTCAACGCGATCTCACCGGGCACGATCGACACGCCCGCGGTCGCCGCCATAGTCGGCGAGGAGAACGCTCCGGCGGCCAAGGCGAGCTTCGCGGCGAAGGTGCCACTCGGCCGGATCGGCACCGCGTCCGAGGTTGCCGACGCGGTGGCTTTCCTCGCGTCGAAGCAGAGCACCTTCGTACTCGGCGCCAACCTGTACATCGACGGCGGCGAAAAGCAATTCTGATCCGCTTTGTTCGGCAGGAACCAGCGGAATGCTCAGGGGATCACCACGATGTTCCCGACGAAGTTCTTCGCCATGAACTCCTTCTGCGCGTCGACGAACCGTTCCAGCGGGAAGGTCCGCGCCAGCAGCGGTCGCAGCGTGCCGTCCTGGATGAGCCGGAGCAGTTCCGCGAAGTCCTCGTGTGAGCCGAAGGAGGAACCGATCAGCTCGACCTGCTTGAGGTAGAGACGTCGGAGGTCGAGTTCGACCAGCGGTCCCGCCATGGCGCCCGCGGTGACGTACCGGCCGAGCGGGCGGATGATTTCGCCCAGCAGACCGGCGAACGCGGGACCGCCGACCACGTCCGCGACGATGTCGACCTCGTCCTCGACCTTGCCGGCGGCCAGCTCTTCGCGGGTGAGCACCGTGTCGACGCCGAGGCGCGCGACTTCGTCCGCTTTCTCCCTTGTGGTGACAGCGATGACCCGCGCGCCTCGGACGGCCGACAACTGGGCCAGCGCCGAGCCGACCCCGCCCGAGGCGCCGGTGACGAGGACGACGTCCCCGGCCGCCGCCCGGGCGCGGTTGAGCATTCTCTGCGCGGTGAGGTAGGCGGTCGGGAAGGTCGCGATTTCGGCGTCGGTGAGGGAACAGTCGACGGAATGGGCGAGAGAACTCGGTACGGCGACAAGTTCCGCGTATCCGCCGTCCCGCTCGCTGCCGAGGTAGCGGGTGGTCACCAGCTCGCGTTCTCCGCCGGTGTACAGCACCGGATCGATCAGGACGCGCTCGCCGATCCGCGTTGCGGGCACGTCGGCGCCGACCCGGTCGATGTACCCGGCGACGTCGGCACCTTGGACGCGCGGGAAATGTATGGGCTCCCCGCGCCAGCCCGCCAGTGCGGAGGAGTCGTCCGACGTGCCGTAGGCGCCCTCGCGGGTCCACACGTCGGTGTTGTTGAGCCCCGCGGCCGCCACCCGGACGACGACCTCGTCGTCGGCGGGCACGGGTTCGGGGAGGTCGGTCCGGTATTCGAGCTTGTCCAGCCCGCCGAACCCGGTGACGACCACACCCCTCACGGCATTACCTCCTGCTGTCCGGATCGGCGAGAACCGACTGCTGGTCCAGGATTTCGCTCTGCTGATCGCCCGCCGCCGGTGCGGACCGGACCGCCCGGCCCGGCCGGACCAGCGCGCCGAGCACGCCGATCGCCGCGCAGGTGAAGAAGGCGGAGGTGCCGCCGGCGGCGTCGGTGAGCGCGCCGGCCAGCGGGGCGCCGACGGCCTGCCCGACCGCGATCATCAGGAACGAGACCCCGACGCCGAACGACGCGCGCCGGGGGTACAGGCGGGTGCTCCAGAGCAGCACCAGTCCGCACAGACCGACATAGGAGGCACCAAAAAGCGCGGCCGCGGCGAACACGGCGACGGTGACGCCGGGTGCCATCGCGAGCAGGAGCGTCGACGCCGCCATCGCGATCATCACGGCCGTCCAGGACCGGGCCAGCCCGGCTCGCGCGACGAGATCGCCGCTCAGCGCGCCGATGAAACCCGCCGCGCCGAGCACCGCCCACATCATCGTCGAGACGGTGCTGCCCGCGCCTCCGGTGCTGGTGACGAGGTCCCGGCCGAACGTCCAGGTGGCGACGCTGCTCAGACCCATCAGAAACGCGCCGAAGACCAGGATCGCGGTGCCGGGGACCCAGCCGCGCGTCCCGCCGCCCGTTGCCCGCTCCGAGGTGGTGAACGGCACGGTCAGATAGATCCACAGGGTGACCACCGCGGCGAGGATCGCGAACACCGCCCACGCCCACCGCCACTGCTCGATCAGCACCAGCGCGACGGGCCCGGAGACCAGCACCCCGATGCCCGTTCCGGCGTTGACCACGCTCTGGGACCGGTCCTGCGAGTCGGCCCGTACCCATCGGCTCACGGCCGCCGCCATCGGCGGGGAGGCGACCCCGGTGCTGGAGCCGGCGATCAGCACACCGGCCGCCAGCACCGCGCTCGTCGGCGCGACGGCCACCATCGCGGTGCCCACCGTCGCGACGACGCCCGCTCCCACGGCGAGCCTGCGCGCCCCGAAGCGCTCGGTGAGCACCAGGCTGGCCACGATCGCCACGCAATAGCCGACGTAACTGCCGGAACCGATGAATCCGGAAAGCGTGGAACTGATGCCGAAAGTGTCCTGGAACTCGGGTGCGAACAAGCCGTAGGCGAAACGCGCGAAACCGTAACAGGTGCCGATGAGCGCGGTACCCGCACACACCATTCCCCATCGGGCGCCAGTCCCCGCCTGGCTCGAGGTGGCCATGACCGCACACTCCCGCCTGAGCTGGATCGTCGTTCAGTGCCTGGACAATCACGCTACGGGCACCACCGGAGGCGGGCAACTCGGCCGTCCGGGAGCGGCGTTTTCACTGGTTATGCGCGCGGAGCGGGCCCGGCCGCCGTTCGCAGGATCCAGTACGTGGCCGTTTCCTCGTCGATGTAAGGCTCGTTGCCGTGGACGTGGAGCAGGGTGAGTTCGCCGTCGACGATCAGTTTGTCCAGGTATTGCGTGAACTCGGATTCGTTCAGGTAGCTGTCCCGGGTGCTGACGACAAGAATTCCGCCGGCGCGCACGGCGTCGACCAGATGCGTGAGCGCCGCCGCCGCGACGTGGCCGAGGGTGAACACCCCGCAGCACACCAGCAGGTCGTAGGCTCCGGCGTCGAGGCACTCCATCGGACGGTTCAGATCCACCCGCCCGCGCAGGGCGCGGTAACAACCCGTGCTCGCGGCCTTGCGCACCATGGGTTCGCTCAGGTCGATCCCGTCGATCCTGGTGAATCCGGCACGGGCCAGTTCGATTCCCACCAGGCCGGTGCCGCAGCCGGCGTCGAGCACGGTCAACTCGTCGGGCCGCAACTTCCGGTCAATGATGGTTTCACTGGTCAGCTCGACGATCCGGGCAGGCGCGCGGTAGCCCTGGTCCGTGACGTCGGCGTCGTAGGAATCGACCCAGTCACGGTAGAACTCGTCGAGATTGCCGACATCGCCGTCAAGTGCGTGCGAGCGCTTGATCGCGTCGAAGCTGACGCTCTGGCTCGCTTGGCCCAAGCGGGAACTGCTCGCGTTCACGCCCAACGGATGCTCCTTTCTCGGACGGCGGGTGCCGAAGTCAGGACACGAGCGTGGTCTTCGCTGCCCCCGGCAGACCGACGTGGGTTCGGATCAGGGTTTGGAAATCGTTGATGTTGCGCTCCATCTGCCGCGAGAGCAGCGGATGTGGAAAGGCCGGTGAGCGCATTCCGGCGTGCATTCGCTGAATGATGTCCCAGTCCTCGTCGTTCACCTGCTTCCAGTTCTCCAGTGTCTGCGCCCGGTGGGGCTCGAATTCCTCACCGTGTGCTCCTTCTTCCCCGACGAAGTAGAAGTGCAGGTGCTCGATGGTCTTCCCGGCGGAGACGGGCTCCAGCACCCAGGCGAACAGGTGGTCCGGCATGACCCCGATCAGGAAGGTCGGGTAGACGCTGAAGTACTCGGCCTTCACCGATTTCTGCCCGTCGCGCATGGGCCAGCGGGGCAGCTGCGTGCCGTTGATCAGCTCGGGTTCGTAGCGCCCGGTGCCGATGCCCATCAGCCGGTCGCTCAGCTTGATCTGGTACCGCTCGGAGAACGGGGAATAGGTGTTGAGCGTCTTGTGGATGAAGGGCACGTGGTAGCTTTCGAGGAAGTTCTCGACGATGAGCTTCCAGTTGGCGTCGAAGTCGTAGCGCAGTGAAGTCCCGTAGGTCATCGAACTCAGGTCGTAGTCCGCCCACCTTTCCTCCAGTGGCGCGATCGCCTGGGTGAAGGATTCCGGCATGGCGGAGAAGTTCACGAACACGAAGTCCAGCCACTGCGCGACGGCGATTTCCTTGAGCCCCAGCTTCGTCTGCTGCCGGTCGGGCAGGTCGGTGGCGTTGACCCCGGCGAAGTGCTTGGTCCAGGTGAGATTGCCGGCCAGGTCGTAGGTCCACGCGTGATAGGGGCACACCACGGTCTTGCGTTCGCGCTGGTTCTCGCACACGAGCTGGCTGCCACGATGGCTGCACACGTTGTGGAAGGCCCTCAGCTTGCCGTCCTCGCCGCGGGCCACGAATATCGGCACTCCCTGAACCATCGCCGGTGCCACGTCGCCCGGTTCGGCGACGTCCCGCACGAACCCGGCGAACATCCAGGCCACGCTGAACAACCGCCGGTTCTCGGTCGCCAGGTACTCGTCACTGGTGTAGGCGTCCTTTGGCAGTACCGCGAATTCGGTCATGTCACTGGGGTCGGCCTCCGCCGCGACCACGGAACGGCCGACGCCGCCGGTTTCGCCGGCGGCCGTGTGCACACCCGACGCGGATACGGACTCGTTCGACACAGCAGTCCTCCACAGCATTCCAAGACAGGAACAGACCCCTCGAAATCCCCGGACAACCGCTCCCACGGCCGGGGGACTATTCCCTCTACGGTGCAGCGTGGTGCGACGTTGTGTCAACGCGAACAAGGCGATCTCGTGACCCGGGAACGTCCCGCCGGCGTGACGTCTCGATGATCATCATTTCCGGCCGAGGCGGTGCGGGCATCCGCTCGCCTTGCCCGGTGCGCCCGGTGCCCATAAACTGGAGAATTCACCTGACCGTTCCTGGAAAAGGAGGTCTGAAATGGTGGCGCCTTTCCGGCGGCTCAAGCGCTTCGTGCGCGGCTTCGTTTCCGGCGTGCACGCGGGAAACGGAATTCTCCACGGGATACGGGCGCGCGACGCCTCACCACCGAAACGCAGCCGGCGTGACGGGGAGGTTTCACCGGGGCCGCGGCCCCGGATCGAAGGCGACAGAACCTGAACGGACGACCGGTACCGGGGTGGGTGACGCCTCCGCCGAACGGCCGTAACGCCCCCGCCGGTTGCCCCAATTCTTCCCGCTGACCGGAACGATGTTCAACCGATGGGGTTGTTCCGGCGGCAATCGGGGTAGCCGTCTCGGGTGAGCCCGTCGCGAAGGGGAAAAGCGGTCGTGCCCGACACCGGCTTTCACGCCAGTACGCCGGTGCTGGCGTCGACAAGAGCGGTCACCAAGCGGAAGTCGCCGAACGGCCGGCCCCGGGTCCTGGTCGGTGAGCGCATCATCACCACCAGGGTCGGCCTGCTGCTCCCGGCCGACCTCAGCATCGAGGACTGGACTTCGGCGGGGCGCAAGCTCTTCCGGATCGCGGACTCGTCCGCGTGGTGCCTGGGTGACTGGCTGGCGCACGGCCAGCGGCGGTTCACCGGCCGGTACCAGCAAGCGGCCGAAAAAGTAGGGCTGGACACCAAAACACTGAGGAACTACGCCTGGCTGGCGCGCCGGTTCGACCACGGCCGGCGCCGCGGTGGCCTGAGCATGCAGCACCACGCCGAAGTGGCCTCGCTCCCCGTGGCCCAGCAGGATCGATGGCTCGACCTCGCCGAGGAGCACCACTGGTCGCGCAACGAACTCCGGCGGCGAATCCGCGGTGCCGCCCAGATCGCGAGCCGGGAACCCGGCGGGACGGGCGATCAGGCCGGCACCGGTTACCTTCCGCGGGTGCCGGTCGCGCCGGAGGAACTGGCGCGCTGGCAGGAAGCCGCCGAACAGATGGACGTCGACCTGCACACCTGGGTGGTGCGAGCGCTCAACGACGCCGCCCGGCGGAAATCCGTGGAAACCCGTGCCACGCCGGTCACCGTGTCGGCCCCGCCAGGGCAAGTGGTCCTCAACGAGTGAGCGACTGGAGATGAACCGGGATGAAGATCGTGGTGGACTGGAACCGCTGCGCGGGTATCGGCATGTGCGAATCCCTGGTGCCCGACGTGTTCGAGGTCGACGAGGACGGTCAGATGAACCTGCTGACCGAGGAAATCCCCGACGGCCAGGAAGCACAGGCACGCGAGGCTGTTTCCGCCTGTCCGAACGAAGCCCTGTCGCTGGAAGACTGAGATCATGGCGGACCGACTGGTCGTCGTCGGCGCATCGCTGGCGGGACTGCGCGCGATCGAGGCGGTGCGAGCCGACGGCTGGACCGGATCGGTGGCGCTGATCGGCGCGGAGGAACACCTGCCCTACGACCGGCCGCCGTTGTCGAAGGACTACCTGGCCGCCGACGAGTGCGCCGACCCGACCTACCGCGAGGAGCGCAAACTCACCGAAGAACTCGGTGCCGAACTGCTGCTGGGTTCACCGGCTTCGGCGCTGGATGTCCACGAGTGCACGGTGAGCGTCGGAGAACGCGTCGTGCCCTACGACGCACTGGTCATCGCGACCGGTTCGCATGCCAGGGAACTGCCCGGAACCCGTGGTCTCGGCGGCGTTTTCACCATTCGCACGCTCGACGACGCCAAGGCGCTGCGCGTCGCGCTGCGTCGCGGGAAGCCGAAGGTGACCGTGGTGGGCGGCGGGTTCATCGGCTCCGAACTCGCCGCGGTCGGCCGCACCCTCGGCTTGCCGGTCACCGTGGTGGAACGGCACGCGACCCCGCTCGCCGGGGCCGTCGGTGAGGAGATGGGCCAGGCGCTCACCCGCTTGCACGAGCGGAACGGGACACGGGTCCTCGTTGACGCCCAGGTCGAGGAAGTGGTCGGCGACGATCACGTACGTGCCGTCAAACTCGCCGATGGCACGGAGATCGAGACGGACATCCTGGTGGCTGGGGTCGGTGCGGCACCGTCGACCGGTTGGCTCGAGAATTCCGCGCTCACCGTCGACGACGGGGTGGTCGCCGACGCGCGACTCGCGGCCGCGCCACGAGTCCACGTCGCGGGGGACATCGCACGCTGGCCCAACGCCCTCTTCGACGACGTCCTGCGCGGCCCGATGCGCCTGCAGCACTGGACCAGCGCCTCCGAACAGGGTTCGCGCGCGGCGCTCAACGCCGTGTCCCCGGACCGGGCACGCGCCTACGAGACCGTTCCCTACTTCTGGTCCGACTGGTATTCGAGCAGGATCCAGTTCACCGGCATTCCCGCCTCCGACACCCACGCCGTCGATGTCGAAGTGGTCGCGGGCGACCACACCGAGGGCGGTCCCTTCACCGCCCTCTACCGCGCCAACGACAGGATCATCGGCGCGCTGGCGGTGGACATGCGCGCGGAGGTGATGAAGTACCGCCGCCTCATCGCGGCACGCACTCCGTGGGCCGATGCGATGGAGTTCGCCAGGACGAGGCGTCGGAAGGCCGCTGCCCGCCGGTCCGCCTGAGCCTGGTGCCGCCCTCACCGCGTCAGTTCGAAGCGGGCGAGGCGATCGGGGTCGGAGAGGATGTCGATGGCGGCGATCTTCCCGTCGGCGATGGTGAAGCCGATGATCGAGATGAGTTCGCCGTCGACGGTGTTGAGCAGGCCCGCGGTTCCGTTGACCAGTGCGGTCCGGGTGGTCGCCGTGGTGGCCATGCGCTGGAAGGTGGCCAGCTGACCGGCCACCGCCGCCGCGCCGCGGAGGGTGCGCATCCCGCCGGGCAGCAGGGTGCCGCTGTCGGCGCGCAGCACGATGCCGGGGTCGAGAATGGCCAGCAGCGCATCGAGATCACCACCGCGGGCGGCGCTGAGGAAGGCGTCGACGACGCGGCGCTGGGTGAGCGGGTCCGGGTCGGGATCCGGGGCGGCGCCCTGGACCTGCCGCCGGGCGCGGCTGGCGAGCTTCCTGGCCGCGGCCGGGGTGCGGTCGACGATGGGCGCGATCTCGTCGAACGGCAGGCCGAACATGTCGTGCAGCACAAAAGCGAGCCGTTCGGCCGGGTTCAGCGACTCCAGCACCACCAGCAGCGCCAGTCCCACCGAATCGGCGATCAGCGCCTGCGTTTCCGGGTCGGTGGTGTGCTCGATGCTGACCACCGGATCGGGCAGGTGGGCCTCCAGCGGGTCTTCGCGCAGCCGGCGGCGTGAGCGCAGCAGGTCGAGGCACACCCGGCCGACGACCGTGGTGAGCCAGCCACCGAGATTGCCGATGTCGCCGGTGTCGGCACGGGCCAGCCGGAGCCACGCCTCCTGCACGGCGTCGTCGGCTTCGGTCAGCGAACCGAGCATCCGGTAGGCCACCGCCTTCAGGTGCGTGCGGTGCTCCTCGAACCGCTGGGCCAGGAAGTCGCGCTCGTTCATGGTCGTCCTCTCGCGTGGGTGGTCCACAGCCTTGACGCACCCGCCGCCGGGAATGTGACCAGCGGGCCGGCGGTCACATTCCCGCCGTGCCGTCCGTCAGTGCGGTCGTTGGCGATTCGACGAACGGAGCGGGAACGGATGAGCAGTACCGAGGTGCACGGGACGGTGGCCGATGGTTTCGAGGCGGTGCGGGAGGCGTTCGCCGCCGTGGTGGCCGAGGACGAGGGCACGGCGGGCGCGCAGGTCGCGGCGTACCTGCACGGCAGGCCGGTGGTCGACCTGTGGGCCGGGGACGAGGTGGCCGGTGACACGCTGACCGGCGTCTACTCCTCGACCAAGGGCGCCGCCACCCTGGTGGTCGCACTGCTGGTGCAGGACGGGCGGCTGGAGCTGGACGAACCCGTGGCGCGGCACTGGCCCGAGTTCGCGGCGGCCGGCAAGGACCGGATCACCCTGCGGGACGTGCTCACCCATCGTTCCGGGGTCATCGGGGTCGATGGCGGGTTCTCCGCCGGCGAGCTCGCCGACGACCGGGTGATCGCCGCTCGCCTCGCCGGGCAGCGGCCGTACTGGCGGCCGGGATCGGCGCATGGCTACGGCGGGTTCGTGACGTTCGCGATCGTGGCCGAAGTGGTCCGGCGGGTCGCCGGCCGGTCGTTGCCGGAACTGTTCGAGGAACGCGTCCGCGCGCCGTACGGCTTGGACCTCCACTTGGGACTTCCCGAGGCGCTGGAGGACCGTTACCGGGAAGTCCTGCCGGGATCGGCCGCCCCCGGGGAACTCGCCGCCTTCTGGGCGTCGGTTCCCGGGCCGCACAGCCTCACCGGAATCGGGTACGGCCTCAACTCGACCCCGCCGCTGGACCAGGTGGCCTTTGTCAACACCCGGCGGGTGCGTGCGCTGGGCCAAGCGTCCGCCGGTGGGGTGGGCAACGCCCGTGGCCTGGCCGGGATGTACGCGGCTGCCGTGTCCGGTTTGGACGGACGTCCGCCGTTGCTGGCGCCGGAGGTGCTCGGTGAGTTCGGAATGCCGCATTCGACCGGGAGCGATCTGGTCACCGGGCCGGCGGGGCAGTACGCACTCGGCTTCCAGGCGAAGGGCCTTCGTTATCCGTTCCTGAGCGCGAAAGCGTTCGGCCACAACGGATCTGCCGGTTCGGAGTCCTTCGCCGACCCGATCAGCGGCCTCGCCTTCGGTTACACCCGCCGCCGGTTCTCCTTCAACTGGTCCTACCCCGAACACGACCTGCTCGCGGCCGCCGTGCACCGCGCGGTCACATCCGCCGCATCCCGTTCGTCAGAGCAGTGACACAGCAACAAGAAAGGAACTCACCATGAGCATCCCCACGACGTCGCAGCAGGAAAACCTCCGGTCGCGCCTGCCCAACCCGGCCACCCTGGTCCCCGAACTGGGCGAGGTCGGCGGAGCCCTGTTCAAGGCAGCCGGGAACGGGTCGATCCCGCAGGTCACGATCAGCCTGGTGCAGCTGCGCGCCGGTCAGCTCGTCGGCAACACCTATCTGACCACCCTGCACACCGGCAACCTCCGCAAAGCCGGCGAGGCCGAGGAACGCATCACCGCGGTGTCCTCCTGGCGGGACGCGCCCTGCTTCACCGACGCCGAACGCGCCGCACTGGCACTCGTCGAGGCCGTCCTCACCCCGAATCCTTACGGGGAGCGCGTTTCCGACGACCTGTACGCCGAAGCGTCCCGGCACTACGAGGACAAGGCGCTCGCCACCCTCGCCATGGCGATCGGGCAGGTGTGCTTCTTCATCCCCCTCGCCCTGATCGGCAGGCCGCTGCCCGGTGTGTCACCCGCGGAGCAGTGGCGGCAGTAGCGCTCAAGCCGGGCGGGTGTGCTTCGTGCCGTTGGTCTCGGTGACGCAGGCAAGGGCGTCGAAGCAGCCGAAGGCGGGTTGCTCGCAGAAGTAGTCCGCCATCCGCATCCGGGTGTACTTCTCCCTGCCGGAGGCAGCGGTCGCCGCGCGCAGGTCGGCGATCGTCCACGGCGCGGAATCGGAAAGGCAGATTCGATGGCCGTGGCCTCCGGCGGTGGGAGTGGCGCTTCCTGGAAGGGAAAGCCTTCTGCACCGGTGAGATCACCACACGCGGCACCCGTGCGGCCGCCGCGCGACGTCACCCCGATGGCGCGGTAGCCGTCACCGAGTTCGGCGGCGAGGTGGTACCCGGCGGGGAACAGTTCGCCGGAGCCGAACGGCTCCGGCGCCTTCTTCAGGCGCCAGTTTGTGCGCGATTCAGCTGGTCCAGCAGCCACGCTCCGCGGAGATGGTGGGACGCGACGGTGTGCCAGTCGTTGCAGCCGCGCCACCAGTTCGGCCAAGGCCGCCGTCAACGCGTCCCGCTCGGCCTGGTCCACCAGCGGATAACCGAACAGGACCTTCATCGGTGCGGGATCGTGGAAGCGGCCGACGAGTTCGCGGGCCCGTGCCAGCGTGGGCATCGCGTCCGGGTCGCAGCTCTCAACGTACGCCGCGATCGCTTCCAGCGCGGGTAGCGGTGAGCCGAGGGAGCCGGGGAGGTCGACACCGGTGTACCTGACCCGGGCTGCCGGTTGTAGGTCCGCAACCAGTGGAGGACGTCGTGCAACTCCGGCACTTCGCCGAGGCTCAAGGGAATCGCGGCGGCGACCTCCTCGATCTCCGCGGGGGGCGCCGCCGAGCCAGTCGTCCAGCAACTCGCTTCCGGTGAACGGCGCTTCCACGGCGAATACGGTGAAACCGCAGCGCTCGACGAGGAAGCGCAGCATGCGGTGACGGACTTGGTAGAACTCCCTGACGTGGTGGGAACTCTCGCCGAGGCCGACCACCCGCGCCGAACCGACGATCTCCGCCACCGGCGCGAGGTCGTCCAGCGGTGCGTCCAGATCGAGCGCCGCGACCGAATGCCCATGGGTGCGGATCCAGTCGACCAGACTGCCGTTCGTCACGCTCACCACTCCGTTCGACCCGGCCGTAAGCGTGCGCTGTACCCCTACGTTGGCGAGTGTAGCCGAAACGCGTTCAGTGCCGGTGGTGGATCGACTCGATCACCCGGGTCAGGTCGGCTTCGGTAAGCGGTTCGTCCACCGCCAGCGCCCATTCCCAGTGGTCATCCCGCCAGCGGTGCACGTGGCGCCGCTGGTGCCGGTCGGCCCACCGCGACGGCATGGGGGTGTCGACCGGCCAGCGGCTCAGCTCCGGATGACCGGGGACTTCCAGCAGGATCCGGTACGCGCCGGTATCCGGATCGCCGTCGCCGCCGTGGTAGCCGAGGCCGCGTGGCCACCAGTGCGGCATCGGCAGGTCGGCTTCGTTCAGCCAGCGGCTGGTTCGTTCACGTTCGGCGCGCTCGTCGTTGTGCCGGGTGGATACCGGGCCGTCCCAGGTGAAGACGTCCTCCGGGAGTTCGGCGTCCGGGGTGAACTCGACCACCTCGACGAGGTAGCCGGCCTCCGGCATCGCCTGGCGCAGCACGGTGCCCGTGGCGTCGTCGACGGTCACCCGCAGCGGGTACGGCTTGCGGTCGCGTTTGACGGACAGGAAGGCGAATTCCCACGCCCTGCGCCCGGCGACCTCGACCGGCTCGCCGGGGCCGTCCGGGGTGGGGAACTGACGCAGCCAGTCGAACACGACACCCGTGCCCTGCCGGACGCCGAAGAGCGTCCGTGGATGGTTCACCGAGAAGGAGATTCCGGCCGAGGACATGTCCTCCATCCGGCCCCGGGTGCGTACCAGCTGGCGCTGCCCGTCCTTGACGTGCCAGACACCCTGCTCGTCCTCGACGCGCCACCGATCCGGGGCCCGGTGCCAGAACCGCAGTTCGCCGTGTGGGGTGGATTCGCCGGGCAGCCGCCAGCGGATCCTGCCGGTCGCGGTGCGGAACCCGGCTGCCTGCATCCGCCCGGACGCCTCCGGCCAGGCCAGTGTTTCGTCCGTCATCGCGCCCACGATAGTGACCAGGACGAGCACCGGGCTCCGGAAACCCGATCTCGTGCGCGAACGCGCGCAGCCGCGCGATCAAGGCGGGCGAAGCCGCGATGGTCCGCTGCCTGACTCGACGATCATCGTCTACGTTCGGGTCATGGGAGCGCTTTTCGGCCGGGCCGATGAGACCAGCCGCATCGACGAGCTGGTCGGTGCCGCGCGAAGGGGCAACGGCGATGCGCTTCTGCTCAGCGGCGAGCCGGGCATCGGCAAGAGCGCCCTGCTCGACTACGCGCGAGCGGCGACGGGGTTCTGGGTCATCGAGGCGTCCGGGGTGGAGTTCGAGACGGAACTGCCGTTCGCCGCGCTGCACCAGCTCTGTGTCCCGATCATGGGGCATCTGGCCGAGCTGTCCGCACTCCACCGTGAAGCCCTCGAGGTCGCGTTCGGACTGGCCGGCGGGACTCCCGACTTGTTCAAGATCGGCCTCGCGACCCTGGAACTCCTGTCGTGCGCCACTCGGCGAAGTCCCGTGTTGTGTGTGATCGATGACGCCCATTGGCTGGACGACGCGTCATCGAAGATCTTGACCTTTCTCGCTCGTCGCATCGGTTCGGAGCCGATCGCGCTGGTGTTCGCGGCTCGGCCGGGTGCGACGAAGGGGCTGGACTCGTTACCCGTTCTGGTGGTGCGGGGACTGAATGACACCGACGCCCGCGCGTTACTGGCTTCGGAGGGCGTGCTGACGGTGGACGCGCGGGTGCGTGACCGGCTTCTTGCCGAAGCGCGCGGGAATCCGCTGGCGCTGCTGGAGCTGCCGAGGGCAGGGGGGTTCGCTCTGCCGGACACCTCACCGGTATCCGGCCGGATCGAACACAGCTTCCGCGAAAGACTGGCGGACCTGCCTGCCGACGTCCGGCTTCTGTTGACCTTGGCGAGCGCCGATCCCACTGGCGATCCCGGCCTTCTGTGGCCCGCTGCGACCCGGCTGGGCATCGACGTGTCGGCCAGTGCCGCCGCGGCGGCCGCCTCCGGCCTGGTCGACTTCGCGACCCGAGTGCGTTTCTGCCACCCACTGGCCCGTTCCGCGGTGTACCGCGCCGCGGAGCCGGCCGAGCGTCGAAGCGCCCACCTAGCGCTGGCCGAGGCCACTGACCCGGGCACCGACCCCGACCGCCAGGTGTGGCACCGTTCGCAGGCCTGCACCGGGCCTGACGAGGACCTCGCGGCCGCCCTGGAACGCTCCGCCTCCCGCGCCCAAGCTCGCGGTGGTGTGGCGGCCGCCGCGGCGTTTCTCGAACGCGCCGCGGCGCTGTCGCTGACGCCTTCCCTGCGCGCCGGACGCACCCTTGCGGCTGTTCGATCCCAGCTCGACGCGGGTTCCATCGACACAGCGGCCGAGTTGCTGACCACCGTCGAGGGAAGCACCCCGGACGAACTCGCGCAGGCTGATCTG
The DNA here is from genome assembly GCF_009429145.1 of Amycolatopsis sp. YIM 10. Taxonomy (GTDB): domain Bacteria; phylum Actinomycetota; class Actinomycetes; order Mycobacteriales; family Pseudonocardiaceae; genus Amycolatopsis. The sequence continues at coordinate 7,209,734 of NZ_CP045480.1, read as the reverse complement.
TTGCGTGGCCAGATCGCCTTCGCCCGGCATACCGACAGCGACGGCCCGACGTTCATACTGCGTGCGGCACACCGCTTGGCCGAGCTCGACCCCGCGCGATCTCGCGACTGCTTCCTCGACGCGCTGGAGATGGGGCTCGCGGTCGGCCGGGCCAGTGGGGTGATGGACATGGTCGTGCGGGAGGCGCGCTCCGCCCCACCCGCACCGGAGCCGCCGGACTTCCTCGACGCACTGATCCTGCTGACCGCCGAGGGACACCGGGCCGCCGCGCCCCTGCTCCGCACCGTCCTCGACGGCCCGACCTGGACCCGGCGTCCGGCCTTGGCCGCGATACTCGCGGCCGAACTGTGGGACCTCGACACCCACGCGACAGTCACCGAGTGGCTGGTGAAGACCGGCCGTGACACGGGTTCGCCCCTCACCCTCCGGCTGGGACTCGCACAAGTCGCCTCCGCCGCCGTGCAGACCGGCGATCTCGCGAAGGCCATCTCGGCGATCGCCGAGGAGGAAGCGATCGCCGACGCACAGGGGGTGGCGCCGATGCTGTACCCGCGTCTGCACCTGGCTGCCGTGCGTGGTCGCCGCGAGGACGCATTCGAGCTGATCGAGGCGGCTGCCTCGGAGGCGGCGATTCTGGGCAGTGGGCAGATGATCGCCAACGTCCACTGGGCGAAGGCGGTCCTGTACAACGGCCTCGCCGACTACCCCGCCGCGCTGGCCGCCGCGCGGGAGGCTGCCGCACCCGGCGATCTCTTCCTCGCCGGGATCGCTCTGCCCGAACTGGTCGAGGCCGCCGTCCGCTGCGGGGATCAGGCCGCCGCCACGGCAGCGCTGGAGTCACTGACCGAGCGCACCGAGCCCGGTGGCACCCCCTGGGGTCTGGGCGTGACCGCATACGCCCGAGCCCTGGTCACCGGCGCCGAAGACGACTACCGCGCGGCGATCGATCACCTCGGCGGAAGCTCGGCGATCCTCTACCGTGCCCGCGCCTCACTGCTGTACGGCGAGTGGCTGCGCCGTGACGGCCGTCGCGGCGATGCCCGCAAGCACCTGCGCGCTGCCCACGAACTTCTGTCCGACATGGGCGCGGAAGCCTTCGCGCGCCGCGCCGCCGCGGAGCTGAGCATCACCGGCGAAGTCGCGCGCGGCCGTTCATCGGGAACGCTCGACCAGCTCACCATGCAAGAACTGCACATCGCCCGGATGGTCGGCGGTGGCGCGACAACCAAGGAGGTCGCGTCGCGGCTGTTCCTCAGCCCGCGGACGGTCGATGCCCACCTGCGCAACATCTTCCGCAAGCTCGGTATCACCTCGCGCAGGCAGCTCAGGGATCTGCCCGAACCGCTGCGGAACGACAGCTGACAGTCACCCGACGCGAGAAAACGGGTCAACGGCGGACCACCGACACGACCATGGCGATCACCGCGGCGATCGCCATGGCGACGCCGGTCACGGTGAATGCGCCTGCCAGGCCCGCGGCGCCGATCAGTGGCTGTACGGCCAACGGGGACAGGAACTGGCCGAGGAAGATCGCGGCCACCAGGCCGCCGAGGATCCGGCCGCGTAACCGAGAATCGGCCAGTTCACCGAGGCGCAGGTTCAGGTTGGGCACGACGAGACCGACCCCGATGCCTCCGACCAAAAGGCCGCCGATGACCTGAACCAGCGTTCCCGCCGTACCGATCGACAGCCAACCCGCACCCATCAGCGCGACGCTGACCATGGTGATCCTCGCCGAGGTGAGGCGACGGCGCACCGAGGAGAAGGCGAGCGCGCCGACGGCACCGGTCAATGTGCTGCCGGCGATCACCGCTCCGGCAAGGGCGGGGCCGGCGTCGAAGGCGGTGAGCAGGAAGGGTAGTTGTGTGGGGGCCATGAAGAACACGAGCGTGACAACGAGAGCCAGCAGGTAGATCCCCGCGACGGGAAGGGTCTCCTGTCGCGGCGCCTTGGGGCTTGGGAACGCCGGGCCTGGTTCCGTCCGCGCGGGGCGTGACGGTTCCCGTAAAGCGAACACGGCTGAGGGCAGTACGGCGATCGACACGGCGTAGAGCAAGAACGGCGCCTTCCAGTCGACGGTGGCCAGAAGCCCCGCCGCCGGCAGGAACACCACTCCACCGGCACTCGCGAACGCCTGTTGCAGGCCGAGGAACGCCGCCCGGCGCGGCCCGTCGAACCAGTCCGTGATCGTGGCGCTGATCGCGGTCATGATGCCACCGACCGCGAGTCCGAGCAGTGCGCGGGTGATCAGGAGAAATCGCAGGTCGGTGCTGACGAAGCCGGCTGTACCCGCGAAGGCGTAAAGCACCAGGCCGCTCACGAGCAGAGGGCGGCGCCCGAGACGATCGGCGACGACGCCCGAAAGCGGGGCGCTGATGGCGATCGCCAGTGAGGTGATGGTCAAGGCGAGCCGGACCAGGATGTCGCTGCCGGGAGTGCCCGCATGGACCTGGCTCATCACGGGGAGGCTCGGCGCGATGACGGCGGCTGCCATGAGGGTCAACGTGGCCGCGGAAAGCACCGTGGCTCGGGCGGCCCAGGTGGGAGTTCGGCCGGTGGTGTCCGGGCTTCGCGCCGGCGGTGAAGGCAGTGTGGTGCTCATGGCTCTTTCCTTGGGCAGCGCGGGTGATCGTCAGTCGCCATGCGGGCCGGGAGGGGCGCTGCCGGTGTATTCACCGAGGTCGGACACCAGTTTGGTGAGTTCGGCGTCACTGTCGTACCGGCGCTGGTGCAGTGCGGTGATCTTCGCGCCCAGCTCGGGGTCGTCGTCATCGGAGATGTCGAACGACATGAACTTGTCGACCAGCGGAAGCCCGACCCGATCGGTGTTCATGTGCGAAGGATGAGTGAGGTACTCCCAGTAGCCATCGAGATCCTCGAGCTCGAAGATCGCGCCCCACTCGTACTCACCGCCGAAGTCGCGGCCGACGACGAAGGACTTCACCGCGGGGATGGAGCGCCCCTGGTTCCGCAGGCTTTCGAGGGCCTCGTCGAGCTGTTCGGTGGTGACGCCGGGCTTGATGGTGAACCGGTTGCCGTGGTAGATCATCGTGATTCCTCTCGAGTTTCTTCGCCGCGTTGGAGCTGGATGTGGCGAGTACCGGCTCTGTGTCCGGCTCGCGTTCTCACCACACCAACTTCTCAGGACCGAGCTCGAGGTCGCGCCGGTGGAAATCACCTATGTCCGCCACGGCGCGGGTACCTAGGTGATTCCCCCCCGGTCTGCCGCCGACGCTGACCGTGTCGACCACCGGGGACGGCGGGGTTGCCTCAAGCGGGATCCCGGTGGCGGGGAACGTCTTCCACCCACCAGCGCTTGACCGCACTGCCGCCCAGCAAGCCGATAGCGCAGACACCCAGGACCGCGCCGAGCACATCGGTGACGTAGTGCTCGGCAAGCGCTACTCGGGCAGCCATGGTGACCAGGAGGGCGCCACCCTGCAGAGCCAATACCGCGGAGAGCCACTTCCGGACGAAGACGGCCGCGATCACCACCGCGAGCATTGCGAACGCGCCCGCGACAGAAGCGTGACCGCTGGGGTAGCTGAAACCTTCCGGTTGTCCCGGCGGTCCGGGGCGGCGGAAGGCGAACTGAAGAGCGGCCAGCAGCCCGCAGCTCAACAACAGCGTGACGCACCACAGCAGATCCGCGCCGCGCCGCGGTCGATGCCACCAGGCGCGCAACGCCACGGCAACCAGAACCGCGGCACAGGACAACACGGTAACGGTGCTCAGGACCAGTGCCATCTGGTGCAGTGGACTTCCTGGCACGACAACCACGTTGTCGACGAACCAGCGGTCGACCGAGGGAATCTCGTTGCGCACCAGTAGACCGAGCAGGATGAACGCCAGCGCGCAGCCTGCGCCGGCGAAGCCGGTCAGCGAGCGGGAACGCCGGACAGCGGAGGGAAGAATCTGGGCCACCTGCCTTCCGGCTGAATGCTTGCGGGCTGTGGCCATCGTGCGTCGGTGACGGGCGGAGATCCACCACTGGCGGAAAAACCAGGGGAGTTGCCGGGGCTTCCCTTAGGGGCGCGGCACTACCCGGCTGAACCGCCTGAGCAGTGCCGTGTCCCTCTCGAGAGCTACCGCGGATGTTCGCCACGGAGTGATGTGGCGCGGCCCGGTTCGTTCGTAATCTCGCCGTACTGAAAGGCAAGCGGCGAGAGGACTTCTGATGACCATCCCCACCGAGCGGAAAACACCGCTGCAACGGTTCCGGGTGCCGGTTCTGCTCCTCGGCACCGCCGTGCTGATGGTCGCCGCCCGCGGGCTGGACACGCTCGTTTCGGGCGTGCCGGTGCTGCGCCTGCTCGTCGGGCTCGGTGCGGCCGCCGGGGCGATCGCCGGTTACACGTGGCTTTCCCGTCGCGTCGAGAACCGGGCGGAGGTCACGGAACTGGCCACTGCCGGGCGGTGGCGGGGACTCGGACGCGGCGCGCTCATCGGTGCCGCGACCTTCCTCGCGACGATGCTGCTCGCGTTCCTCTTCACCGACGCCGGCATCACCAGCGGCTCGTTCTGGGCCTGCCTCGGCGTGGCAGGTTCGATGGCTTCGGTGGCGGTCACCGAGGAACTGCTGTTCCGCGGCGTGGTGCACCGCGTCCTGGAGGAACGGGCCGGCAGCATCATCGCGATCGCGGTCTCGTCACTGATCTTCGGCGCGACACACCTGCTCAACGGCAACGCCACACTGTGGGGCACCCTGGCCATCGCGGTCGAGGGCGGCGCGCTGCTGGCCGTCGCCTACACCGCCACGCGGTCGCTGTGGCTGCCGATAGGACTGCACTTCGCGTGGAACTTCACCGAGTCCGGTGTGTTCGGTACCGCGGTATCCGGTGCCGAGGGTGAACTCGGCCTGTTGCGCACCGTCCTTTCCGGACCGGACGTGCTCACCGGCGGGACGTTCGGCCCGGAAGCGAGCCTCTTCGCGCTGCTGTGCTGCCTGGTGCCGACGGTGTGGCTGCTCCGCCGGGCGAAACTCGTCACTCGGCGCTGACCAGCCCGGTCCGGTAGGCCAGCACCACGGCCTGCACCCGGTCACGCAGGTTCAGCTTGGTCAGGATCCGCGAGACGTAGGTCTTCACCGTCTCCACGCTGAGCACCAGTTCGGTCGCGATCTCGGCGTTCGACAGGCCGCCGGCGATCAGCCGCAGCACCTCCAGCTCCCGCCGCGCGAGTCCGTCCAGCGGGGCGGGAGTCCCGGCCGGGCGGATCCGGTCGGCGTAGCGGCCGATCAGCGTGCGGGTCACCGCGGGGGGGAGAAGCGAGTCGCCGCGGGCGATGGTGCGCACGCCGTCGATCAGTTCGGACAGCGGCGCGTCCTTGAGCAGGAACCCGCTCGCGCCGGCCCGCAGCGCGTCGTAGACGTACTGGTCGACGTTGAAGGTCGTGACGACCAGTACCTTCGCCGGGTTCGCCGCCTCGGGACCGGCGATGCGGCGAGTCGCTTCGATCCCGTTCAGCAGCGGCATTTCGATGTCCATCACGACGACGTCGGGGTTCAGCCGCTCGGCCTGCGCGAGCGCCTCGTGGCCATTGGCGGCCTCGCCGACCACCTCGAGGTCCGGCTGAGCGCCGAGCACGGTCACGTAACCCGCGCGGATGAGTTCCTGGTCCTCGCAGACCAGGACGCGGATCGGCCGGTCGGTCATGCCGCACTCCCTGCGGGAATCATGGCGCTGACCCGGAACCCGTCGGTTGACGGTCCGGCGGCGAACCGGCCGCCGAGCGCCTGCACCCGGTCACTCAGGCCGCGCAGCCCGCGGCCGCCGGAACCGAGCGCGCCGGGTTCTGTCGCCGTGCCTTCGGTGGTCACCTCGATTTCCAGGAAGTCCGGACCGTAGGAGACGCGCACCGCCGCCGGGGCACCGGCGGCGTACTTGGCCGCGTTGGTCAGCGCTTCCTGCACGATCCGGTAGGCGGTCAGCTCGGTTTCCGGCGGCAGTTCCGGGCGTTCGCCCTCCTCGACCAGCTCGACGACCCGGCCGGGCCGGTCGACGAGGTCACGCAGCGCGGCCAGGCCCGGCGTGCGTGCGCCGGTTGCTTCGAGAACGCCCAGCAGGAACCGGAGTTCGGTGAGAGCGTCCCGGCCGGAGCCGGTGATCGCGGTGAGCGCTTCGGGAACGCGTTCGGGTGCCAGATACCGGGCGGCGTCGGCCTGGACCACCATGGCCGTCACGTGGTGGGTCACCACGTCGTGCAGTTCGCGGGCGATCCGCGCGCGTTCGCCGGCCACCGCGGCCTCGGCGGTGAGCCGGCGCCGCTCGGTCTCCTGGTGCCGCCGCTGCCGCACCATCGCGCCCAGCAGCCAGCACCCGGCCAGCACCGCGTAGTAGACGGCGTAGTCACGCAGACCGGCGGGTGATTCGCGGAGCACCAGCAAGACCGCGAACACCACGTACCCGGCCGATGCCACCGCCGCCACCACCCGGCGGAACCGCTCCTCGTGCGCCCCGGCCGAATACAGCGCGAAGTACAGGGCGAGGCTGCCGACAGTCGTGGGGTAGGCGAGCACCTCGTGCGCGGCGAAGCAGATCCCGGTGACCGCGAGCGCCGCGGCGGGCCACCGGCCGCGCACCGCCAGCGGCAGGGTCTGCCCGGCGACCAGCAGCACCGCGAGGATGTCTCCCGAGCGCCGCGGCAGGTCCCCGAACTGGGCCCCGAGCACGGCGAGCCCCGGCACGAACGCGGCGCCGGTGAGGGCCACGGCGAGCCAGCGATCCCGCACCTCGGCGCTGACACCCGCCCAGCGGCTCCGGACACTTCTCGGGGTTGACATGGACGGGAGCCTACCGACCCGCGCGCACCCGGCCGATCATGTAGATCAGTGGCAGCCCCCGCGCGAGTTCGAGAGCAGACCGCCGAGGCAGGCTGTCATGCGGTCGTGTGCTGTGGTCTGGGACCATCGGTGCGGTCTTCGGGTGGAATGGCCACGTCGAGCAGGATCAGGTGGAACTCCTGCACCTGCCGGTACCGCGCCAGCACGGCCGTTGGCATGACTACCCACGGCTTCTGCTCGCCGCAACACGACCGGAGGCGGTCGAGTGCCGAATATGCCATGATCGCCAGCCGCTCATCCGCCATCCGGCGCAGTTCGATGACCGCGTCGGCGGGATCTGTCACGTGATCCACGCACGGCAAATAGACAACCGGCGGAAGGTCCGGCGGGGCCTCAACGGATTCCTCCGGGCGTGCATTCATGTTGCTCATGGGGCGTTCTCCTTGTCCTTGTCAGCGAAGACCGGGAAAGATCGGGCCGGTCAGGAGGACGGGATTGCCGAGGCCGAGTGCTTCTCCCGTGTCGCGCAGGTCTTTCCACACATTGCCGGCCAGCCGCCCGACGTCGGACCATCCGTCATCGAGGCCGTTCTCGAACAGCGAATCGATTGCTCCCGATGCCATGACACCGACTGCCGCGCCGCCGACCGGGCCGAGAACGGCACTGGCGGCGAGGCCGGCGGCGAGACCGCCGCCGTTCGACCACCCGGCTTGCGCCGGCGACTCGTTGTTTTCGCGGTCCAGGTTGTAGCCCCAGACCGCACCTGGTATACCCGCGATTCTTCCGAGGGCCTTGGCAGCCCGCGCCGCCTTGGCCGCGTCGTCGGTAAGGCCCTGTGCGCCAAGTCTGCCCGCGCCGGCTTCCCCCGCCGCGCCGCCGGCTACGAGTCCGGGCACGATGGGGTCGGGGGCCGGGGCGCCCGGCTCAGCCGAACTGGTCTCGTTGAATCCGGTCAGGAAATCCGCGAATCCTTTGCCTATGTTTCCCGTCAGTTCTTGCCCGGTTCCTTCGATCGCGTCCATGACCCCGGTCCCGATTTGATTGAGATAATCAATGGCCAGATTTTCTTCTTCGGGGTCAAATTCGAATATAATTTCCCAGCCTTTACGGACCTGTTCCCGGGCGGCGGTGCTCACGATGTTGTTCTGGTTGATGGCGTTGGCCTTGAACTGCTCGGTCGCGAGCCCGGCTTCGGCTGCCGACGGCAGTAGCGTGGCCGCGAGGTCCGCGTTCTGACCCGCTTCCCGCGCAGTGGCCCGCATCTGCGCGCTGGTGTCGGTGAACTCGGTGACGGCGGCGTCGGCCCGGTCGGCGATCGCGGACGCGGCCCTCGCGGTGTCGTCGCTCTCCTGTGCTGCGGTGTCCAGACGCGTTGTCATGGCCGTGCCGCTTTCGTCACCCCAGGCGTTCTGCAGCTCCGAGCCCTGGCGGCGGGCCTCGTCGCCGGCATGCTGTCCAGCTGCCGCGGTGTCCCGCCACTGGTCGCGGATGCCGTGCAGGGGCGCCGGGTCCGGCGGCGGATTCGCGTTGAGCACCTCCTGCTCGACGGCGTTGCCGGACGTCCCTTCGGCGGCCGCACCTTCATGATCGGTGCCTTGCTGATCGGTGCCTTGTTGATTGGTGGCCCGTTGATCGGTGCCTTGCTGATCCGTGGCCTGTTGATCGGTGGCCTGCTGGTCCGCGCCTTCCTGGCCTGCTGGTTGCTGTCCCACGCCTTCTGGTTGCCGCGCGCTGTCTTCGGAGCCCGCGTCGCCCGCCTGCTCGCCGGTGGCGGTACCGCCGACGCTCGCCGGATCTTGTTCCGCCTGCTCCGGCGCCTGCTCGTTCGCGTCCCCCTCGGACGCCGACGCGCCGGATGGGGGTGCGGCGTCCGTTTCGCTCGTGCTTTCGGGCTGGGTCTGGTGTTCCCCGCCGCCCTCGCCCGCGGCCGCTTTCTCGGATCCCCGCCCACCGGACTCTTGCGGGGCTTGCGACCCGCCCCCCTTGTTGTTCGCGCCACCGTCTGGTTCGGTCATTTCGACCACTCCCTGCGGATATACTCGAACCGCTTTGCGAGCTATGTTCATCCAACACGGGCGTGCGGTGGGGGCCGTGTCCTCTTCCGGACACCGCTGAGCCACGATGTGCCGCACCGACCTAGTCGCGGGAAGGGATGGTGCCGGTGACCGTCAGCGGCTGGAGTTGGTCCGCGACGACGTTGAGCGCGCCGGAGTTCGACTCGAGGATGCCGCGCACCAACAAAGCCGTGCTGCTTCGGATCATGGTGCGGTACTTGCGATCGAGGCCGGGCGAGACGGTGACGTTGACCACCCCGGTTTCGTCCTCCAGGGAAAGGAAAGTGACGCCGCCCGCGGTGGGTGGGCGTTGCCGGTGGGTGACCACACCGCCGACCAGTACGCGGGTGCCACCGAGCACAGTGGACAGTCGGGCCACGGTGAGCGCGCCGCGTTCGGTGAGTTGCGTGCGCAGCAGGTCGACGGGGTGCTGGTCGGCGGACAGGCCGGTGGTGTGCACGTCGGCGGTGAGCAGTTCGAGCGAGCTCATGCCGGGCAGTGCCGGTGGCTGGGCAGGCACGCTGATCCCGGGCAGCAGCCCCGGTTTGTCGCGGGCGGCCGCCCCGGCTGTCCACAGTGCGCGCCGCCGGGATTCTTCGAGTGGTTTCAGGGCGCCCGCAGTGGCCAGGTTTTCCAGTTGCGTCACGCCGAGTTCGGTGCGGCGGGCGAGGTCGTCGATCCCGGTGAAGGGGCGTTCGGCGACCACGCGCGCGGCGGCTTCCTCGCTGAGGCCCCGGATTTCGCCGAGGCCGAGGCGGACGGCGACACCGCCGTGGCTGTCCGGGTCGGGTTCGGTGGTGGTCCACGCCAGGCTGCGTTCGACGTCGGGATGGTGGACGAGCACGCCGTGGCGCCGGGCGTCGGCGGTCAGCGACTGGGTGGAGTAGAAGCCCATGGGCTGGGCCCGCAGCAAACCCGCGCAGAACGCGGCCGGGTGGTACAGCTTCAGGTACGCCGACGCGTAGACGAGATGCGCGAACGACATCGAGTGCGCCTCGGGAAAACCGTAGCCCGCGAACGCTTCGACCTGCGTGAAGATCTGGTCGGCGAGCGCGCCGGTGACGCCGTTGGCGGCGGCTCCCGCGTAGAAGCGTTCGCGGAGCTGGGCCATTTTCCGGTGCGAGCGCTTGGATCCCATGGCGCGGCGGAGCTGGTCCGCTTCGGAGGCGGTGAACGAGGCGACGTCGACGGCCATCTGCATCACCTGTTCCTGGAACAGCGGCACCCCCAGAGTCCGGTCGAGCGACCGCGCCAGCAGCGGGTGCGCGTGTTCCCACTCGTCACCGTTGCGGCGGCGGATGTACGGGTGCACCGAACCGCCCTGGATCGGGCCCGGCCGGATGAGCGCGACTTCGACGACGAGGTCGTAGAACTCGCGCGGCCGCAACCGCGGCAGGGTGGCCAGCTGCGCGCGGGATTCCACTTGAAACACTCCGATCGCGTCGGCGGCGCAGAGCATGTCGTACACGGCCGGGTCCGCCAGATCGAGGTGCGCCAGGTCGATCTCGGTGTGCTCGTGCTCGGCGACCAGATCGATCGTGTAGTGGATCGCCGAGAGCATGCCCAGGCCGAGCAGGTCGAACTTGGTCAGCCCGATTTCGGCGCAATCGTCCTTGTCCCACTGCAGAACGGTGCGATCGGCCATGCGCGCGTTCTCCACCGGCACGATCTCCGACACCGGCTGGTCGGTGATCACCATGCCGCCGGGGTGGATGCCGAGGTGCCGGGGCGTGCCTTCGAGCCCGGCGGCCAGGTCGAGGACGTCGGCGGGGATGTCCTGGTCGGGGTCGGCGCGGGCGGAGGCCAGCGTGCCCCAGGAATCGAGGGTTCTGGCCCAGCGGTCGATCTGGCCGGGGGAGTGGCCCAGCGCGCGGGCGGCGTCGCGGACCGCGGAGCGGTGGCGGTAGGTGATCACGTTGGCGACCAGGGCGGCGCGGTGACGGCCGTGGCGTTCGTAGACGTACTGGATGACCTCTTCGCGGCGGTCGGACTCGATGTCGATGTCGATGTCCGGCGGCCCATCGCGTTCGGGCGCGAGGAAGCGCTCGAACAGCAGGCCCCAGCGAACGGGGTCGGCCTTGGTGATGCCCAGTGCGTAGCAGACCGCGGAGTTCGCGGCCGAGCCCCGGCCCTGGCAGAGGATGTCGTTGTCGCGGCAGAAACGCACGATGTCCCACACCACCAGGAAATAACCCGGGAAGCCGAGAGCTTCGATGATCTCCAGCTCGTGGTCCAACTGCGCGTACGCCTTCGGGTTGTTCTCGCGGGGACCGTAGTGGCGTGCGGCGCCTTCGCGGGTCAGGTGCCGCAGGAAGGTGATTTCGGTGTAACCCTCCTTGACCGGGAACGGCGGCAGGCGCGGCGCGACCAGGCTCAGATCGAAGGAGCATTCGACGCCGAGCAACGCCGCGGCCTGCACAACGCCTTCGTAACGACGGAAAATGTCCGCCATTTCCGCGCCGGAGCGCAGGAAGGCGTCATCGGAGGCACGCAGCCAGCCCTCCATCTCGTCGACGGTGCGCCGGGCCCGCAGTGCCGCGACGGCCGGCGCGAGCGCCCGGCCGCGGCGTGGCGAGTGGTAACGCACGCCCTTCGACGCGATCATCGTCAGGCGATGCTCTTCCGCGAGGGCGGCCAGGTCGCCGTTGTGCACGTCGTCGAGCGGCTCCCCGTAGGCGATCAGTTCCATCACCACGTGCTCGCGCCCGAACTGCTCGATCAAGGTCCTGAGCGCGCGGTCGGCGGCGGGCAGCCCGCCGGTGAGGTAGGCGCGCCGGACCGCTCCGTGATCACCGCCGGTCAGGACTTTGACGTGCCCGGCCAGCTCGCCCACCAACTCCTCGCGGTCGTAGCGCGGAAGTCCCTTCTCCGCGTCGGCGCGCAGGTGCGCGGCGGAGATGACCCGGCACAGCCGCCGGTAGCCCTCCGGGCCGCGGGCCAGTACGAGCAGGTGCTCGCCTTCCGGATAGGCGACGCCGGTTTGCCGGCGCGGCAGGTCCAGGCTGAGTTCGGCGCCGTAGACGGTGCGGACGCCGAGTTCTCGGGCGGCCTGGGCGAAGCGGACCGCGCCGTAGAGGCCGTCGGTGTCGGTCAGCGCCAGCGCGTCCAGCTCCAGCCGGGCGGCTTCCTCGACCAGTTCCTCGGGGGAGGAGACGCCGTCGAGAAAGCTGAAGTAGGAGTGGCAGTGCAGCTCGGCGAACGGCGTCCGCCGGGGCGCGCCGGTGTGGTCGGGCATCCGCCGATCCCGCAGGTCCCGCGGCGGCACGTACAGCTCGCGGCGCCGGTTCGAGGTCGGGCTGTCCCGCTCGATGCCCTCGGCCACCGCCCGGCCGTCCAGCCGGGCCGCGAGATCCTTCCAGCGCGAACCCGCGCCTCCGTTGAACGACACCGGCCGAACACCCTCACCGAACTCGTGCCGCCGAGGGGAAGCCGACCGCGATAGAACACCTGTGCGAATCCTGCGACGACCCGCGGCCAGATGTCAAAGCGGCGGTGCGGAATGTGACGGACCACGCTGTCTGTCACTGCTGCGCGCGGTGCGATCCCGGCTCATGAATCCAACGCAGACTCCTGACGCGACAGTTTGTCCAGGTCGCGTGTGCAGAACCCGTGGTGAGCCCATTCCTCGTCGAGCACGGTGCCGAGGCATTGCCGCACTGCCCGCCCCTTGGCGTACGTGGGCCATCTGTCGTCGTCGGGCACCGGCGCGGGCTGCGCGAGCTGATCAGACGTGACCTCGGCCAGCCACGCCTCGATTTCCGAAGCCTGCCGGTCGCGCACGGCGAGCACCTCGTCGAGGCTCGGTCGGGCGGACGGGTCGAGCCCGTTCTCCTGGTCCATGACAAACGGTGGACCCAGCCCCATGGCCGTGAACGGCTCGGTGAGCCCGAGCACGCAGCGCCGGAACCAGGAGTCGTGCACGAAGACAAGGTGACGCAGGGTTTCGACCATCGACCACTCGCCGTCGACGCCGTGATGCTCGCTGTTCCCGGGCATGGACCGGACACGCTCGGTGGTCGTCGCCCAGGCTTCCTGAAGTTGCCGCCAGGCCTCTCGCAGGTCGGCAGGCTCATCGGAGCGGATCAGCAACCGCACCGGGTGGCGGCGGTCGAGTTCCGCCTCGACGTACGACATGACCTCGACCCCGTTGACCACGAGATTGGTGACCAGGCCGTCGATCTCGGCATCCTGCATGACCACGCCGACCAACCGGGCTCTACTCAGGTCGCACTCGCGGAACTCCGCGCCGGTGAGGTCCTCGTCGTCGAAGCGTCGCATGCGGAAAGACTAGGCGGCATCGCACCCGCGTCAGATGGCGTGGTCCGCCACCAGAACCACCCACCTGGGGGATGACTGTCCTACCTGGACGGTGATCCGGCGCACGTGGTGGCGAAACCCCGGTAACACCAACGCAAACAGCGGCGACTACCGGTGCACTGGGGACGGATGGTGAGGCGACGTGGAACAGGACATCGTGGTCGACTGGTTGCTCGCGGCGTGGCGGGCCGAGATCGACAGCGTGCCCATACCCGCTGGTCTGCCGGTCGGCGAGGCCATGGCCATCGTGGCCCGCGCCTCGGCGCGCGTGACCGCTAGAGTCGCGGTGGACGGGGGCGTGGCGGAAGGACCGGGGTGGATCTGGGGCTCATCGGCCAGGCCGCCGGGATGTTCGCCGTCACCAATCTCGACGACCTCGTCCTCCTGGCGTTGTACTTCGGTCAAGCCGCCGGGCACCGGCGCGGGGGAATCCGCGTCGTCCTCGGGCAGTACCTCGGCTTCACCGCGATCCTCGCGGTCTCGATCGCCGGGGCGTTCGGCGCCGGGCTGCTGCCCGCCTCGGTGATCCCGTACCTGGGCGTGCTGCCGCTCGCGCTCGGGATCCGCGCGGCCTGGCGGCTGCGCCGCGACGGCGACAACGACGGCGACGGCGAGCCGGGCGGTACCGGTACCGGCCCGGCCGTGCTCGCCGTCGCGGCGGTGACCTTCGCCAACGGCGGCGACAACATCGGGGTCTACGTCCCGGTGTTCGCCACGGCCGGGGCCGGCGGCCTGATCGTCTTCGCGGTGGTGTTCCTGGTGCTGGTCGCCCTCTGGTGCCTGCTGGGCCGGTTCTTCGCGGCCCGCCGGGTGGTCGCCGGTGCGCTCGCGCGCTGGGGCCACGTGCTGCTGCCGGTCGTGCTGATCGGGATCGGCCTGCTGATCCTCGTCGAGGGTGGCGCGTTCGGGCTCTGAGCGGTGGTCAGCGCCGCTTCGCGCGGAGGTGCCAGACGGGGCCGAGGATCCGGCCCCGCTCGTCGCGGCGGATCCGGTCCGGGTCGATGGAGAAGCCCATGCTCGCCAGCGCCTGGATGCCGACCTGGACGAACGCTTCCTCGGTCAGTGACGTGGTGTAGGCGTTGCGGCGGATTTCCTCGATGTCCCAATGCTTGCCGAGGTTCGTGCGCAGGTTCTCCTGGCTGACGCTCATCGGGAACCGCAGGCCTTCGTCGATGTCCGCGAAGCACAACAGGTTCAGCTGCCCGCCCGGCGCGGTCACCCGGTGCAGTGCCTCGGCGTAGCGCTGCCGCTGCTCGTCGTCGAGGCAGTGGTACAGCGCGCTGTCGAGCACGGAGTCGTACCGCTGCTCGTCGAGTTCGGTGAGCGAAGTCGCGTCGGACTGCACGAAGGTGACTTCGGCGCCGCGCTTCGCGGCCCGCCGGGCGGCTTCCTCGAGCGCGGTCGCCGAGCCGTCGACGCCGGTGACCCGGTGGCCGCGGGTCGCCAGGAACGCCGCGTTCTCGCCGAGGCCGCAGCCGACGTCCAGCACCTCGCCGTGGAACCGGCCGTCGCGCTCCAGTTCGACCACCGCGGGTTGCGGCGCGCCGATGTCCCACGGCGCGAGGTCGAAGGTGACCTCACTGCCCTTGAGCAGTGGTTTGCCCTGGTAGGCCGCATCGAAATCGACGTCGCGCAGGGGGAAGGCCGACATGGTGAGCACCTTGCCTTTCGGAGGAGTTCAACGCCGTTCAAGGAGTACGGTACGGTACCGTACTGATTCTGTCACGTAGGATCCCGCCATGACCACGGCTCCGCTGCGGGGTGGGCAGGCTCGGCAGGACGAGCTGCTGGCCGCGACCATCGACGTGCTGCGGGAGACCGGCTACGACCGGCTCACCATCGACGCCGTGGTCGCCCGCGCGCGGGCCAGCAAGGCGACGGTCTACCGGCGCTGGCCGAACAAGGCGGCGCTGGTGGTGGCCGCGTTCACCCGCACCATCGAGATCTCCCAGAAGCCGCCGGACACCGGCTCGCTGCGCGATGACCTGGTCGCCGTGCTCGGCGGGCTGATGACCGAACTGGACCGGCTCGGTGACGTGATCACCGGGCTGATCGGCGAGCTGCGGCGAAGCCCCGAACTCGCCGAGGCGATGCGCGGCGGGTTCATCGCCGCCCGCCGCGAGCTGATGGTGCAGGTCTTCGAACGGGGCAAGGCACGCGGCGAGTTCACCGGGGACGCCTACCTCGACACCCTCTGGTACCTGGGGCCCGCGCTCGTTTTCTTCCGCACCCTGATGCTCGGCGAGCCCGTGGACGGCGCGTACGTACGGCACATAGTCGACGACATCGTGCTGCCGCTGGTCCGCTAGGTCAGTCGGCCGGGCCGCGCAGGGTCAGCACCACGCGCAAGACGTGTTCGACGGCGGCCGGGAACACCGCGCCGCGCAGTTCGTCCCGCGTGCCGAGGTTCGCCGCGGCGAACTCCAGCATGCGGTCCGGCCCCGCCCGCCGGACCACCAGTGCCGCGACCTCGTCCAGGTCCAGCTCGGGGTGGTCCAGGCGGGCCAGGGTGAACTCGACGAGCAGTTCCTCGTCGGTCATCGGCCTTCCAGCTCCCGCTGGGCCAGGTCGAGGAAGGCGTCCACCTCGTCGACGTGGTAACCGCGCTGCCCGGACCGCGCCTTGCCGAAGGTGACATCGCGCACTTCCGCCGCGGTGAGGCGATCGGTGCCGCGCAGGGTCTGCTCGATGCGGGCGACAAAGGCGTCGACCGCGTGCTCGTCGTAGCCGCGTCTGAAGAACGGGGACTTCGTGAAACTGGTGTTGCGGACATCGTCGGGCGTCATGCTTCCCAACCTGCCACGCGGACTCAGGGTGTGTCGACGATGGTGAACACCTGGTCCAGGCCGGTGAGCCGGATCGGGTTCAGCACGGCGTGCGTGGTGCAGACCAGCCGGAGCTCCTGGCCGACGCGGTGGCACTGGCTGGCGACCTCGACCAGTGCGGCCAGCCCCGCCGAGTTGAGGAAGGTCACCCGGCGCAGGTCGACGACCAGGTCCAGATCCTCCCCGTTGTCCCTCGCGGTGGCCACGGAGTCCTTCAGTCTCCGCACCGTACTGGTGTCGACTTCACCTTCCACGGTGACGACGAGCTTTGCCGGCGTGCGCTTCCATCGCACCGCGAGACCCACGATCGCTCCTGTACTCGGTTGACATCGACAACACCGAGCGTAGCCGAGGCGGTCACTCCCGTCGTGGGTTCGTTCTGCAGTTGGTGTGCAAGTAACCGGCACGGCCGCCGGTGAAGTCGTGGAGCGCGACCGGCTGGACGTCCTCCAGCGCGTCCGCGGGAGGCATCAGGAAATGGGTTTCGCTCACGGGAAGCAGGTCGTAGGTGAGGCGGTCGGGCTTGCCGAGGAAGTCCGCCTGCATCGGGTCGAGGAACACGGTCAGATGCAGCTTCCCGGCTTCCGCGTGCACTTCGTACCTTGCCCCCGGCCGCTGGTAAACGCCTTCGTACCGGGACGGATCGAGCTTCAGCGCGGGATCCGGGGCGGGCAGCTCCGGTACGGTGACCGTGCCGAGATCGGTCAGGATCTCGTTGAACACCTTGCGGTAGAAGCTTTCCCGTGGGCCGCCGTTGGTCAGCAGCACGATGGCGGTGTCCGAGTCCGGCAGCAGCCGCAGCCGGGCGTTCTGGCCGATCGTGCTGCCGTCGCTGGCGTAGACGGTCTGGCCGTGCCAGTCGCAGACGATCAGGCCGAGCGCCCATTCCGGCCCGAACAGGTACGGATCGGGCACCGGGACCCGTGACCGCGTCATCTCCCGGATGCCTTCGGCCGAGAGGATCCGCCGTCCGTCCGGGGCCGTGCCCTCGTTGAGGAGGACGTGCGCCAGCGCCAGCACTTCGCCGGTGGTCGAGGTGATGTTGCCGCCGGGACCGTAGGCACGCGGGAGGAAGTCGATCGGGGTGACGATCGGGCCTTCGCCGAGCGACCGGATCAGGTGCCCGGTCGCCGCACGGCTCGGGTCGACCCGATCGTTTCGGCTGTTCGTACTGGTCAGGCCCATGGGCTCGAACAGGCGCTCCCGCATGATCTCGTCCCACGGCTTGCCGTCGCGCACTTCCAGGATCCGGGCGAGCACGGCATAACCCAGCGCCGCGCTGTAACCGTGGGTGTGGCCCAGCGGTGAAACCTGTGGCGCGTCGGCGATGTTCTCCACCATGCGCTGGTAGACGTCGTCGCCTTCACCGGGATCGCCGAAGTCCTCCTCGATCCCGCTGGTGTGGTACAGCAGATGGCGAGGGGTGACGCGGGCGCTCACCCCGGGATCGGCCACCGCGAACCCGGGCAGGTACGTCCGCACCGGCTCGTCCAGCTCGACCCCGCCTTCGTCGACGAGTTGCAGGAAAGCCAGTGCGGTCCAGGTTTTGGTCATCGAACCGCATTGGTACACCGTGTCGGTGGTGGCGGGTTCGCCGGTTCCCGCGTTTCGGACGCCGGTGGCGAACTCGGTGATCTGTCCATTGTGGAGAATGCCGATGGCGGCGCTGGGAATGCCGTACTCGGCGAGGAGTCCGGCGGTCACGGCTCGCAGCCGCGGTACGTCGACGGTCATCGCGGGAGACCGACCGCGTTCGCGGCGTCCGCCTCGAAGTACTCCGTGGTGGCGTACGCGCCCGCGTGCGCTTCGAAGAATTCCCGGACGCTCTCGACGGATTCGTGGGTGATGACGTTGACCGCCTTGGTCCCGTCCGCGCTCGCCACCGCGAGCTTCCACTTGGCGGCCTTGGGCAACCGGGTGCGGGCCTTCTTCAGCCCGGTCCAGAACTTCCCGTTGTCCGACACGGTCGACACGACCAGTACGTGCATGGTGATTCCCCTTTCAGAATGAACGAAAGCTACGTTGCGTTCGCTCGATCGTCAACGAGAATGCAGTGAAATTGCCACGTAGAACGGCATATCGTTGCAACAGGATTGCGGGTGAATGCAATTACCCGGAGTGGCCGTTGCACTGTACTGTGGCTGAACGCAAAGGGGGAGGTGATCGGTGTGCCGGGACCCCGGCTGACCCACGAGGAGCGGCGGCGCATCGCGAGATGGCTGGCCGACGGGCTCGGATACGCCGAGATCGGCAGGCGGCTCGACCGCCCCACGTCCACGATCAGCCGTGAGGTGGCGCGCAACGGCACGTCCGGCGACTACCGGCCCGACCACGCCCAGCAGGTCGCCGGGCACCGCGCCCGCCGGAGCAAACCCGCGAAGCCCGCGGAACCCGAGCAGGACGGGACGTCCGGCGGTTTTGTCGACCGGTTCGCCGGTCTGCTGGCCGCGACCGGGATGCCCCGGATGACCGCGAGGGTGTTCGTCTGCCTGCTCACCGCGGACCGCGGACTGACCGCGGCCGAGCTGGTGCGCCGGTTGCGGGTCAGCCCGGCGTCGGTGTCCAAGTCCATCGGTTATCTCGAAGCGATGGGATTGGTGGTGCGCCAAGCGGATCCCGGCGAACGCCGCGAGCGGTACGGCGTCGACGACGAAGTCTGGCTCCGTGCCTGGCAGACCGACACCGGCGCGCACCGCGAGATCGCCACCGCCGCGCGGCAGGGCGCCGAGATCTTCGGCGCGGGAACGACCGCCGCGGCCAGGTTCGGGGAGATGGCCCGGTTCTTCGGCAGGCTCAGCGAGCAGATGGACGGCAGCACCCTCGCCGACTCCGTGGTGTACGACGCGCTGACGGTGATCGCCGCGCTCGCGCACGGCGGCCGGCCGCTCACGCCGGACGTGCTGGCCAGTGCGCTCGGCTGGTCCCTGGATCGCACCATCGCGGCACTCGGTGCGATCCGCGAACAACCGGCCATCGCCGATCCCCTCGCGCTGGAAGAGATCGGCGACGGAACCTGCGCGCTCGTCGCCCGGCCGGATCGGCTGAACGGGGTTCAGCGCCGGGCGATCACTGACGCAGGAAGTTCACGAGTTCCGTGGTGACGAACCCGGGGTTCTCTTCGACGAGCCAGTGCCCGGCGCGGGGAACCTCGACGGCACGCGCGATCGTGCTGATCCGGGGTGCCACCGTGGCCCTGGTGGATTCGAGCAGGCCTTCGGCGCTCATCAGCAGGGTCGGCGTGGTGATGGGAGCGGCGCCGGTGTTGGCCGCGACGTCCTGGCCCAGGGTGCGGTACAGCTCGAAGCCGCCGTGGAGCACTTCGGGCCGGGTGTAGGTCCGGGCGTATTCGTCGACTTCGGCTTCGTCGAACGGCGACGGAGCGCCGGGTCCGCCGAAGGCCGTGCCGCCGAACGCGACCTGCGGGTAGAACAACGCGAGGTAGTCGCGGACGTCGTTTCCCACTACGGTTTCCGGCACCCGCGGCTGGGAGTGGAAGGCGATGTGCCAGCTCAGTCCGCGGTAGGTGGTGGCGTCGATCGCCGGACCCGGCAGTGGCAGGTCCAGGTAGGCGAGTTTGCCGACGTCGCCGGGGAACTGCGCGGCGTACTGGAAGGCGACCGCGGCACCGAGGTCGTGCCCGGCGATCCGCGCGTCCCGCTGCCCGAGCCGGTCGGCGACGAGGGTGTGGGTGTAGCGGGCGAGGGTGGCTTTGTCGTAGCTGGGCGGGGCGCCCGCGCTGTCGCCGAGGCCGGGTAGGTCGATCGCGTACACGGTGAAGTGGTCGGCGAGCGCGGGCAGGATTTCGCGCCAGCTGTACCAGGTCTGCGGCCAGCCGTGCAGCAGCACGAGCGCGGGGCCGGTGCCGCCGGTGACGTAGTGCATGCGCACACCGTCGACGTCGGCGAACTCGTGGCGGAAGCGGGCGGAGAACTCGGCGTCGCCACGGGTCGCGGCCTCGTGATCGGCGGCGGGCGCTGATCTGTCCACCACCTCGGTGGCCGAACCACAGGCGGTGAGTAGCACGGCCGCGGCCAGTGCGGCGGCGGCGCGGCGGAGGATCCGGTGCATCGGGACTGTCTTTCGGTTCGGGGTCATCGGCCGCGGCTGCCGTCGATGAATTCGCGGAGGATGTCGGCGTGCCCGGCGTGCCGGGCGGTTTCCTCGATCAGATGGGTCAGCGTCCAGCGCAGCGAGGCGCCCGTGACGGACTCGGTCAGCTCGGTGGCCGCGATGACTTCGTTGGCCCGCGCGGTGGTCGCCCGGTAGGCGGCGAGGATCTCCTCGGCGCTTTCCTTCGGTGCCGGGCGGAAGGTGGCGCCCCAGTTGGTGGTGCGGACCCCGAGCAGCCAGTGCCGTTCGACGTGGGTGAGGTGCTTGACCAGGCCGAGCAGATTGGTGCCCGACGGCACGCCCGCGGTGCGGACGTGGGGTTCGGGCACGCCCTCGGCCTTGGCGGCCACCGACGTGCGCAGGTAGTCCAGGAAACCCACCAGGACTTCCTTCTCGCCGGGGCCGGTCCTGGGCGGCCCCTGGTCCAAAGTGGTCATGAGGCACTGTTGCCCGGCTCGGCACCGGATTGCACGAAATCTTGCCGAGTCGGCAAGATGGGGGGATGGCTGAGGAGATCGAGGACGCGCTGGAAGCGGTCGGGCCGCGCCTTCGCGGGCTGCGCAAGCAGCGGGGGTTCACGCTGGCCGAGCTGTCCGCGACCACCGGCATCTCGGAGAGCACGCTGTCCAGGCTGGAAAGCGGCCGCCGCCGGCCCAACCTGGAACTGCTGCTGCCGCTGGCCCGGTCGTACGGGGTGCCGCTCGACGACCTCGTCGGCGCGCCGCGCACCGGGGATCCGCGCATCCACCTGAAGCCGATCCACCGCCACGGCATGACGTTCGTGCCGCTGACCCGGCGGGCGGGCGGGCTGCAGGCGTTCAAGATGCTCATCCCGGCCAGGGCGGAACCGGGGGAGCCGACCCCGCAGACCCACGGCGGGTACGAGTGGCTCTACGTGCTCGACGGACGACTGCGGCTGGTGGTCGGCGACCGCGACCTGGTGCTGCCGCCAGGGGAGGCGGCCGAGTTCGACACCGCGCTGCCGCACTTTCTCGGCACCGCCGACGGACGGGCGGTCGAACTGCTCGTCCTCTTCGGCCCTCAGGGCGAACGCGCCCACATCCGCGCCAGCTCACGGTGAAGCGTCGAGGATGGCGGCGAGCCGGGCGACGCCACGCCGGATGGTCTGTTCGTTGAGCGTGGCGTAACCGAAGATCAGGCCGCCGCGTTCGGGCCGTCCGAGGTGGTACTGCGCCAGCCCCGCGATGCCGACGCCGTTCGCGGCCGCCGTTTCGACCACGGCCGCCTCGTCCCAGCCGGGCGGCAGCCAGGTCACCAGGTGCAGCCCGGCCGAGATGCCCGCCGGTTCCAGCTCGGGCAGGAACTCGTGCAGCGCGCCGAGCAGCGCGTCGCGGCGGCGCCGGTAGACCGGGCGCATGCGGCGCAGGTGCCGGTCGAATTCGCCGCGGGTGAGGAAATCGGCGAAGGTCAGCTGGTCCATCACCGGCGAGCCCCGGTCGGCGGCCACCTTCGCCTCCGCGACCGGACCGACGAGGTGCGCGGGCAGCACGAGCCAGCCGAGCCGCAACCCCGGCGCGAGCGTTTTGCTCGCGGTTCCGGCGTAGGCGACCTGCTCGGGTGCCAGGCCCTGCAGGGCACCGATGGGCGCGCGGTCGTAGCGGTATTCGGTGTCGTAGTCGTCCTCGATCACCAGCGCGCCGGTGCGGGCGGCCCAGCGCACCACCGCCGCGCGCGCGTCCGCGGCCAGCACACCGCCGGTCGGCCACTGGTGCGACGGGGTGAGCACGAGGGCGTCGGCGTGCGTGCGGTCGAGCGCGGTCACGTCGATTCCCTCGGGCCCGACCGGAACGCCGGTGACCGACATGCCCAGTGCGGCGGCGATCGGCCGGGCGTCGTCGTCGGCCGAGGGATCCTCCACCGCGATCCGCTTCGCACCGGCGTCGGCGAGCACCCGCAGCAGCAGCGCGAGGCCCTGGGCGTAACCGTTGCAGATGACCACGCGGTCCGGCGTGGCCGCCGTGCCGCGCACGCGGTTGAGGTAGTCGCTCAGCGCCAGGTGCAGTTCCGGCACACCGCGCCCGTCGAGATAACCGAAGCGGTCCGCCGGGATTTCCGTGAGCACGCGGCGGATCGACCGCAGCCAGGCGGCTCGCGGGAAGCTCGACACGTCGGCCCGTCCGTAGCCGAAGTCGATCGCGGGCGCCGGTGGCCGGACGGCCCGCGGTGCCGGTCGCGGTGCGGTCCGCGCCCCGGCGGCGACCTGGGTGTAGCCGCCGGACCGGCTCGCCAGGTACCCCTCGGCCACCAGCTGCTGGTACGCCTCGACGACCACGCCGCGCGACACACCGAGGTCCGCGGCCAGCGCCCGGGTTGGCGGCAGCGAGGTGCCGAGCGGCAACCGCCCGGACTGGACGCCTTC
Source organism: Amycolatopsis sp. YIM 10 (assembly GCF_009429145.1). Classification (GTDB taxonomy): domain Bacteria; phylum Actinomycetota; class Actinomycetes; order Mycobacteriales; family Pseudonocardiaceae; genus Amycolatopsis. The sequence goes on along the minus strand of NZ_CP045480.1, from coordinate 7,187,267 downwards.
CCGGATGGCGGTCCCCAGCTGGCGGTGCAGCGGTACCTTCGTGTCCCGGTCGAGCTGGACGAGCAGTTCGGCGGACAGCGAATTGGTCCTGGATCGCGACATGGAATTGGACTTTAGGGTCCGGACCGATTCCCGTCACGCTGGTCACCATGACCACTACCGAAACCGCCTTCGACGGCCAGCTCCTCCAGCCGGGCAGCCCCGGCTACGACCAGGCGCGGACCGTCTGGAACGCGATGGTCGACCGGCGCCCGCGGCTGATCGCGCGCTGCGCGAGCGTCACCGACGTGGTGCGCGCCGTGCGCCTGGCCCGCGAGCGCGACCTGGAGATCGGCGTTCGCTGCGGCGGGCACAGCGGGCTGGGGCTGGCCGTGCCCGAGGACGGGCTGATGATCGACCTGACCCCGCTGAACGGCGTGCGCGTCGAGGGCCGCCGGGCCTGGGTCGGCGGCGGCGCCCTGCTCGGCGAACTCGATCGCGCGGCACAGCGGCACGGGCTGGCGACCACCGCGGGCAACGTGTCCCACACCGGCGTCGGCGGGCTGACCCTCGGCGGCGGCATGGGCTGGCTCGCCCGGCAGTACGGACTGGCTTGCGACAACGTGCTGTCGTTCGAGGTGGTCACCGCCGAGGGCGCGGTGGTCCGGGCGAGCGCCACCGAGAATCCCGAGCTGTTCTGGGGACTGCGTGGCGGTGGCGGCAATTTCGGCATCGTCACCGAGTTCGAGTTCGCGCTGCACCCGGTGGGCACGCGGGCACTGGTGGCCGAGTACGAGTTCCCCGCCGAGCGGGCCACCGCGGTCATGCGCACCTGGCGCGACCTGAGCGCCGAAGCGCCCCGGCGGGCGACCTTCACCGCGTCACTGGGGCAGGGCGGGCGACTCGAAGTGGGCTTCGTCTGGGTCGGCGACCCGACCGCGGCGGAGCCGCTGGTGCGGAGGATGCGCGAACTCGGGCGCCCGCGGGAAAGCCGCGTCGGTGAACTGTCCTATTTGGACCTCCAGCAGCGGGACGATCAGACCGGCCGCCACGCCCTGCGCCGCTACTCGAAGGGCCACTACCTGCCCGGGCTGTCCGACGCCGCGATCGACGCGTTCCTGTCCCGTGGCGCGGACGACCCGCGGCAGCCCGGTCTGCCCAACGCCGGTCTTCAGGCGTACGGCGGTGCGATCGCCGACGTGGCCGACGAGGACACCGCGTTCAGCTATCGCGGCACGAAGTTCGAGTACGGCACGGGAATCGGCTGGACCGACCCCGCCGAGGACGGCGCGCGGATGGCCGCCGCCCGGCGGAGCGCCCGTGCCGTCGAACCGTTCGCGGACGGCGTGTACGTCAACTCCCTCAGCGACGACCGGATCCAGCGCGCTTTCCCGCCGGCCAAGCTCGCCCGGCTCGTCGCGCTCAAACGCGCCTACGACCCCGGCAACGTCTTCCACCTCAATCCGAACATCGATCCGCGGGCTTGACCATGACGCAGGGTCAACCCTTCAGCCTGGCGGCATGACCACCGAAATCCACCACGACGGCGTCACGATCGCGATGTGCCGCGGCGGCCGTGGACGTCCGCTCGTCCTGTGCCCGGGGCTCCTCACCACGCAGGACGATCTGCGCGAGCTGATCGAGCTGCTGCGTCTCGACCACGACGTGCTGAGCTTCGACCTCCGGGGCCACGGCCGATCTTCGCCCGCCGACCGGTACACCTTCGACGCGTTACTCGGCGACCTCACCGCCGTGCTCGCGACGCTGGACGAGCCGCCCCTGCTCGTGGGGCATTCGCTGGGCGCGGATCTGGCCGTGCACCACGCCGCGAAACACGCGGTGGCCGGGCTCGTGCTGATCGACGGGGCGAACCCGGTGCCCGAACCGTTCCTCGGCGAGGCCGACCTGCCGGAATTCCGTGCGATGGCGGAGGAATTGGCCGCGCACCAGTCGCTCACCGCGGCCGACATCCTCGCCCTGAACCTGGAGATCGACGTGGTGCGTGCGGGCATTCTCGCGCGGTACCGGCAGCTCGACCGCCCGGTCACCATGATCATGTCGACCTCGATGGCCGGGAACAGCGAGGAAGGCCGCACGCCGTGGCGGAACCGGAACTGGCGCGCCGGGGTCGAGCGGCTCACGCGTGAACTGCCGTCGATCACCACGCACTGGCTCGACGCCGACCACCGGCTGGTCGTCACGCACGCGCCGGAGATCGCGCGGATACTGGCCCGATGTTGACCATCGGCGAGCTGGCGGCGTACGCGGGGGTGACGGTGCGCGCGGTCCGGCACTACCACGCCAAGGGCCTGCTGCCCGAGCCCGAGCGGGACCACTCCGGGTATCGGCGGTACGGCGCCGGTGCCGCGGTCGAGCTGATCAAGATCCGCACCCTCGCCGAAGCCGGGGTCCCGCTGGCGCGCGTGCGCGAGCTTCTCGACGCCGGTGAGGACGAGTTCGCCGCGGCGGTCGCGGGGATCGACCGGCGGCTGCGCGCGGAGATCCGGGAACGGCAACGGCATCGCGAGCGGATCGCCCGCCTCACCGCCGGAGACCACCTGGTGCTGCCGCCGGAAGTGGTCGAGCTGCTCGACCGGTTGCGGGCGCTCGGTGTCGACGAGCGGATCGTCCAGGTCGAACGCGACGGCTGGATCCCGCTCGTGGCGCACTCACCCGAGCGGGTCCCGGAATGGGCGGCGCGCAAGCGCGAACACCTCGACGACCCGCTGCTCGCCGACTTCTACCGCACCCTGGGCCAGGCGCTCGACGGCGACGACTCGCGGCTGCCCGGACTGGCCGACCACCTGGCCGCCTACCTCACGCGAACCGCCGAGGAACGGGGTGAGGACTACGTCGGTGACACCGATCTCGCGCCGCCGTTCGCCGAGTTGATGGACGCGCTGGCGTTCGACACCGCGCCACCGGCGCGCCGCCTGATCGACCTGCTGCGCGAGCGCGGCTGGACTGGTTGGACCAAACTCGAGCGCGTGGCTCCGGACGGGCGCTGACGGGCCGGTCACCCGGCAAGATGGCGGTATGGCCGATGACGAACTGCCGGTGCTGTCGAACCTGGCCCACGAGCCGGACAAGCGGCTGCGGACGTTCTTCAAGGCCTATCGTGAAGTGCTGGAGCGCAAGGAAGAAGTCCCTCCCGCCGAAGCGGCCGCGCGGGCGCGCACCGGTGACCAGGTCGCCGGGCTGCGGGACCGGCTGTGGGCGGCGGAAGCCCGGGCCAGGACCGGGGCGATCGCGGACTGGGCGGCCGCGCACCCGCTGGAGCTGCCGCGGCTGCCCGGCTGGCGCCGCCACTTGCACGCCGGGGCGCGTGAGCGCCTGCGGCAGGAGTACGAGGAAGATCCGGAGCGGCAGCGCTTCATCGAGGAAGCCGTGCGGGCGGAGGCGGAGCGGTTCTACGCGGCCTACCGCGAGGAGCACGGTGTCGACTTCCTGGAAGAACTCGGGGCGGCGTATGCCGCGGACCACGGCAGGAAGCGGGTGGACGCCCGCACCTCCGCGTGGTCGAGGATCCAGGATGTGGTGCGCGTGCTCTACGAACGCCACGACGAGGACGTCCGCTGGGTCGCCGACTACCTGGGCACGACCCAGGTCAAGGTCCGGAGCTATCTCGGCATCCCGGAACCACGCACCCGCGGCGGGAAGTGACTTTGTCGTATGAGTTGGAGGTCCGTAAGTGAGCCAGTTCCCGGCCGACCCGCGCCGCCGGATCCCGCGTTGGAGCGACGTCGAGCCGTTCCTGCGGCGCCCGTCGCGCACCGGCGCCCGCCCCGACGCCGTCGACCGGCGGCTCGCGCGCTGCGTCACCATCGGCGACCTGGAGAAACGGGCGAAGCGCCGGGTGCCCGCGCCGGTCTGGGACTACGTGCACACCGGCGCGGAGGAAGAGGTCACGCTGCGCCGCAACCGGGAGGCCTTCGAGCGCGTCGAGTTCAGCCCGCGTGCCTTCGAGCAGGTCGGCGACCCCGACCTGAGCACCACCATTCTCGGCAGGCCCGCCGCCTCACCGCTGTTCCTGGCGCCGACCGGGTACAGCCGGCTGAGCCACCACAGCGGTGAGATCGCGGTGGCGGCGGCCGCGGCGGCCGCCGGGGTGCCCTACACGCTGTCGACCTACGCCACCACCTCGATCGCGGACGTGGCCGCGGTCGGTGGCCGGAACTGGTTCCAGTTCTACGTGATGCGCGATCGCGCGGTGAGCCGCGAGCACGCCGAGGAAGCGCGGCGGCACGGTTACGAGGCCGCGGTGCTCACCATCGACACGGCGATCACCGGGCTGAAGGCGAGCGATCTGCGCAACGGCTTCTCCGTCCCGCCACGGCTCACCGCCCGTAGCCTGGCGGGCTTCGCGCGTCGCCCCGCCTGGGTGGCGAACACACTGACCACCGGTCCGCTGCGGTTCGCGACCTTCCCGCCCGGCTCGGAGTACGGCGTGTGGGGCGCGTCCAACCACCTGCGCGAACCGCGGCTGCGCCCGGCGGATGTGGCCTGGCTCAAACAGTTGTGGGGCGGGCCGGTGGTGGTCAAGGGCGTGCTTTCGGTGGCGGACGCGATCGCCGCGGTGGACGCCGGTGCCGACGCCGTCCAGTTGTCCAACCACGGTGGCCGCCAGCTCGACCGCTCGCCCGTGCCGCTGGAACTGCTGCCCCGCGTGGTCGACGCGATCGGTGACCGCGCCGAGGTCTATCTCGACTCCGGCGTGCGCAGTGGCGCGGATGTGGTGGCAGCGCTGGGTTTCGGCGCCCGCGCGGTGGGCATCGGCCGCCCCTACCTCTACGGCCTGATGGTGGGCGGCCGTCGCGGGGTCGACCGCTGCCTGGACATCCTCACCTCGGACATGCGGCGGACCATGACGTTGCTGGGCACCGCGGACGTCGGCGCGATCGGCGGGCAGCACGTCGGGTTTGTCCCCCATGGGAGCTACGCGCGGGTGCCCCCGTCAAGGTGACGACCGGGGGCCCGCGGCTCACTAGCGTTCCGGGCATCCGATCGATCGTCCATTCAGGAGGGTTCCAATGATTCGCAACGGCCACGCGTCCGGTGCGCTAGCGCTGAGCTGCGCCGCGGCGGCCATGGCGCTGGCAGGTTGTGACGAGGCGGGCGCGGACCTGCTCACCGGCACGGCCAAGATCCAGGTCGACGGCAAGGCGGTGAACGTGTCCTGCTCGGGCGCGTCGGAGCACCGGCCGACGATCATCCTCCTGCACGGCGGTGGTGACGGGCTGGACAAGTTCGCCGCGCTACAGGGCAGGCTGGCGGAGAAGGACCGGGTCTGCTCCTACGACCGGCTCGGCGCGGGAGCCAGCGACCAGCCCGGCGGGCCGCAGACCTTCGAAACCACCGGGAAGATCCTGACCGGGGTGATCGACCAGGTGGCCGGTGGCGGGCCGGTGGTACTGGCGGGGCACTCGCTCGGCGGGCTGATCGCGGGCCGGTACGCGCCCGCGCACCAGGACAAGGTCGAGGGGCTGGTCCTGATGGACGCCACGTCGCCGAGCCAGGGCGCCGATCTCAACGAGGAGGTCCCCGCGTCCGCCACCGGGATCGGGGCGCAGCTGCGCGACCAGACGCAGGCCGTGCTGAGCGGGCAGGGCCCGGAGCAGCTCGCGGTGCCCGACGGCATGGTCGCCTCCGCCGGGGACATCCCGGTGGAGGTGATCACGCACGGCAAGCAGTACCTGGCCGCCCTTCCCGAGTACGGGCCCGGCCTGGAGCGGCGGTGGGCCGAGGGGCAGCAGAAGTGGCTGGCGCTGTCCACCGACAGCAAGCTGACCACCGCGGCGAACAGCGAGCACTACATCTACGTCGACGAGCCCGACGTCGCCATCCAGGCGATCCAGCGCGTCGCCGACCAGATCGCGGAGAACATGTAGTGCTCAGGTGACCAGGCCGTGGCGGTAGGCGTAGACCACGGCCTGGACCCGGTCACGGAGGCCGAGCTTGGCGAGGATGCGGGAGACGAACGTCTTCACCGTCTCCTGGCTGATCACCAGCGTCGCGGCGATCTCGCTGTTGGACAGACCGTCCGCGATGAGGCGAAGCACCTCCAGTTCGCGCGGCGTCAGCGCCTCGTGCGAAGTGGCTTCCGCGGGCCGGATCCGGGTGGCGTACGCGCCCACGAGCTGGCGAGTCACTTCCGGAGCCAGCAGGGCCGAACCGGTGGCCACGGTCCGGATCCCGTGCAGCAACTGGGCCGGGGGAGTCTCCTTGAGCAGGAAGCCGCTGGCGCCCGCGCGCAGCGCCCGGTAGACGTACTCGTCCAGGTTGAACGTGGTCACCACCAGCACCTTGACCGGCTCCGCCACCCCGGCGCCGGCCAGCAGGCGGGTGGCCTCGATCCCGTCGAGCACCGGCATCCGCACGTCCATCACCACCACGTCGGGCCGCAGCCGGGCGGCGAGGTCGACCGCGGACCGCCCGTCCCCGCATTCGCCCGCCACCTCGAGATCGGGCTGGGCGTCGATGATCGTCACCAGCCCGGTGCGGATCAGCACCTGGTCGTCGCAGACCAGGACCCGGATCGGCGCGCTCACGACGTGCTGCCCGCGGGGATCCGCGCCCGCACGTAGAAACCGCCGCCGGTGCCGTGGCCCGCGCTGAAGTCGCCGCCCAGCACGTCGACGCGTTCGCGGAGCCCGTCGAGGCCGCGCCCGCTGCCGCCGGGGGAGCCGGTCGGCCGACCGGAACCGTCGGTGCTGACCTCCACGGTGATCTCCTGGACGCCGTGGTGCACCTGGACCGAGGTGCGGTGGCCGTGCGCGTACTTGAGCGCGTTCGTCAGCGCCTCCTGCACCACGCGGTAGGCCACCGGACCGGCGTGCCCGGTGGCCTGTGCCGGGGTGCCGCGCTCGCTGAACTCCACCGGCTGCCCGGCCTGGCGCGTCCGCTCCACCAGGGTGCGGAGCCCGGCGGCGGACGGGTTCCCGGCCTCGGGATCGAGCAGGTCGAGCAGGTGCCGCAGCTCGGTCAGCGCCTCCCGGCCGGTGTCGGTGACCACGGTCAGGGTCCGGTCGAGCCGGTCCGGCGTGGTGGTCAGGTACCGGGCCGCCTCGGCCTGGACCACCATCGCGGTCACGTGGTGGGTGACCACGTCGTGCAGTTCGCGGGCGATGCGGGTGCGTTCGGCGGTGCGGGTCTCCTCGGCGACGCGGCGGCGGCGCTCGGCTTCGGCGGCCCGGTGCGCCCGGAACCACGACCCGATGCCCCAGACGAGGCACAGTGCCAGGTAGAAGGCGACGTACCCGGCCAGCGTCTCGGTCCCGCCGAGCAGGTGGAGGGTGACCGACAGCGGTACGTACACCGCGGTGAACAGCAGTACGGTGAGGTTCCGCCGCCGGTCCACCCAGGATCCCGCGTTCAGCACGGCGATGGCCAGCGCGGTGCCCGCGAACGAGTGGTAACCGCGGAGCTGGTCGATGGCGAAGCCGGCGGACACCACGGCCAGGCAGGCGACCGGCCACCGGCGGCACAGCGCGAGCGGGGCGCACTGCAGCGCGATCGCCACCACGGCCAGCACGTCGTAGGGCCGGTCGGGCAGGCCGCCGAACACCGTGCCGTGGCTGTGCAGCGACGGCACCAGCGACCCGGCGAACAGCACCAGGCCCACGGCGCCCACGGTGAGGTGCCAGCGCGCCCCGCCGAACCGGCGAAGGAACTCCGGGACCCGCCGAAGAGTGACCACGGGAGAACCTTAGTGGTCACGATCGGAAGTCTGCCGGGGGTCTCGGCGGCCCAGCTTCCCGCTGGCCGCACGCCCAGCGGAAACCTGGGTCCACCGAATACCCCCACCACACTTCCGATCATCACCACTTAGTGGGACGCGGAACCCCTGCCCCCGCCGAGGTGGACCGTGCCCCGGGGACACAGTCCACTTCGGACAGACCAGCCCCCGTGCGTCCGCACGAATGAAGACCTCTTCATATGTATGTTAGGTTGCTCCGAGTGCGAGACACGACAGCGGGAGGCGGCGTGTTCGGGAACCGGGAGTATCGGCATCTGTTCGCCGCGCAGGTGGTGGCGCTGGCGGGAACCGGGCTGGCGACCGTCGCGCTCGGGCTGCTCGCCTACGAGCTGGCCGGTGCGCGCGCGGGGGCGGTGCTGGGCACGGCACTGGCGATCAAGATGGTCGCCTACGTGACGATCGCGCCGATCGCGGGCGCCTGCGCCGACCGGCTGCCGCGGCGTGGTTTCCTCGTCGGGCTGGATCTGGTGCGGGCGGCGGTGGTGCTGGCCCTGCCGTTCGTCACCGAGATCTGGCAGGTCTACCTGCTGATCTTCGTGCTCCAGTCGGCCTCCGCCGCGTTCACGCCGACCTTCCAGGCGGTGCTGCCCGACATCCTGCCCGACGAGAAGCAGTACACCCGGGCGCTGTCGGCGTCCTCGCTGGCGTCGAGCATGGAGACGCTGCTGAGCCCGTTGCTGGCCGCGGTGCTGCTGGGCGTGTTCAGCTTCCACTGGCTGTTCGGCGGGACCGCGGCCGGGTTCCTCGTGTCGGCACTGCTGGTGGTGACTTCCCGTGTGCCCCGCGCGAAGCCGAACGAGCGCACCGGGGTGCTGGACCGGATCGCCTCCGGAACCCGGATTTTCCTTGCCACGCCGAGGTTGCGCGCGGTGCTGGCGCTGGACCTCGCGGTGGCGGGCGCCGGGGCGGTGGTCATGGTCAACACGGTGAACTACGTGCACGACGTGCTGGGCCTGGCGGACGCCGAGGTGGCGATCCTGCTGGCGGCCAACGGCGCGGGCACGATCGTGGTGGCGCTCGCGTTGCCGAAGGTGCTCGACCGGCTGGCCGAGCGCACGGTGATGACCGCCGGCGCGCTCGTGCTGTGCGCCGGGGTGGCCGGTGCGCTCGGACTGTCGCTTGTGGACGGTTCTTGGGCGCCATCGCTGGTGGTCTGGGCGTTGCTGGGCGCCGGGGCGGCGCTGGTGCTCACCCCGGTGGGCCGGGTGCTGCGGCGGTCGACGGCCGAGTCGGACCGGCCGGCGGTGTTCGCCGCGCAGTTCTCGCTCTCGCACGCCTGCTGGCTGCTCAGCTATCCGATCGCGGGCTGGGGCGTGACCGCCTTCGGCTTCACGGCGGGCTGGGTCGCGCTCGGCGTGCTGGCCGCCGGCGGCACGGTGGCCGCGTTCGCGCTGTGGCCGCGGCACGATCCCGAGGTGCTCACCCACGTGCACTTCGACGTCCCCGCAGAGCACGTCGCCGACGCCGAACGCACCGCCGACGGTGGCTGGCGGCACGCGCACGCGTTCACCATCGACGCACTCCACCGCCGCTGGCCGGACACCGCGGCGGTACCGGCGCGGTGACGCGAGTGCGGCTTTCGTTTGTCAGGTGGGTTTCACCGGCTGCCGCAGAATGGTTTTGAGCTTGGCGGGCTCGGTGCGCCGGGCGTCGCTGAGGTAGATCTCGTGGTGGTCGCCGTTGAAGGTGAGGCCGTGCTCGGGGAGGTACTGGTGGTGTAGCCGGTCCAGTGTGGGGGTTTCGTCGTCGTAGGAACCGATGTGCAGGATCTGCACGCAGGTTCCTTCGGCGAGAGTGCGCAGGCCGAGGTCGCCGAGTGCGGGGAGGTCCTTCTTCTTCGCGACGCCCTCGACCGCGGCCCGGACCATTTCCCCGGTGACCCAGGGCGGCAGGCTGAGCATCATCGTCCACTCCCACAGTTCCTTGCGGCGTGAGAGGAAAACCTCGGGGTCGTCGGCTCGCCACAGTCCCTCCAGCGGGCCCACCACGAAGTCCTGTCCGAGGTCCTTCTTGGCGGCGAACTTCAGCGTGTACGCCGTGCTGTACAAGGCTTCGAGCGCGTTCGCGTACGCGGCCGAGGTGTTCGGGTCGCCCCGGCCGTCGATCGCGAGGTACGGCAGCTCGGGCACTTCGACGACGGTGAACTCCTTCGTGGGCGCCGAATAGAGCTGCTTGCGGGCCTTCTTGATGTCGTACTTGTCCACCGCGGTCTCCTTCGCCAGTGCGCCCAATGTGTTTTCGGTCCAGCTGACGTCGGCCCTGAGCATGGCCTCGCTGTGGTCGAAGATCGCGGAAGCGGCGAAGGGCAGGGGTTCCTGCGCCGACCGAGCCGCGCGGACCTCGGTCAGCTGCGCCCGCAACGCCGCCAGGCGCCGTGTCAGTCCCGCGGTCACGTCCCGCTCGGGGAGCGCGGGACTGTTGGCCATCGCGATCAGCACCCGCGCCCGCGCCGGGGTCAGCGTCGCCAGCGCCTCGCGGGTGGCGGCCGCGCACAGGTCACGACCCGCCGCCGTGGCGCGGAAGGTCACGCGTGCCTTGCCCTTCGCCGGAGCGCCGGTCGCCTCGATCAGGCCGCGTTTCGCGAGTTTGTCGAGCACGTAGTAGATGGAGGAGAAGCCGAGCGCCGTCCACGCGCGCACGCCTCGTTCCTCGATCACCCGTTCCAGGTCGTAACCGTGCCGGGGCTGCTCGACGAGCAGCCCGAGCACCGTCAGCTCGCCATCGGTCAGTTCCGCGGTCACCGTCTTATTCTAGCACTAGAATACCGCCGCGACGCGTGACCGGTACTCAGCCAGGTCCGGCCGTGGCGACGCGTTCGCGGATGTGCTCGAGCGCGTCCTCCAGCGCCGCCCGGTTCTGCGCGGTGAACCACCTCGTGCGCAGGGCCTCGTTGTTGCCTCGCGGGGTTTCGTGTGCCTTGGCGAGCTCGGGCAGGGGAGTGCCCTGCTCGGCCAGTGCGGCGCTGACGCCGGTGAACATGCTCCGCACGTAGGTCTCCGCCGCCTCCGGGGCCATGCCCTGTCCGGCGATCCAGCCCGCGACGGTGTCCACGTAGCTCAGGTAACTCGAAATCGACGCGGTCGCGGCGGACAGGGCGTCGAACACGGCCGCGGTCTCGGCCACGACGGTGCCCCCGAGGCGGCCGAACAACTCCTCCGCGACCGGGTGCGCCGGGTACAGGGCGGTGACGCCTTGCCGACGGCGCACCGCGGGCAGCGGGATCGAGCGCACGATCGTCGCGTCGGTGCCGAGCCGGGCGCGCAGCGCTTCGGCGGACCACCCCGCGACCGCGCTGACGAGGACCCGGTCGTCCGGTACCCGCAGCCCGGCGAGTGCCTCCGGCACCTGGTCGGGGCGGACGGAGAGAAGGAGCAACGGGGCCGCGTCGACCACGGACTGGTTGTCCGCGCAGACCCGGACGTGGGCGTGCCGGTCGGCCAGTGCGTTCGCCGTGCGGGCGTTGCGCGGGGAGAGGAAGACCGCCTCGGCGGTGTCGCCGAGGCCGTCGACGATGTCCTTGGCGATGGCGCCCGTGCCGATGATGCCGATGGTGTTGGTGTCGATCACGCTCTGGACGCTACGCAATTTCCTCCGGCAAGCGCTTGCCGGCCGACGCCGACCAGACACTCCGGCAGCTCCGGGACCTGTGCGACGTTCTGTTCAAAAGGGACAAAAACGTCCGCCGGTACGACACGATGTTCCTGCTCGACAACGTGAAGACCGGTTCCGCGCTGCCGAGCGAACTGCTCCCGCCCTGAGGTCGTTTCGCGATCGGGGCCGGGTGGGCGCTGATAGCATCCGGTCCGGGCTTCCGAGAGGGGAACGATGGTTGGCCGGGGGTTTCGCGAAGAGCTGACCCAGTTGTTGCAGGCGCGCTATCCGCTGCTCGTCGTCGAGACGCACGAGGAACAGCGGGTGGTGCGGGAGATCCGCGCGATCGCCGAGGACGGGAACCGGCTGCGCACCCCGCGCCGGGTGCACGTGTGGTCCTCGATCACCGGGCTGACCCCGGCCGCCGGCGGCGCGCCGGTGCCCGAGACCAGGGCGGCCTCGGCGGCGCTGGAGCGGGTGCACAGCTGGAACGAGCCGGGGGTGTTCGTTTTTGTCGACCTGCACCCGTCGCTGGTGTCCGAGGGCGGGCACCGGCCCGACCCCGAGGTCGTGCGCCGGTTGCGCGAGCTGGCCGCCACGCTCAAGACGCGCCCGGTGCCGCTGACCGTCATCCTGGTCTCGCCGTCGCTGAAGGTGCCCGCCGAGCTGGAGCACGAAGCGACCGTCATCGACTTCCCGCTGCCCGACCACCAGCAGATCGGTGAACTGCTCGACGGCATGGTCAACGCGCACCGCCAGCAGGTGCGCATCGGGATCACCAGGGAGGACCGGGACCGCTTCATCGCCGCGGCCCGCGGGCTGACCCTGCCCGAGGCGGAGAACGCGTTCGCCCGCGCGCTGGTCGAAGGCGGCGGGCTGGACCCCGGCGACCTGGAGCTGATCCTGGCCGAGAAGCGCCAGGCCGTGCGCCGGTCCGGCATGCTCGACATCGTGCCCGCGGAGGTGGGCTTCGACTCCGTCGGCGGCCTCGAACGGCTCAAGCGCTGGCTGACCAAGCGCAGCGGCACCTGGACCCCGGCCGCGGCCGCCTACAACCTGAGCGCGCCGAAGGGCCTGCTGCTCACCGGCGTGCCCGGCTGCGGCAAGAGCCTGTCCGCGGTCTGCGTGGCGAGCATGTGGCGGTTGCCGCTGCTGCGCCTCGACCTCGGCCGGGTCTTCGCCGGGCTGGTCGGCTCCAGCGAGAAGAACATGCGCGCGGTCATCCGCACCGCCGAGGGCATCGCGCCGTGCGTGCTGTGGGTCGACGAGATCGAGAAGGGTCTCGCCGGTGCGGGCGGCGGGGGCGACGGCGGCACCGCCCGCCGGGTGTTCGGCACCTTCCTGTCCTGGATGCAGGAGAAGACCGCGCCGGTTTTTGTGATGGCCACCGCGAACCAGGTCGACTCGCTGCCGCCGGAGTTCCTGCGCAAGGGCCGTTTCGACGAGATCTTCTTCGTCGACCTGCCCTCGGCCGCCGAGCGTGCGGTGATCTGGAAGATCCACCTGCGCAAGCGGGTCACCGACGAGTTCGTCGGCAGCGAGTTGCCGATGAACGACGCGCTGTTCGCCGAACTGGCCGAGTGCAGCGACGGGTACAGCGGCGCCGAGATCGAGCAGGCCGTGTTGTCCGGGCTGGTCGACGCGTTCGCCGAGAAGCGGCCGCTGCGCCGGGAGGACCTGGTGCGGGCGGTGAAGTCGACGGTGCCGCTGTCGGTCACCCAGTCCGACGAGATCCTGGCCATCCGGAACTGGGCGGAGACTCGCGCGGTCGCGGCCACCGACGACGCCGCCGCCGCCGAACCAGCCATGCCCGAACCCGTTCCGGCGCCGTCGGAACCGGCTGAGCCACTCCGGGGAAGGACGATCGACGTATGACGCACCGGGTGACCGTGACCGTCGGGAGGGACGGGTCGATCAGCGCCGAGACGCACGGCGTGACGGGTTCGAAGTGCCTCGACTACATCCCCCTGCTGGAGGACCTGCTCGACGCGGAGACGGTGTCGTCGGAGTTCACCGAGGACTACCGGCGCACCGCGGCGGTGCAGGACAACCAGGCGAACCAGCAGCAGTCGCAATGGAACTCCTGAACCTCCACCGGATCGTCGACGCCACCCTGGCGGAGGGGCCGGGCCTGCGCTGCGCGGTGTGGACGCAGGGCTGCTCGGTCCGCTGCCCCGGCTGCTTCAACCCGCAGACCTGGACCACCCGGGGCGGGACGCGGTTGCCATGGCCGGAGGTGGCCGAGCGGGTGCTGCGGGCCCGCGACGAGCACGGTGTGCAGGGGATGACCCTGCTCGGCGGTGAACCGTTCGACCAGCCGGAACCCCTCGGCGCGTTGGCGACCGCGGTCCGCGCGGAAGGCCTTTCGGTGATGACCTTCACCGGGCACCGGGTGGAGGACCTGCGCGAGCGGCCCGCCTGCGCGGAACTGCTGGCTTCGACCGATCTGCTGGTGGACGGCCCGTACCTGGCGGACCGGCCGGAGCCGAGCCGGCCGTGGGTGGGCTCGGCCAACCAGCGCTTCCACTTCCTGTCCGGCCGCTACGACGAGTCCGTGCTCGACGCCCCGAACCGGATCGAGCTGCGGATCGCCACCGACGGCTCGGTGGACCTGAACGGGTTCGCCACCACCGAGGCACTGGAGGCGCTGCTCGCGCCCGTGCACGAAAGGAACGAACGATGAGCGTCGTGCTCAAGCTGCGCAGCCAGGCGCTGGCCCAGCTCAACGCCGCCACCATCGCCGCGCACACGCAGGCGCAGGGTCAGGGCCAGGTCACCGTGCGCACCCGGATGCGGCACCGCGATCTGCTCACCAGGGCGCTGACCGGGCTGAACGCCCAGGTCAGCGGTGACGAGAACACCGTGGTCGCGCAGTGGGCCGGTCGGCGGATCCAGTTCACCTACGGCCAGGACGGCGTCCAGCTGGCGCATGTGGACGGTCCGGCGATCAACCCGGCCGAGGCCGAGCAGCTGGTGCTCTCGGTCGACAACGCCTACGCGGCCGAGGTCCAGCGGCAGGTCTACGAGCGGCTGAAGGAGCGGGCCGCCCAGACCGGCATGCGCGTGGAGTCCGAGCGGACCAACGCCGACCAGTCGATCAGCGTCACGCTGGTCGCGTCCTCGTGACCGAGCGCAGGCTCGGGCTGATCGAGTTCGGCAAGGCGCTCAACGACTCGGTGTCCGTGCCCGGCCTCGGTGAGCTGCCCGGCGGCCAGGTGAGCGCGGGCCGCGCCACCCGCGGTGCCAGGGCGCGGCTGATCCGGAACGACCGGGTCCTCGCGGACAACCTGCGCCTCGGCATCACGGTGCGCAAGAAGTTCTTCTCCAGCGAAGTCGAGCCGGTCACCGAGGTGGGCTTCCTGAAGGACGTTTTTGTGGTGGTCGGGCGGCGCGACCTCGGCAACGGCGACGCGCTCGAGCTGTACACCGACGAGGACGTCCCGCCGGACACGAGCAGGCAGACCGGCACGGCGCAGGTGCACGCGCCGTACTTCGACGAGATCACCGGCGTCAGCCTTCAGGTGCACCAGCGCGCCGGAGTGCTGCGCGACGGGGCGCTGGTCGGGTTGCTCCGCGGTGGCCGTGGCGGTGGTCAGCCGATGCGGGTGCTCCGGCTGTACGGCCCGGCGGGGCCGGTGCACGAGCTGCCCGCCGGTCAGCCCGGCACTGTGTTGCTCGGGTTCCAGTGCGAGGTGCAGCCGATGCCGGGCGACGCGCTGGTGAGTTTCGACGAGCCCGAGCGCGAGTACCTGGAACACCGGGAAGGCTGGGCGGTGACGCACGGCGTCAACCACCTGCCGGACGGCGCCGTGGTGGCGGCGGTGGAGGTGCCGGAGGTGCAGAAGGCCAACCGGTTCAGCGTCGGCTCGATGGTCCGCGTGCTGCGCCCGGCGGGCACCACCTTCAACGAGCGGTCCACCGTCGCGGCGACCGGGGCGCGGATCACCTCGCTGGCCAAGGACAACCTGGCCGTGCCGGTGATCAGTGGAAGCGGGGTGTGCACCGTCGGGTTGTCCAGGATCGACCTTCGCGAAGGCGACACGATCGAGGCCTACATCCCGGCGCCGGGTACGCCCAGTGGGCCCGCCGCGCCTGGTGCGGTGTCGGGCCCGCAGCAGCTCGCGCCGCCGCCGATCCCGACTCCCGCCCGTGGTCACGCGCCGGTCGTTCCGCCGGTCGCGCAGGCGTCGCTGGTCGACCTGAACACCGCCCCACCGCCGGAACTGGCGCGCCTGCCGGGAATGACCCCGCAACGAGTCGCGGCGGCGATCGAACTACGCGGGCGGCAAGGCGGTTTCGCCGACGTCGAGGCCTTCGGCATCGCCATCGGCCTGCAACCGCACGAAATCGTCCGGCTGCGGACCAGGGCGACCGCGAGCCGGATCCAGCACCACGGCACCGGCGTGCGGCAGCTGGACATCTGACGGCTGCTTCAGCGAAACCCGGCGACCACGCTGGAACATCCAACAACAACAAGACCCAGCCACACCTCCCCGGAAAGGCCTACGGCACCCAGCACACCTTGGACCCCTGCGAATTCCGGGCCATCCACAACGACAGATACGCCTGTCCCGCCATCACGCCGATTCGTTGCTCACGCCCGTAGTACGTATTTTCCCCGTGGGCCCCATAAGTACGGCCATCGGTGAACCTGGCCTGCATCGCCAGCTGCTTTTCGTTGTGCAGCCGCTCCCATTCGCCCGCCTTGACCGAGGACTGCGAGTCCTGCCCGTAAAGCGCCGCCAGGAAGTCGAAGTTGCCGAAGTAGAACGGGAATTCGGTGCCCCAGTCGTTGCCCTCCGGATAGTGGATGTCGGCGGAACCGCGGGTGTAGATGGTCTTCCCGTCGAACGGCCGGTCGACCAGTGCCCGGTAGACCAGCGGCAGGTTGTGCAGCGCGGCGGCCGGGGCACACGTGCGGCCCAGCGCGGAAATGGCGCCCTGGTAAAGGTTCTGGTCGTAGGAGACCATGTACAGCGGGTGGACCCGGTTATGGTTGCGCAGGATCCCGTCGTCGTCGATGTTGGTGCCCTGCAACCACGTCGACAGCCGGATCCCGTTGATGACCGCCGGATTGGTCAGGTCGGCCGGGCGCGGTGCGCTGGCCACCAGCAGTTCCGCGTTGCGCCGCTGCCACGCCCCGGCGTTCGGGTTCGTCGGCATCATCGCGGAAACCAGGCCCAGCAGGGCCGCGCTCCAGCTGTTCTCCTCGGCCTTGGTGTCACCCGGCGTGATCACCGTGCCGTCGCGCTTGGTCTGGTAGAGCTGGTCACCGCTGGTGCCGACGAGGTAGACGTCGTTGCCGGTGGTCAGCCGGTTCGCTTCGGCGACCAGCATCGCGGTGACCTTCGACCGGTCCGCTGCGGAGAGCTGGTC
Organism: Amycolatopsis sp. YIM 10; assembly: GCF_009429145.1. Taxonomy (GTDB): domain Bacteria; phylum Actinomycetota; class Actinomycetes; order Mycobacteriales; family Pseudonocardiaceae; genus Amycolatopsis. Next base: position 7,170,565 of record NZ_CP045480.1, on the reverse strand, counting down.
CCACATCAGCCAAGCCGCGGCGCCGTCGTAGTAGGCCCACAGCGCGGACTGCCAGTTCGAGCCCCACGCGGTGGCCGGGTTGGGGTTGTTCGCCTTGTGGCGCGCGGCGAGGGTGCGCACGAGATTGGTCAGCCGGATGGTCGCGTTCGCCGCGGACAGGTTCTTCGGGTCGTACGCGCCGAGCTTGAGCGCGGTCGCGGTGGTCAGCGCGGTCATCGCGGGCAGGCGCACCGCGCGCTCGTCGGTACCGCCGAGGTCCAGGTAGCCGTCCTCGGCGTACCTCCGGTAGGTCTGCGCGTACCAGGGGCCGATGAGGTAGCGGGAACTGTTCCGCAGGATCAGCTCGAGCCGGCGGCCCTGCTCGTCGGCGGGTTCGTACCAGCCCAGCGTCCGTCCGTCGAGCGGCCGCACGCGTTCCGCCGGACCGCTCGCCAGTGCCGGGATTCCCGGCAGCGCCACCACGGCCACCGCCACGGCGACCACCAAACGGCGCAACCTGCGGGGAAAGTTCACGATGGCCCCTTTCACCCGGAGGCGGACCTGCTGGTCTGGACCATTGAACGATCATCGGGCGGTGGGTGTCAACCTCAGCGCCGCCGACAGCCACGGCCCCAGTTCGCCGAGATCGAACTCGGGCTCGGCTTGGGCTTCCGTCCCGTTGATCACCGCCACCAGCGACAGGTACCGGCCATGCGTGGCGTCGTACTCCGGATCCTCCAGCGCCGCCCGGTAGTGCTCGCCGACCACGAGAAAGCCCGCGGCCATCCGTTCGCGCAGCTCCGGGGTGACCTGGGCACCGGTCGCCCCGGCGGCCTCCCGCGCCAGCCGGTCGGCCAGCTCGACCGCGTGCGGGGAGTCCGCCGGGAGCCCGCTGCGGTACGCCGCGATGATCTGCTTCATGAGCTGCTCGCCGGTGGAGTGGATGAACTCCTGCACCGGTGTCGCGGTCATCCGCGGGCCAGGATCGACGGCGAAGGTGTCGTGCAGGTACGCGCGGACGGCGTCGCGGAACCGCGTGTCCCGCACCAGATCGGCCAGTTCGATCCACGCCTGGAGTTGCGCGGCGGTCGGATCGTCCGGCAGGTGCGGGCGCATCGCACGCAGCCGCTCGGCGAAGTCGGGCGGGACCACGGAACTGACGTCGGCCCAGAAGTCGTCGATGAGGCGTTCACGGTCCTCGTCGGACATCGACACGAGTTCGCGCATCAGCACGGCCCGCGCGGCGGGATCGCTCTGCTTGGTCAGCGCCCGGAGCACGGCGCGCCTCGTCCGAAGTTCGCGCTCCTGGCGCTCGACGAGTTCCAGGTGCTCGGCGAGCAGGTAGTGCAGGGTCGTTTCGCCGTGGAGGAGCCGCCGGATCTCCTCCAGCCCGGTGCCCAGCTCGCGCAGCGTGTGGATGAGTTCGAGCCGGGCGATGGCGCGCAGGTCGTACCGCCGATGGCCGGCGCCGGTCACCTCGGCGGGCGGGACGATGCCCTCGTCTGAGTAGAAGCGAATGGCGCTGACCGTCAGTCCGGTCCGGCGCGCCACGTCGCCGATGGGGTACAGGTCGTCGTTCATGGCCCCACCCTGCCGTCTCAAGTTACTTCAGGTGCAAGCCCGAAGGCCGTGGAAAAAGGTACGGACGTCCTCGGCGAGTAGTTCGGGGACCTCCATCGCCGCGAAGTGGCCGCCCCGCTCGAACTCCGACCAGTGCCGGATGTCGTACAGCCGCTCGGCCAGCGGCCGCACCGACAGCGTGATGTCGTGCGCGAACACGGCCACGCCGACCGGCACCGGGCACGGATCGATCCGTCGCGGGGTGTCGTGGTGCAGCCGCGCCGAGGAAGCCGCGGTGGCGGTCAGCCAGTACAGCGAGATGTCGGTGAGCATCCGGTCGTCGCTGATCCGCGAGCGCGGGTCGGTCCAGTGCGCGAAGCGCTCGGCGATCCAAGCCAGCTGACCGACCGGCGAGTCGGTCAGCGCGTAGCCGATGGTCTGCGGGGTGGCGGCCTGCAACGCCTGGTACGGCGGGCGGTTCGCCATCAGGTGCCTGATCCGGTCCAGCCTGGCTTCGTCCGATTCGGACAGTGCGACGCCCTCGGCCGGGTGGGTCGGCAGGTAGTTCACGTGCACCCCGGCGACCTGCTCCGGCGCCACCGCGCCGAGTGCGGTCGAGATGCCCGCGCCGAAGTCGCCGCCCTGCGCGCCGTAGCGCTGGTAACCGAGGCGGCGCATCAGCTCGGCCCAGGCACGGGCGATCCGGACGACGTCCCAGCCGCGCTCGTGGGTCGGCCCGGAGAAGCCGTAGCCCGGAATGGACGGGATGACCAGGTGGAACTCGCGCGAGAGCGGTTCGATCACGTCGAGGAACTCCAGGAACGAGCCGGGCCAGCCGTGGGTGAGGACCAGCGCGAGCGCGTCGGGATTCGCGGACCGGACGTGCACGAAGTGGATGTTCTGCCCGTCGATCTCGGTGGTGAAGTGCGGCAACTCGTTGAGCTCGGCCTCCTGCGCTCGCCAGTCGTAGCCGGTGCGCCAGTACTCGGCCAGTTCCCTGAGCCGCGCGAGCGGGAAGCCGTAGTCCCACCCGGCGTCGGCGACCTCGTCGGGCCAGCGGGTGCGGGCCAGCCGGTCGGCCAGGTCGTCGAGGTCGGCCTGCGGGATGTCGATGCGGAACGGCTTGATCACGATGATTTCCCCAGTTCGTTCGGAGCCCTAATATTCGGGCGACTAACGTTTGTGCCACGAACGATAGCAGCCGATCGTTGGTGTGGCCAACGATTGGCTAGGATGGCCACATGGAGAACCCCGGCGACGAGACACCCGCGCGGTGGAAGAGCCTGCCCAGCTGGCTGCTCACCCAGACCGGCCAGCACGCGCACCGCCTGGTCGCCGACGGGTTCGCCGCGGCCGGCGCGCGGGGTTACCACTACCGGCTGCTGGCCACGCTGGAGGAGTTCGGCCCGGCCAGCCAGGCCGCGCTGGGCCGTCGCAGCGGCATCCACGTCAGCGACATGGTGGCGACGATCAACGAACTCGCCGAGCGCGGCCTGGTCGAGCGGGCCCCGGACCCGGCGGACCGGCGGCGCAACACCATCTCGCTGACCACCGCGGGCAAACGCCACCTGCGACGGCTGGAAAAGCAGCTGGCCGACCGGCAGGACGACCTGCTGGCCCCGCTGTCACCGGAGGAACGCGCGCGGCTGACCGCACTGCTGTCGAAACTGCTCGACCACCACAACCGGCGCACGGGCACCCCCGAGGAGCCGTGGCGCTGACCGGCGGGCGGCGCCGGGGCTTGTACCCTGCGGCTGGCGGGCGCCGCACGGGGTCCGGGACTCGCTTGGGGGAGCATGGCGGTCGAATTCGAGGTCCTCGGGGATCTCCTCGTCCGGGTCGGTGGCCGCGTTGTCGAGCTGGGACCGGCCAAGCGCCAGTGCGTGCTCGCGGCGTTGCTGGTCGACGCGAACCGGACCGTGCCGCTCGACCGGATCGCCGACCGGGTGTGGGGCGAGCGGCCACCGCACCGCGTGCTCGGCACGCTCCGCAGCTACCTGTCCCGGCTGCGGCAGGTGCTCGGTGCCGAGGTGATCGAGCGCGGCCCGCTCGGCTACCGGCTGGTGGTGGCGCCGGAGCGGCTCGACCTGCACCGGTACCGGGACGCGATCGCCGCGGGGGAGTACCGGCGCGCCTTCGAGCTGTGGCGGGGCGAGCCGTTCGCCGGGCTGCACACGGTGTGGCTGGACAGCGCCCGGCAGGCCCTGCTCGACGAGCACTTCGCGGCCCGGCTCGACTACCACGACGTGATGCTCGAAGCCGGTGAGCACGCGGCGATCCTCCGCGAAACCACCGAACTGAGCCAGGAACACCCGCTCAACGAACGGCTGCACGGGCAGCTGCTGCTCGCGCTCTCCCGCAGCGGGCGCCAGGCCGAAGCGCTGGAGCACTACGAGACCGTGCGGCGGCGACTCGCCGACTCGCTCGGCGCCGATCCCAGTCCGGCGCTGAAGGAAATCCACCAGGACCTGCTCGGCGGCACCATCGCGGTGACGCCCCGGCCGACCGGCCCGAAGCAGTTGCCGCCGGACATCCGCGGGTTCGTCGGCCGTGAACCCGCGCTCGCCGCGCTGCTCGGCAGCCTCGACGGCACGGGGTCCGGACCGCTGGTGATCTCGGCCGTCGACGGCACGGGTGGCATCGGGAAAACCACGCTGGCCGTGCACTGGGCCCATTCGGTCAAGCACCTGTTCCCGGACGGCCAGCTCTACCTGAACCTGCGCGGCTACGGCCCCGGTGAACCGCTCAGCCCGCAGGACGCGCTCGAATCGCTGCTCCGGAGCACGGGCGTGGCGCCGGAGCGGATCCCGCACGGCCTGCCCGAGCGGACCGCGTTGCTGCGCAGCGTGCTCGACGGCCAGCGGGTGCTGGTGCTGCTGGACAACGCCGAGAACAGCGAGCAGGTCCGCCCGCTGCTGCCGGGCGCCGACTCGTTCGTGCTGATCACCAGCCGGGCCAGGATGCGCGGGCTGGCCGTTCGCGAGGGCGCCCGGCTGCTGACCTTGGGCCTGCCGTCCCAGGAGGAGGCGCTGGCGCTGCTGGGCACGGTGATCGGTGCCGACCGGGTCGAACGCGAGCACGAGGCGGCGGCCGAGCTGGTCGAGCTGTGCGCCCGGCTGCCGCTGGCCGTCCGGCTGGCCGCGGAACACGCCGCGTCGCACCCGGACTGGCCGCTGGCGCGCTGGGTCGGCGAGCTGCGGGCGCGGCCGAGCCGCCTGGGGGCGTTGTCGCTCGACGAGGACGTGAGCACCGACCTCCGCGCGGTGTTCGCCTGGTCCTGCGACACGCTGGCGCCCGAGGTCGCGCGGGTGTTCGGGCTGCTGGGCCTGCACCCCGGCAACAACTTCAGCGCGGAAGCCGCCGCCGCGCTCGCCGGGATCCCGGTCGCGCGGGCCGGTGCGGTGCTCGGGAAACTGGTCACCGCCAGCCTGCTGGAGCAGCGCGACGGTGACCGCTACGAGCTGCACGACCTGCTCCGCGAGTTCGCGCGGTGCGAGGTCGAGCGCGACCCGCTGGACGAACGGGCCGCGCACGACCGGCTGTTCACCTGGTACCTGCACACTGCCTACCGCGGCACCCGGCACCTGAGCCGGTCCTACGACCTGCCCGTCGCGTCGGAGCCACCCGACGGCGTCACCCCGCTGGACTTCGCCGGCCGCCGCGAGGCGGTGGAGTGGTTCGACGCCGAACGCGACACGGTGCTGAAGCTGGTGCTGGGCGCACGGGAATACGGCCGCCGGCGCGACGCGATCCTGCTCGCCCTGTGCTCCTGGCAGTACTTCCACCTCCGCGGCAGCTACCAGCGGCTCATGACGGCGTACGAGGCCGCGCTCGACTACGCCGTCGAACTGGGCGACGAGTACTTGGAAGCCAGGTGCCGCAACGGGTTGACGCTGCCGTACGGCTTCCTCAAGAGCAGCGAGGACGAAATCGCCATGGGCCTGAGCGCGCTCCGGCTGGCGGAGAAGTTCGGCAACGTGGAGTTGCAGGCGACGACGTACCTGAACCTCAGCTCGATCTACAACCGGGCCGGTCGCTACGACGAGGCCCTCAAGGCGGCGGCGTGCTCGCAGCAGTTCAGCCTGAGCCGGGGCAAGCCGATCGCCGCGGCGATGGCGCTGAACAACAGCGCCGAATCCCTGATCGGGCTGGGGCGCTTCGGCGAGGCACTGGCCGCGGCCCAGCGGGCGGCGGCGGATTTCCAGGCCCACGGCGAGCTTTCCCGGCTCGTGGCGGGCCTGGAGACGGTCGCGCTGGCCCACGCGGCCGGTGGTGACCACCGCGCGGCGATCGCCGCCTACCGGGACGCGCTGAAGTCCAGTGTGGACACACAGGCGACCGCGCGGGTGGTGGCACTGCGGATCGAACTCGGCCACCAGCTGATCGCCGCCGGTGACCGCGCCGAGGCCGCCGTCACCTGGCAGCAGGCACGCGATCTCGCCCTCCAGCGGCAGGACCCGATCGCCGAGCACATCGAGAAACTGCTCAGGGACATCTGACGCGGGAAGGTGCCCGGAGCCGTCCGGCCCCGGGCACCTGGCGGCTCAGCCGGCCACGCGGTGGATGACGATGTCGTCGAGCCGGGTCCGGGCGTGGATCTTCACCTGGTCACCGGACTCGTGCTCCGGCGCGGACAGGGAGTCGCGCACCGCGCCCTTGGTGCTCTCGGCGTCGACGAAGGCGATGGTGCCCTCGCCGATGCCGATCTCGATGCCACCGGCGGCGTTCGTCAGCTCGGCCTGGCCGCGCGTCATCCGGCCGATCCGGATGGGGCAGTTGCCGGTGCTGGCGAAGACGTCGCCCTCGGCGTGGTCGATGTCGAAGCTGCCGCCGGAGCCGCGCAGTTCCACATCGGACCGGGCGTGCCCGATCCGGACCTTCCCGGTCGAGCCCGAATACCTGACGGGACCGTCGGCCTCGGCGATCCGCACGTCGGCCGCGCCGCCCTCGATGTGGGTGGTCCCGGTGACGTGGGCGAGCTGGATCTGCCCGGAGGCCGGGTTCAGTTCGCAGTCACCGAGCGGGCCCTCGGCGTGCACCTCGGTCCACGCCGTGTTCAGGACCAGCTTGGAACCGGCGGGCAGTTCGACGGTGATGGCGACCGAACCGTTCTTGTCACCCGATTTGGTCGTCTTGATCGAGAGCGCGCCGTCGGCGAAGGCGACCTCGGTGCGCTCGGCGACCTTCACGTCGGTCTTGCTCGTCTTGTCGATGGGCTCGACGAGCACCACCGTGTCGGTGCGCTCGCTCGCGACGACCAGCACCTTGGCACCCGCGGTGCTCAGCTTGGCGGTGATCGGTTCCGGCGTGGTGTAGGTGGTCATTTCGTGCCCCTTGGTCGGTGGTGTTGCGGTGTTGGGACAACATTCGCCGACCGTCCGGACACGCTCCTGACATCGCACTGACACCGATCACCGCCGGTGTCAGGCGGGTCTTGCCGTGGTCGGGGGCCGTGTGGCTGGTGCAGGTGTTCGATCCGTGGCTGCGGTAGCGGGCCGTGCCGTGCCCGCTGACGCTCAGGTAGACGTAGGTCGCGTGGCCGTTGGGGAAGTGGTCGCACACTCCAGTTCCCTGGTCTTCTTGTGGTACCGGCCGGAGACCTGATCGCCCGAACCGCCGCGGGAAGGCCCGGCGCGAAGGCCGCGACGATGGTGGCCACGGTCGTTGCGCGTCGTTTCATTTTTGTTCCCCCTCGAAGTGCTTACGTCCGGCCCTCGCCGGTACGGCGCCCGCTCAGCCGAGTGGCTGCCGGGCACCGAATGCGGCGGTGTCCTCGAAAACGGCTTCGAGCTGGGTGGACTCGACGACTTCGGCCAGCCGGGCGGCCGAGTCCGGGTGGACCAGTGAGGCGAGCAGCCCGGGGAATTCCTCGGGAGTGCAGTCGACCTCGAAGATGGAGATGATCTGCCGCTCGTCGGTGAGGTTGTGGCTGATGGTCACGCCGGACGGGTACGAGTCCATGGTCCGGCCGGGCGGGAGCCACGCCCGGATGAACTCCTCGTCGGTGACGCCGGGCTTCAGCGTGCGGGCGAACACGGCGCGCAGCATGGGCTCTCCTTCGGTGGGCTGATCATTCCTGTAATAGACGTTACATGAAAGACTGACGGGCATGGCTCGCACCGTCGACTCGGCTCACCGCGACCGACTGCTGGACGCCGCCGCCCGTGATCTGCTCGAGTGCGGGCTGCCGGGCGCGACACTCGACCGCCTGGCCGCCGCGGCCGGGACCAGCGCCCGGATGCTGGTGCACCACTTCGGTTCCCGCCAGGCGCTTCTCGACGCCGCCCTCGAGCGGGCGCGGGCCTGGGAGCTGGACCGCGCCCGCGCCGTCCTGCCGTCCACAAAGGACTTCCCCAGCGCGCTGGCCGGGGCGTGGTCCTGGTTCGGCGGCGACGAGGCGCACCGGTACTTCCGGTTGTTCGGCCAGGTGGCGGCGATCGGCAGGCTGGGCGACGAGCAGGCTGGCGTCTCGAGGGCGCGTCTGACCACCGAATGGCTGACCGTGTTCACCGACGGCTTCGCCGCCGGTGGCCACCATCCCGCCGCAGCCCGGCGACTGGCCACCGGGCTGCTCGCGCAGATCCGCGGCCTGCTGCTGGACCTCGACGCCACCGGCGACCGGGCCCGGATCGAACGCGCCTACCGGGACTACGTCGAGCTGCTCACGTGACGCGCAGGCTGGACGGGGTCATCGACAGTTCCCGAGTGAACGCGTGCGTGAAGGCGGCAGGCGTCGCGTAACCCAGCCGGGTGGCGACCTCACTGACCGTCGCGTCGCGCAGGAGGGGGACGGCGGCGAGCAGGCGCGCCCGGCGGCGCCACGCCGACGGGCCGATGCCGATCTCGCGGTGGAAGGCGCGCGTCAGCGACCGCTCGCTGAGCAGCGCCGCGCGGGCCCAGTCGGCGTTGGTGACGCCCGCCATCGGGTCCATCAGGTACTCCCGGCACAGCGACCGCAGCACCGCGGACATCGGCAGCGGGAGGTGCAGCGGCACCGGCGTGAGCGTGGCGAGTTCGAACAGCAGCAGTTCGACGAGCGCGCCGTCGCGGCCGGACAGGTCGTGGCCGACCGGGAGATCGGCGGCGGCCAGCAGCAGTTCCCGCAGCAGCGGCCCGACTTCGACCACCTCGCAGGCGGACGGCCACCACGGCACCGCGCCGGGTTCGAGGTAGAGGCTGGCCGTCCGCACGCCGTCCATCAGCACCCGGTGCCGCGTGCGCGCCGGGATCATCACCGCCCGCTCGCGCGGGATCGTCCAGGTGCCGTCGTCGGTGTCGACCACCATCGTGCCGCGCGCGGCGTACAGGAACTGCGCCCGGCGGTGCTCGTGCCAGTCGAGCAGGCAGCCCGGCGGGTAGTCGGTGGCGATCGGCAGGACCGCGCGGGGGTCGTCGTCGATCGCGGCGACCGGGATGTTCTTCATCAGCTGGCCGGTTCTCGATGGTCGGAGGCCGGACATCGATTGTAGGCCAGCCGGCGCGGCGGTGGACTGGGCGGCATGGAACTGCTCTTCCTCGTCCTGGTGGGCGTGGTCACCGGGACGACGACCGTGTTGTTCGGCTTCGGCGGCGGGTTCGTCACGGTTCCGGTGATCATGTGGGTGGACGCCCCGCTCGGGGACCCGGCCGCCGTGGTCGCGGTCGCCACGTCCTCGGTGGTGATGGTCGTGAACGCCGCCGTCGCGACGCTCGCCACGCCCGGTGACGTGCTGCGCCGCCTGCGCGGTTCGGCCTGGCTGTGCGTCCTGCTCGCGGCCGGTGGTGCCGCGGGGGCGCTGCTCGCGCGCCTGGCCCCGGCCGCCTTCATCCACTGGGGATTCGTCGCCTACCTGGTGGTGACCATCGCCGATGTGGTGCTGCGCCCGGGTTTCTTCCGCGCCGCCGGGGAGACCACGCGGCGCCCGCTGCCGATCCCGTCGGTGGCCGGGGTGCCGATCGGGGCGGTCGCCGCGTTCCTCGGGGTGGGCGGCAGCGTGCTGACCGTGCCGATGCTGCGCCGCGGTGGCCTGCCGATGTCCGTGGCCGCGCGCCTGGCCAACCCGCTGACCCTGGCGATCAGCCTGCCCGCGCTGGTGGTGTTCCTGCTCGGCGCGCCCGAGGCGGCGGGCGCCGGCCTGGCCGGTTCGATCGACCCGCGCGCGGCCGGCGCCCTCCTGGTGTCCGCCATCCCGGTGATCGTGCTGCTCCGGCGGCGCCCGCCCCGGGTCCGCGACGACGTGCACGCGTGGGCCTATCTCGGCCTGCTGGTCGTCGTCACGCTGGCCGCCGTCGGCGCGGGCGTCCACTGAGGACGGACGCCGCCGGTCAGGCCGGGACCAGGCCGAGCTGTCGCAGCTGCCCGAAGACGTCGACCACGCCCCACAGCTCGGCCACCTGGTCGCCCTCGAAGCGGACGATGAACATTTCGTTGTAGGAGACCGTTCTTCCGGTGGCCGGGGTGCCGCGGTACTCGCCGAGGTGGGTACCGGTGACGGTGTTCCGGGAGACCACCTTGTCGCCTTCCGCGATCAGGTCCTCCACCTCGACGTGGATGTCCGGGAACGCGCGGAGCAGGACCTGCCAGACGTTCAACAGTGCCTCCCGCCCCGACAGGCCGGTCGGCACCGGCGCGTGGAAGAGCACGTCCGGGGCGACGACCTCGTCGATCGTCTTCGCGATGGTGGCCAGGTCGCGGGTGTTCATCGCCTCGTGGAACCGGCGGAACAGGGCTTTGTTGGTGGCTTCTCGCGTGACGGTCATGGTGGAACCCCTTCTCGGCTGGTGTGCGTCCACCCGTTCGACCGACCGTGCCCGGGAAATGTGACGTGAAGTGACGTGTCACACCAGCCGGGGGACCAGCCGGACGTAGAGCACCATGCCGGCGACTTCGACCAGGGTCTGGGTGACCACGGCGACCGGGGCGACGGCCAGGTCGCCGGGCAGCGCCAGCGCCAGCGGGAGCACCACCAGCGAGTTGCGGGTGGCGCCGGTGAACACGATCGCTCGGCGGTCCGCGGTGTCCAGGTGGAACAGCCGTGCGACGCCGAGTCCGGCGAACGGCATCACGATCAGGAACAGCAGGTAGAACGGCACCACGGCGAGCACCGGGGCGAGGTCGCCGCCGGGCTTCGGCAGCTGGGACGCCACCACGACCAGCAGCACCACCGCCATCAACGGCACCATCGTGGTGCCCGCCGCCTCGGCGAACCTGCGGCCCGTCACACGGCGCGCGGCCCAGGCCTGGGTGAGCCAGGCCAGGGTCAGGGGGAGCGCGATCAGCACGGCGAACGCCTCGGCGAACGGGCCGGCCTCCACCACCCCGGTCAGCTCGGAACCCAGGAACACGAACAGGAATCCCGGCAGCAGGAGCAGCTGGACGAGCAGCAGCAGCGGCGTGGCCGCGAGCAGGCTCCGGCTGCTGCCCCCGGCCAGCCCGCTGAAGACGATCACGTAGTCCACGCACGGGGTCAGCAGCACCAGCAAGACGCCGAGCCGCAGTGCCTCGTCCCCGGGCAGGACGGGGAACATCACCGCGACCACCAGCGGCACCACCACGAAGTTGACCACCAGCGCCGCGCCGAGGAACCGGCCGTTCCGCAGCGACCGGCCCAGTTCGGCGGCGGGCACCTGCAGGAAGGTCACGTACAGCAGCGCGGCCAGCGCCGGGTTGATGACCACCGCCAGCCCCGGCCCGGCGGCGGGTATCAGCCGGCCGGCCAGTGCGCCCGCGGCCAGTGCGCCCAGGTAGATGCCCACCTGGTGCCGTTCCATTCGGAGCAGCCTACTGCCCGCTGATCGACGCGCGCCGGGACAGCAGCGACTGCAGGACAACGAGTCCGCCGAGAACGAGCACGGCCACGCCGATCACGCGCAGCCCGGTACCGGCGCCGGTGACAAACGCGCCGACGACTTCGTGGGCGCGGCCGGGAGCGGCGGTGAGCGCCTGCGCCACGGTCCGGGCGTCCAGATCGGGCGGGAGTTCGGCGGTGAACCGGGCGGTGAGCACCGTGCCGATGACGGCCACCCCGAGCGCGCTGCCGAATTCGCGGGTGGTGGCCTGCAGTCCCGTGCCGACCCCGGTCTGCGACGGTGGCAGGGAGCCCGCGATGACTCCGGAGAGCGTCGGCAGCGCCAGCGTCACGCCGATGCCGGTCACCACGAGCCAGGCCGCGTAGACCGGGTACGGGGTCTGGGTGTCGCTTGTGGACAGTCCGAGCAGGCCGCCGCCGACGCAGGCGAACGCGAGCGCGAGGGTGGCGTCGAGCCCGATGCGCCGCGCCACGTGCCCGGCGTGCCGTCCGCCGACGATGAGCGGGACGGTCAGCGGAATGATGCCGAGCCCGGTTCCCAGCACGCCGAATCCCTTGGCGTACTGCAGGAACGAGGCGTTGACGTAGAACAGCGCGAACATGCCGAAGAACACCGTGGTCATGCCGAGGCAGGCGCTGCGCAGGCCCGCGATGCGGAACAACCTGGGGTCGAGCAGCGGGTGCTCGGTGCGCAGTTCGACGAACGTCCACGCGGCGAACAGCACGGCGGACCCGGCGAACCCGGTCACCACGATCGCGCTGCCCCAGCCCGCTTCCGGGCCCTGCACGATGCCGACCAGCAAGGCGACCGAGGCGGCGACGAACAACGCCGTGCCGAGCGGGTCGAGGCGGCGGTCGTGGCGGGACGACACCGGCGCGATCCGGGCGGTGAGCAGGGCGAGCACCAGCGCGAGCGGCACGACGGCGGCGAACAACCACCGCCAGGACCCGCCCGACAGGATCGCCCCGCCGCCGACGTTCCCGGCGACTCCGCCGATCCCGGTCATCGACGCCCAGGTGGCGATCGTCACACCCGTGCGTTCGGCGGGGACGGCGTGCAGCAGGACGGCGAGCGTGTTGGGCAGCACGGCGGCGGCGCCGACGCCGGTGACCGCCCGCCCGGCGAGCAGCAGGGCCACGTCGGGCGCCACCGCGGACAGCAGCGCGCCCGCCGCGAACAGCAGCAGCCCGGCCAGCAGCACCCCCTTGCGCCCGAAGCGGTCACCGGCGGCACCGCCGGGGATCACCAGGCAGGCGAAGAAGATCACGTAGGTGTCGACGATCCAGACGAGCGCCGGTGCCGACGGGCGCAGCGTGCTCGCGGCGAGCATCGGCACGGCGAGATTGATCGCGGCCACCATGCCGACGACGAGCACGACGCAGGCGCACATGAGCGGGAGCAGGGCGCGCCGGTCGCGGGAGGTGGTGAGGCGGTCGCGGAGAGCGTTGTGGGACATGGCTGTGACGCTATGGACGCCGGGGGCGGTCTTGCCACGCAACATTGACAACGGATCTTTGCGTCTGCCGCAACCGTCCACGACGCGCGCGTCACCTGCTGCGCAAGCAGGGCCGCAGCCTCGTCTAGGCTCGCGGCCATGCCGGACACGCAGTACGAAGACCTTCTCCGCCACGTCCTCGACACGGGGGCTCGCAAGGGGGACCGCACCGGCACGGGCACGCGGTCGATCTTCGGGCACCAGCTCCGTTACCGGCTCTCCGACGGCTTTCCGCTGGTCACCACGAAGAAAGTGCACTTCCGCTCGATCGCATACGAGCTGCTGTGGTTCCTGCGCGGCGACTCGAACGTGAACTGGCTGCGTGAGCACGGCGTCACTATCTGGGACGAGTGGGCGGCCCCCGACGGCGACCTCGGCCCGGTCTACGGCGTGCAGTGGCGCTCGTGGCCGACCCCGGACGGCGGGCACGTCGACCAGCTCAGCGAGGTGCTGCGCGCGCTGCGGGAGAACCCCGACTCCCGGCGGATCATCGTCTCCGCGTGGAACGTCGCCGACATCCCGCGGATGGCGCTGCCGCCGTGCCACGCGTTCTTCCAGTTCTACGTCGCCGACGGCAGGTTGTCGTGCCAGCTCTACCAGCGCAGCGCCGACCTGTTCCTCGGCGTGCCGTTCAACATCGCCAGCTACGCGCTGCTCACGCACATGATCGCCGAGCAGGTGGGCCTCGGCCTCGGTGAGTTCATCTGGACCGGCGGCGACTGCCACATCTACGACAACCACGAGCAGCAGGTCCGCACGCAGCTCGCCCGCGACGCGCGGCCGTTCCCCTCGCTGAGCCTGAAGCCGGCGGACAGCCTGTTCGACTACACCTACGAGCACATCGCGCTGGAGGGCTACGACCCGCACCCCGGGATCAAGGCGCCGGTGGCGGTGTGATCGGGCTCATCTGGGCCCAGTCGTCGACCGGGGTCATCGGCAGTGACGGCAAGCTGCCGTGGCACCTGCCGGAGGACCTGAAGCACTTCCGGGCGCTGACCGCGGGCGCGACCGTGCTGATGGGCCGCCGCACCTGGGAGTCGCTGCCGCCGCGGTTCCGCCCGCTGCCGGGCAGGCGGAACCTGGTGCTGTCGCGGACGCCGCAGCAGGACGCGGAAACCTTTCCCGACCTGGCGAGCGCGCTCGCCGCGGTGGCCGGGGACGTGTGGGTGATCGGCGGCGCGGCCGTCTACCGGGCGGCGCTGCCGGTCGCGGACCGGGTCGAGGTCACCGAGATCCAGGAACGCTTCGACGGCGACACCTACGCGCCGTCCGTCGGACGCACGCCGGACTCGGCCGGAGCGTGGCAGGAGTCGACAACCGGCTTGCATTACCGGTTCCTGACCTGGAGCTGGATCTAGCCGGTAGCGGCCGTCGCGGTACCTGGAGGCGCCGTAGCCGCGCCGCGGACAAGCCCTCAGCCAATCTCACCTGGACGACTGATCCCGTGTGACAGCCTCGTGCGGTCGCCGCATGCCGGTCAGTCGAGCACCGGGGTCAGGTAGCCGACCAGGGCCCGGTTCAACTCGGTGACCCATCGCTCGCGTTCGGCCGGTGGCGCGCCGACCACGGTGCCCAGCAGGGCGCCGAAGATCTGGGCGGACACCACGGCCACCGTCCGCACGCGGTCGGCGGGCAGTTCCGGGCGGCGGGTCCGGATCACCTCGGCGATCCGGCCGACCACCGCCTCGTGCAGTGCCCGCGTCGGGGCGGTGAGCCGTTCGGGCAGGTCGACCCCGGTGAACAAGGCCTTGAACCCGGGGTTGGCCAGGTTCACCTCGATCATCGGCCCGGTCATCCGCTCCACCAACTCCGGCAGCGGCAGCGTGGCGGCCGCCGGGTCGAAGGCCTTTTCGTGCGCGGACCGCAGCTGCTCCTGGTACCGCTCGGCGAGCGCTTCGGCCAGCGCCTCCTTGTTCGCGAAGAACTGGTACAGGGTGCCCGGCGACACCCCGGCGCGCGCCGCGATGGCGTTGGTGGTCGCCTTCGCGTAGCCGGCCTCGGCGAACACCTCGGCCGCGGCGTCGGTGAGCTGTTCCATCCGTCGTTGCCCGCGTGCCTGGCGGCGCGGGCCCTGTTGTGCGGGCACACCTCTCCTCACCGGGGACGGTTGACAAACACGAGTAAACGCTCGTAATTTCGAATGCGAGCGCTCACTCGTGTTTCTACCCTAACCCGTTCCCTCCACCGGAGGTTCCGCCGTGCCCCGACAACCCGCACTCGAGCGCCTCGGCCGGTTCACCGTCCGACGGCGCCGCTGGGTGCTCCTCGCCGCCGTGCTGCTCACGGTGGTCGCCGCCGTGCTCGGCGCCGGTGCGCTCAGCGCGCTCTCGCTGTCCAGGATCGACGCGCCCGGTTCCGCATCCGACCGTGCCGCCGAGGTCCTCGACCAGCAGTTCCACACCGGCACGCCCAACCTGGTCTTCCTGCTCACCAGCAAGCAGGGGACCGTCGACGACCCCGCCGCGCGGGCCGAGGGCATCCGGTTCACCGAGCTGCTCGCCGCGCAGCCCGGCGTCGCCGAAGCCGGGTCCTACTGGAGCCGCGGCGACAGCCCCGCCTTGCGTGGCAACGATTCCCGGCAGGCCCTGGTGCTCGCGCGGGTCCCGGGCGAGGTCAACGAAGCCCGCGCCCGCGTCGGCGAACTGGCCGCCCGGTTCAGTGGCGAGTCCGCCGGATTCCGCATCGAGGCCGGCGGTCAGGACGTGGTCTTCCGCGAGATCGGCGCGCAGGCCCGGACGGACTTCCTGCGGGCCGAGATCATCGTCATCCCGCTGGTGCTCGTGCTGCTGATGCTGCTATACCGCCGGATCACGCTCGCCTTTCTCACCCTCGGCATCGGCGTGTTCGCGATCGTCGGCACGCTCAGCCTGTTGCGCGGCGTCGCGGTCTTCACCGACGTATCGACCTTCGCCGCGAACATCGCGCTCGTCATGGGACTGGCACTCGGCGTCGACTACTGCCTCTTTGTCATCGCGCGGTTCCGCGAGGAACTCGGCCGTGGCGCGGAGGTGGGCGACGCCGTGGTGACCGCGGTCCGCACGGCCGGGCGGACGGTGTTGTTCAGCGGCATCACCGTGGCCGCCTCGCTGCTCGCCCTGTTGCTGTTCCCCTTGTCGTTCCTGCGTTCCTTCGGTTATGCCGGGGCTTTTGTGGTGTTCACCGCGTTGATCGGCGCGCTGGTCATCCTGCCCGCCGCGCTGGCCACCCTCGGTCATCGGGCGGCCCGGCGCGGCCCGGCACGGGCGGGCACCTTCTGGTTCCGGCTCTCCAGCGCGGTGATGCGGCGGCCCGTGCTCACCGGCGGGGCCGCGCTGCTGCTCGTGCTGCTGATCGCGGCTCCCGTGCTCGGCCTGCGGTTCGGCCTGCCGGACGCCCGGATCCTGCCCGCCGAGGCAAGCGGCCGGATCACCGCGGAGCAGGTCCGGCAGAACTTCGGCCAGGAGGAGTCGGACGCGCTGTACCTGGTCGCCCCGGTCGCCGATCCGGGCGCGTTCGCCGACTACGCCCGCCGGGTGTCCGAGGTTCCCGGTGTGGCACAGGTCGATTCGGCTGCCGGTTCATTCCGGAATGGACAGTCCATTCCGGGCGGAGACCCCGAGCGCTTCACCCGCGGCGGCGGCACCTATCTCACCGCGATCCCCGCCCAGTCGACGCTCGAAGGTGACGTGCCCGCGTGGGTCGCCGACGTCCGGGCGGTGCCCGCGCCCGCGACGGTGCTCGTCGGCGGCAGCCCCGCCGAGATGACGGACTGGCGTGCGAGCATGACCGAGCGGATCCCGCTGGTGCTGGCGGTGATCCTGCTGCTCACCTTCGCCGTGCTGTTCCTGCTCACCGGGAGCGTGCTGCTGCCGCTGAAGGCCACCGTGCTGAACCTGCTCAGCATCGGGCTGATGTTCGGCGTGCTGGTCTGGGTGTTCCAGGACGGCAACCTCGCCGGCGCGCTCGGCTTCACCGCCACCGGGACGCTGGAGTCGAGCATGCCGATGCTGATGTTCTGCGTGGTCTACGGGCTGTCCATGGACTACGAGGTGTTCATCGTCTCCCGCATCCGCGAGGAGTTCCTGCGCACCGGGGACAGCGCGGCCGCCGTCCCGCTCGGACTGCAGCGCAGCGCGCCACTGGCCACCGCGGCGGCCGCGGTGCTGGCGGCGTCCTTCGCGGTCTACACCACCGGCGGGGTGGTCTACCTCAAGATGATCGGGCTCGGCATGGCGGTGGCGGTGCTCGCCGACGCCACGCTGATCCGCGGGGTGCTGCTGCCCTCGCTGATGCGGCTGGCCGGGCGGGCCAACTGGTGGGCGCCGCCCGCGCTGCGCCGGGTCCACCGGCGGTTCGGCGTCGAGGAGGCCCCCGGCGCGCCACCGGTCCCGCAACGGGTGCCCGTCGGCTGACGGCCAGCGGTGGCGCGCGCGGTTGTCTAGGGTGTGCCCATGCGTGTGTCGCTGGATGCCGTGAAGACCCGCGCCGCGCTGCGCACCTCGGCGCGGGTTTCCCTGCACCTGCTGGTGGTGCTGGTGATGGCCGGGGTGGTGCTGTGGCTGCTCGGGCACCTGTGGCCGGTGGTCTGGCCGGTGGTGATCGCGTTGCTGCTGACCACGCTCACCTGGCCGATCGCCCGGTTCCTGCGCCGCCGCCGCTGGCCCGCCGCGCTGGCCGCGGCCACCGTGCTCGTGCTGTTCCTGCTGCTCGTCACCGGGATCGTGCTGCTCATCGTGCTCCCGGTGGCGAGCCAGTCCGGCGCGCTGGCCGACGGGGTGGTCGACGGCATCCAGCAACTGCGGCAGTGGGCGGCCGGGCCGCCGCTGAACATCGGCGAGGCCGAGATCAGCGGCGCGCTGGACGCGGCGGTCATCCGCATCCAGGACAGCGTCGGCAGCATTCTCACCGCGACCGCCACCGGGGTCGGCACGGTGGCCAACGGCCTGGTCACCGCGGTGCTGGCGGTGTTCCTGATGTTCTTCTTCCTCAAGGACGGCCCGCGTTTCCTGCCGTGGCTGGGCCGCCAGCTGCCGGGGCGCCTGGCCACCGACGTGCCGGTCGTGGCCGAGCGGTGCTGGCGCACCCTCGGCTCGTTCGTGCGGTCGCAGGCGTTCGTGGGCCTGCTCGACGCGGTGTTCATCGGGATCGGCCTGTGGATCGTCGGCGTGCCGCTGGTGCTGCCGCTGGCCGTGCTGACCTTCGTCGCGGCGTTCGTGCCGATCGTCGGCGCGTTGTTCGCCGGGGCGGTCGCGGTGCTGATCGCGCTGGTGTTCAACGGCTGGGTCGAAGCGCTGATCGTGCTGGGCATCATCATCGTGGTGCAGCAGCTGGAGGGGAACGTCTTCCAGCCGATGCTGCAGAGCCGCGGCCTCGGCCTCCACGCCGGGGTCGTGCTGCTGGCGGTGACGCTGGGCGGAAGCCTCGCCGGCATCACCGGCAGCCTGCTCGCGGTCCCCGTCGCGGCCATGGTCGCGGTGTTGTGGAACTACCTGCGGGAACAGCTCAGCACCGAGCCGGAGGAACCGGAAGACGAGCCGGTCGGTCCCTGACTCCGGTCAGGAGGTCCCCGGTGATCCGGCAGGGGTGCGAACGGACCACACCGCCCGAGGGCCGCGTCGGTTAGGTTGTCGGGGCAAGATCACGCCCTGACCTCCGGAGCGCCATGACCTACTCAGGGCCGATCGCCAAGCCCTACGTCGAAGCCGGTACCTGGCGGAAGTTCCTGGCCTGGCTCGTCGATTCGGCCGTGTGCCTGCTCGGTGCGCTGGCCGGCGTCGTGGTTCTGTCCCTTGTGGACCGATCAGCCCACCTCACCGACGGGGTCCTGGTGCTGTCGATGCCGGCGATCCTGATCGTGGTGCCGTTGCTGTACGGCCTGTGCTGCTACCGCGACGGCCGCGCGCTCGGCGCGGTGCTCACCGGCACGCGGCTCGTGCGCGTCGCGGACGGTGGCCGGATCGGTGGCAAGGCGCCGTGGGCGATGCTGGTCAGGACCGTGCTGTTGCCGTTGCTCCTGGCCGCCGTGATCGCGGGCGCGCTGGCCGGTGGTGGAACGGCGCCGGGCGGCGGCGGTTCGCAGGTCAGGGTCGCTGTGGACGCCCGGGGGCGCTGATGGGCAAGAGGTGGGAACGCCGCAGGCGCCGCCTCGTGCGCCGGCTGTCGGAGGCCGGGCCGGTCGGTGGCGCACTCGCGGTGTTGCTCAGCCTGGGAAAGGCGGAGTGCAGCGGCAAGTCCGGTGGTGGCTGGCAACGGGGCGACGTGGTCCTGCGGGTCTCGTCGCGCGAGGAGGCGTTCGCCGCCGAGCCGCGCCTCGAACCCCAGTGGTCGACGCCGCAGCGGTACCGGAGCGAGGACGGGTCGATTGTGGTGGGAGCCGCCGGTTTCCCCGGCACACCGAAGATCCGTGATCTGCGTGCCCGCTATGGAAAGGGCCGGCTTCAATGAGGCGAGGGTGGGTGCCCGTCGTGCTGGCGGCGCTGGTGCTGCCCGTCTCGGCGTGTTCCGGTGACGCCGAGCGGTGCGAGGAGGCCTTCACCGCGGTGACGATGTCGGTCGACGGCGTGACTTCCGCGAGGTGGGACTGCAGTGAGCAGTTCGGTGGTGGCTGGCAGCGCGGTGACGTGGTGATCGAGGCGGCGAGCGAGCGCGAGGCCGTCGCGGTGATCGACGCGATCATGCGGGCCTATGCCGTGTCGCCGGATCTCGAGGACCGCTGGTCGCCGCCGCAGGAGTTCAAGACGCACGACCGGTCGATCGTGGTCAGCGCGAAGGACCTGGGCTTCTACGCGCCTCCCGATCTGCGCCAGGTGCGCGCGCACTACGGCATCACTCCGGGCTGACCGGCTCCGGGAATTCGAGAAGAACAGGTGGAAACATGACTGGCTTGGCCAAGTGGTCCCTCGGCATCGGCGTGGTCCTGCTGGGCGCGGCGGCGGTGTGCCGGATGCTGGACCAGATCCCGGCCACGGTGCTCGTCGGCCTCGCGGGCCTGCTCGCGGTCGGCATCGCGGGTTACGACGTGCTCTACCACTGGACGGCACGGATCGAACTCCGCCGCCGTGGCGCCAGGGCCCGACGCGAACAGGAACGCCGCCAGAGCCACTGACTTATTACCCGGTGGGCGAGGTCCAGCTGAACTCGCAATCGGCCACGGCTGCGCGATTACGCCGCAGACAGCGGAACAAGTCATGTCCTCTGTGGACTTAGATTGCTCGTCGTTGCCGCTGTGCGTCCTGGGCCCCGTGCCGCCTCGCATGACGTGCTACTGTCTGTGGTGCGTCGAGCGCGCGCTACGTCGGAACCGTCATCGCCCGGCAATATGATGGTGCACCACGGAACGGCCGGATGGCCACGCAGCTCACCTCTGACCATTCGTGGCATCGTCTACCTGACTGCCGTTCGACCTTGTTGCGCCGCGCCGGGCAGGGCAGAACGAGGTGCGCTGTGTCATGGGAAACCGATCTCGTCAACCGTCGTCGTCAGTTGACCGGAGAATCCTTTCAAACCGCCGCGGACGCGCTTCGCGCCGAGGTGTCCGCGTTGCCAGTAGCTGCGCTGGCCAACCTTCGCGCGTTTGCTCGAGTTCCAGTGATGCGAATGCCGTTCGGTCCTGACCTCGAACTTCCCCCCGGCCTGCGGGCGGTATTGCTTCCGGACGCGACCGCGCGGTCGCAGATCGAACTCGAGGCCGGCATCCTGGACGCCGCCACGCAGGCGATCCACCACCTGCACCGCCACCCCGACGGCAGGCTGACCCGGCCTGTCGTGGTGATCCGTTCGGTCACTCCGTTGCGAAACCGCTTGCAGCTCCACCTCAACCCCGTCGCCGTGGCGCCCCTGCTGTACGAGCTGATGCCGTTCGGGTTCGATGGGGAAGTGTCGGGCATTTGTGGCCTGCGTGCCCGGCAACAGCGGCGGTCAACAGAACTTTTCTTGATCGACGTGCCGACGGCCAGGGTTGAACTCCCCGGGGTCGGCAGGGCGGCTTGGTGTGCCGCCGCCGCATATCGGGAGGTTCGCGATCGTGAACTGGGTACCGGTGAATACCTGGCTTCCGTGGCACCGGATCGTCTCGCCGCGGCCGAAGAGCGAGTGCTGGCAGCATACGGCCGAGTCTTCGGCCCGACGCGGATCGCAAGTGGGTTCCTGCGTCGGATCGCGTTGCTGCGGCAAGCCCTGTGGACGCAGACGTGGACGACGGGATGCACCGACCTCAACGTCGAGTGGCCGGGTGACGACCCGCGCCACGCCCATGTCGCCCTGGCATTGGCCGACCCGCTGTTCGGCATACCGGGTGCCGAAATTCGCACATCGACCACTCTGCATTTCCCCGCTGCCCGTTCGGCGTGCAAACACGACACCCTGTGCGGCCCCGACCGCCTCGCCTTGCGGTCCAGCAGCCTCCCGACCGGCGATGGCACCGCTTCGTTCCGGAAGGGCGCTCGCCCGGAGTGGGAGGCGTGGCGCCAGGCCCTTGCCGGGCGCGGCCATCAACACTGAAACCTGAGCCTGCTCACGGTTCGAGCGTCGCCGGGCCGTAGCGGGCGTGGGTGGTGCCCAAGCTGAAAGCCCAGTACCGGTCCCCGTAGGACCAGTGCCACCATTCGCTGGGGTAGTTCACAAAACCGGTCGTGGTCATGGCCTCGATCAGGGTGCTGCGGTTGGCGCGCGCGTCGAGGTCGATCAGGGGTGAGGCGGTGAAGCATTCCGTGCCGTGTTCGGGCGGGGTCGCGTTCACCTCGGAACCCATCGCGAGTTCGACGCCGTCGACGGTGCACAGGGTGAGGTCCACGGCGCCCCCGGCGACGTGCGGGGCGACCTCCGGCGGTGCCACGTAGGTCGCGGCCTCGGCGTACACGCGTTCGGCGGTCCACTCCGGATTGGCCAGCGCGATCCGCGACCTGCTGCTGGCGAAGTACCGCTCCTGCACGGCCCGCGGCCGGAACCCTTCGATGACCAGCAGGCGCAGCCCGCGCGGGAGCTGGCACTGCGCGGCGATGAGCCGGTCCGCGACGCTGAGCCGAACGTGCGCGAAGGCGCCCGGCTCGTCGGCGAGCCTGGTGTCGAGCCGGATGGCGCCCGTGTCGCGCAGGTCCACCAGCGGCTCGCCACATTCCCGGACGGGCAGCGCGGCGACGCGGGGATCCGACAATGACACGAATGACGGCATAGGTTCCTCCGGACTGGCGTGGGTGATCGCGCCCACCGTCCACGGTTGTCCTTCAGAAACGCTGTAGCGCCGGTTACAGCGAAGAAAGCTCCAGGTACTCGCGAGCGCCGTGGGTGCGGAAGGTTTCCACGGCTTCGGCGGTCATCCGCTGCGCGGTCGCCACGTCACCGAGCGCGTGGTGCACCTCGGCCAGCGTGCGCAGGGTCCGGGCCCGGAACAACTCGGTGCGCAGCTCGGTCCACCGCCGCAGTGAGTCCTCCAGGCATTCCTTGGCCTGGTAAAGCCGTCCGTCGGCGAGGTGCACCTCCCCGACGACACGCAGGGTGCACGCGTGGCCGAAGGCGTCGCCGAGGGTGCGGCAGACCTCCAGCGCGTTCTCCGCCAGCTGCCGCGCGGTGACCGGATCCCCGCGCCGCAGCAACGCCTTGGCCAAGGCGCGCTCGGAGTAGGCCACCAGCATCCGGTCCTCGTCGGGGTCGAACGAGGCGAGTGCCGCGCGGGCGAACTCCTCCGCCTGCGCCCATTCGCCGCGAGCGCGGTGGTACAGCGACAGGCTGCGCAGCGTCAGCCCTTCGCCACGTCGCGAACCCGCCGCCGCGAACGACGCCCGTGCCTGGCTCAACGCGGCTTGTGTGCCCGGGTAGTCGCCCATTTCCAGGCGCACCGTGCCGGCCAGGCGGTGGACGTGGCCCATCGCCCCGGGATCGTCCTGGTCCGCCCACATCCGCTCGGCCCGGTCCAGGAAGTGCAACGCCTCGGGCAGATATCCCTGCTCGCGGCAGGCGGCGCCGAGCGCGGCGAGCGTGGTGGCCTCACCACGGGCGTCACCGGCGGCCCGGAACACCGACAGCGCCTGGCTCAGGTGCGCGCGTGACTGCGGGAAGTCGTCGCGCTCGTAGTACAGCTGGCCCAGCCCGGCCAGCAGGGTGGCTTCGCCCAGCGCGTTGTCGTTGCGGCGCGCGGCGGTGAGCGCCGCGTCGTGCGTGCGGTGCCATGACCCGAAGGGGTCGTCGAGAAGCCGGTGGTGGCCACCGAAAGCGGTGCCCGACAAGGCCGTGGCGAGTTCGACGGCGACCTCGTCCAGGTCCAGCGTCGCCGCCAGTTCGACCGCCGTGGTCAGTGCTTCTTCTTCGGCGCGGAACCAGTCGTAGGGCCGGGCCACGACGCGCTGGGCGATCTCCTCGTCGACCGCGCGGCCCCGGCGGACGGCGCCCTGGATCGACGGCAGCACCGGCGGCACCGTCTCGTTGATCCGCCCGACCAGCCAGATCCAGCCGCCGAGCACCCGTTCGACGATGGCGACGCGTTCCTCAGGACGTTCCTCCTCGTGCGCCCGTTCCAGCGCGAACAGGCGCACGAGGTCGTGCAGCCGGTATCTCGGGAGTCCGAGCGGGTCCACGCCGTCAGCCTCGAGAAGCGAGACGTCGACCAGGTCTTCGAGCACCTGCTCCGCGTCGTCGAGATCGATCTCCAGCGCCGACGCGGCGGTCCACGCCGGGAAGTGCGGCAGGCCGAGCAGGCCCAGCCCGCGCAGCGCGGCCCGCGCCCGTTCGGGCAGGAGTGTGTAGCTGAGATTGATGCTGGCGCGGACCTGCTGGTCGCCGACCGCCAGCTCATCGAGCCGCCGTTGCTCGTGCGCCAGCTTGCTCGCCAGGCGGGACAGCGACCACTGGCGGCGGGACACCAGCCGGGCACCGGCCACGCGGATGGCCAGCGGCAGCTGCCCGCACAGCTCGGTGATCTCGGCGGCCGCCGCCGGTTCACCGCTGGCCCGGCCGGCCCCGACGATGCGGGTGAACAGGTCGAGCCCGGCGTCCGCGGGGAACACCCCGAGTTCGACGAACGTCGCACCGGCCAGCGCGGGCAACCGGTTGCGCGAGGTGATCAGCACCGCGCAGTCGGGGCCACCGGGCAGCAGTGGCCGCACCTGCGCCTCGTTGGCCGCATCGTCGAGCACCACGAGCGTCCTGGTCCCGGCGAGCAGCGTCCGGTAGCGGGCGACTCGTTCCTCCACCGTGCCGGGCACGGTCGAGGTGGGGTCGAAGTCGCGCAGCACGCGGCCCAGCACTTCCTCGGCGGTCGCCGGGCCGGCCGTCGAGCCGTGCAGTTCGAGGTGGAACTGGCCGTCGGGGAACTCGCCCGCGACCTCGTGCGCGACCCGATGTGCCAGCGACGACTTGCCGACACCGCCCGCGCCGGAGATGACACCGACCGGCATCGCGTCCCGTGCCACCAGTGCTTCGCGCAACGCCGACAGCTCCGCCACCCGGCCGGTGAAGTCGGATGGCGGCGACGGCAGCTGCCGCGGGGTGCGGGAGGCGACCGCGGGCCGCAGGGCCGGGTCGCAACGCAGGATCGACTCGTGCACCCGGCACAGTTCCGGGCCGGGATCGATACCGAGTTCGTCGAGCAGCGCCAGCCTGCCTTGTTCGTAGACCTCCAGCGCGTCGGTCTGGCGGCCCGCCCGGTACAGCGCGATCATCAGGCTGCCGCGCAGCCGTTCGCGCGTGGGGTGCCGGGCGACCAGCTCGGTGAGTTCCGCGAGCAGCTGGGATCCCTGTCCCACCGCCAGATCCGCGTCGATCCGGTCCTCGGTGACGGTCAGCCGCAGCTCGTCGAGGCGGGTGGCTTCGGCGCGCAGGAACGATTCCCCGATCCCGCCGAGCGCCGGGCCGCGCCACAGGGCGAGACCGGCGCGGAGTAGCTCTCCCGCTCCGGCGTGGTCGCCATCGCGCGCGGCGAGCCGCCCGCGCTCCACGAACTGCTCGAACACCCGGACGTCCAGCGCGTTCTCCGGGATTTCGGCGCGGTAGCCGTGCCGGTCGGAGGTGATGATCGGCGGCAGGCCCGCGGCGGCGAGCGCCCGCCGCAGCGTCGCGACGTAGGTCTGCACCACCGCCCGCGCGGTGGAGGGCGGGTCTTCGCCCCACACCACGTCGATCAGCCGCTCGGCGGGAACCGTGCGGCCGTGTTCGAGCAGCAGCGCGGCCAGTACCACGCGTGGTTTCACCCCGGGGAAACCGACCGGCCCGCCCGGACCGGTCACCTCCATCGGTCCGAGCAGGCAGAGCCTCATCCGTTCCCTCTCCAGAGCGGATCGAGCGGGAAGCGCCGCTGTAGCCGCCGCTGAACCGCGGCTACAGCGGCCTCACCGAGCCTTGGGCTTCGTCAAGTTCACATCATGCTCAGGAAAGGCCGTCATGAACAGATCCGGTTCACCTCTCCCGCTTGCGCGCCGGTTGGTCGCCGCCTTCGCGGTCGTCGCGGCACTCGTCGCGGGATTGTTCACTCTCCAGACCGCGGCCGGGCCGCGGGAGGCCGAGGCGGCCTCGGCGGTCGGCGGCCCGATCACCCGCGCGGAGATCATCGCCAGGGCGAAGTACTGGTACGACCGGGGTGACACCTGGTACAGCCAGGACCAGGCGGACGCCATCTCCGACGGCACCGGCGGCAAGTACCGCCCGGACTGCTCCGGCCTGGTGGCGATGGCCTGGCACCTGCCCAAGAAGTCCGACGGGTGGGACCTCAACACCGACGACTTCGAGTCCTACGCGCACAAGAGCTGGGTGGACCTGGACGACCTGCTGCCCGGGGACGCCCTGCTCCGGAACGGCCACATCGAGCTGTTCGAGAAGTGGGTGAACCCCGGCGACCACCGCGACGGCGCCTGGGTCTATTCCGAGAACGACTACGGCCAGAAGACCAACCACAACATCAACCCGTGGTCGGAAATGGAGACCTATCGCGGGATCCGCTACGACAAGATCGTCGAGGGTTCTCCGGTCTCGGACGGTGGCGCGGACTTCGACGGCAATGGTGTGGGGGATATCTATGCGACGGGGGATGGTTCGTTGACCATTTGGAATGGCAAGGGGAGCAACAACTTCGCGAGTCCGCAGGTAGTGGGTGGTGGTTGGTCGGAGTTCGGTCGTCCGGCGGTGGGTGATTTCAACAAGGACGGTAAGTCGGATTTGGCCGCGGTGAAGAGCGGTGCTTTGCATGTTTGGAATGGCAGGGGTGGTAACGGGTTCGGTGCGGCTCAGGTGATCGGGAATGGCTGGGGTGGGTTCAGTGCGCCGATCGCGGGTGATTTCAACGGTGATGGTGTCAGTGATCTGGCGTCGGTCAAGGATGGCACGCTGTACGTCTGGAATGGCAAGGGTAGCAACAATTTCGGTGCGGCTCAGGTCATCGGCGGTGGCTGGTCACCGTTCGGCGCGCCGATCGCTGGTGATTTCAACAACGACGGCAAGTCGGACCTCGCGGCGGTCAAGGATGGCAGCACGCTGCACATTTGGAATGGCAGGGGCGGCAACGAGTTCGGGGCGGCTCAGGTGATCGGCAGCGGGTGGGGTGACTACGACAGCACGCTGATGAGTCTGGGTGACATCAACAAGGACGGGCACACCGACATCGCCTCGGTCAAGGAAGGCACCGGGACCCTCTACGTCTGGAACGGCGAAGGCGGCAACAAGTTCGCCACCGCCACCGCCATCGGCAACGGCTGGAGCACCTACTTCTGACCGATCCCGCCTTGTAGCAGGTACTCCGACTCCACCTCGACGGACATCCCGGCGGACGTCGCCAGCATCGCGATCGCGAGCGGTGCGAGCGCGATGAACCCGCCGGGATCGTCCGCGAGAGCACCCGACCAGTACTTGCGGTGCTGCTCCAGCGCGCGGACAAGTGAGGCGTTGAACTTCTCGGCGTCGCGGCGGAGCAGGAAGTAGAACATCTCGACGGGCGGGTAGACGAGCTGCGCCATCGCACGCTTCGGCGTGATGACGGCGGCGTCCGGGTCCGTCCCATCCATCACCGTGCTGAACAGCTCGGGCGTGATTTCCTGGTTCGTCAGGAAGTTCCGCACGGTCTGGACCCACGAGTAGAGGTAAGCCTCGTGCGTGGCGCCGGAAGCGCGCAGGGTCTCCTCCGGAATCGCGCAGAGCCGCTGGACGAGTTCGTCCTCGCGGCTGGCGATCGCGAGCCAGACCGCGGAAAGCCACGCGCCCGCGTTCGCGTACGACACCGGGCCCGTCGCCCGGAACCGCGTGGGTTTCGCGACGACGGCTTCGATCTCGCCCTCACCCGCGGCGGCGCTGAAGATCGCCGTCGCGGCTTGGGCGGCGGTCCGCAGATCCGCTTCGGCGGCGGCCGGGTCGAGCACGGATGCGTACTGGGCCAGCTCCAGCGCCCGGCTCAGGACGTTCTTCAGCGCCGCCGCGTCCTTCTCGATGTAGTCGAGGTAGAAGCCGATCTGCGGCGCGAGCGCGTCGAGCTGTTTCTGGGCGAGGACCGGGTCCACCGGATGCCTCGGCACGGTTGTCATGGAGCGTGAATTTACCCAGCGGCGACGGCGCGGTGACTTCGTTCCGGGTAAATCCGCTTGACCTGGTCATCGGCCGCCGGTGCACTGTGGACATGGAGATCCGTTCCACCACCGACCAGGACCTCGACGTTTTCATCGACACGGTCCACACCGCGTTCGGGCGTTTCCCGGAAGCGCCGGTGGACGGAGGCGGGCTCTGGTGGTCGGCGCTCGAACTGGACCGCGGCCTGCTCGCCACGGCGGACGGGCGGCCCGTCGGCACCGCCGGTGCGTACTCCTTCGAACTCACCCTGCCCGGCGAAGTCCTGGCCCCGGCCGCCGGGGTGAGTGCCGTCGGTGTCCTGCCTTCGCATCGCCGCCAGGGCGTGCTCAGCGCGATGATGCGGTACCAGCTCGCCGAACTGCGGGACCGCGGCGAGTTTCTTTCCGTGCTGCTGGCCTCCGACGCGCTGATCTACGGCAGGTTCGGTTACGGACCGGCGACCTGCACACGGCGGCTGACGGTGCCACGCCAGCAGGCCGCTCTCGCTCCGGCACGCGGAATGGCCGGGACCCCGGGCACGATCGAGGTGCTGCGCCGCGCGGACTGCACCGAGATCCTGGAAGAGGTCTACGACCGGTATCGCCGCGGGCAGCCCGGTGCCTTGTCCCGGCCACACCGCTGGTGGGCCTTGCGTGCGGGACAGCCGCCGATCGCTCCGGCGCCGCGGTACGTCGCCGTCCACCGTGACACCGATGGCGTTCCGGACGGGTACGCCAGCTACGCGGTCGGCGACCCCGACGTGCTGACCGTCGACGAGACCATCGCCACCGACGACGCCGTTTTCACCGCACTGGCCCGGTTCCTGTTGAGCCACGACCTCGTCTCGAAGATCGTGTTCAAGCACGTCGCGCCCGATCACCCGCTGCGCTGGCAGCTGGCCGACTTCCGCGCCGGGCAGGTGAGCGAGGACACCGACTGGCTCTGGGTACGGCTGCTGGACGTGCCGCGGGCGCTGACCACACGCGGCTGGCTCACCGACGGCGACCTGGTTCTCGACGTCGACGATCCGTTCCTCGGCGAGCGCGGGCGCTACCTGCTGACCGTCCGGGACGGCGAGGCCGGGTGCGTCCCGTCGGACCGGGCACCCGACCTGTCCCTGGACGTGCGCGACCTGGGCTCGATCTACCTCGGCGGCACCGCCCCGAGCACGCTGGTGCGCGCCGGGCACATCCGCGCGCACCGGTCCGGGGCGGTCATCCTCGCCGACGCCCTCTTCCGCGCCGAGCGTTCACCGCACTGCTTGCACTGGTTCTGAACCGAACGGGCGGGCGATCCGTGATCCAATCGCGGACTCGTCCTCGTGCGGAAGGTCACCGGTTTGCTCGACTGGCTGCGGCGCCACCGGCGGTGGTGCTTCGCGCTCGTGGTGGTCGCGCTGCTCGCCCAGATGGCGGTCGCGATGATCACCACGGCCGTGGAGCAGACGCCCACCATCGATGAGCCGGTCTACGCCGGTACGGCCGTGGTCTACCTGGAGCAGCACAGTCTGCGCTACAACCCGGAGCACCCACCGCTGGGCAAGCTGATCATCGCGACCGGACTGGCCTTCGCGGACGTGCGCCTCGACCCCGCTTTCGACGGCGACCAGACGCAGCTCGGCCGCCACGTGCTCTACGAGTCGGGCAACGATCCGGGACAGCTGATGCTGCCGGCCCGGCTGCCGGTCATCGTGCTCACGCTGCTGTTCGGCCTGGTCGTCTTCGCGTTCGCCACCGAGCTGACCCGGCCCTCCGGCGGGTTGGTGGCGCTCGCCCTGTACTCGTTTTCGCCCGACGTCATCGCGCACGGGTCGCTGGCCACGCTGGACGTGCCCGCGGCCGGATTTGTGCTGACCTCGGCCTGGTTGCTGTGGCGGGCCCGCCACAGCCCCGCCCGCTACCTGCCGCTCGCCGGACTCGCCCTCGGTGCCGCGCTCGCCACGAAGATGAGCACGCTGGCCGCGGTTCCGGTGCTGCTGCTCCTGGTGGTGCTGTCCACCCGCCGGATACGGGACGCGGCGGGGGTGGCGCTGGTCGCCGTCGCCGTGGTGTGGGCCGCCTATCTCGCCGTGGATCCGTTGCTGCGCTGGGAAACGCCACCGGGACTGCCCGCCGCGCTGGTCGACTGGCTGCCGTTGCCCGAGCCGTACCGGGACGGGATGCGCGTCCAGTTCGGCTTCGAGGACCAGGTCTGGGGCGGTTTCCTGTTCGGCACTCACTACCAGGGTTCGCGGTGGTACTACCTGCCCGCCGCGCTGCTGGTGAAGACACCGCTGGGCGCGCTGGCGCTCTGGCTGGCCGGTGCCGTCGCGCTGCTGGTGGTTCCCCGGCTGCGCCCGGCGGCTCCCTGCGTCCTGCTGCCCACCGCCGTGCTGCTGGCCGCGGCCATGACCGGCGACCGCGATCTCGGCGTCCGGTACGCGATCTTCGCCCCGATGTTCCTGGCGGTCGCGGCGGCGGGCCTCGTCGCCCTGCGCCGGGCTCAGCTGCCGGTGCTGGTCCTGGTCGTGTTCACCGCGGTCAGTTCACTGTGGACGTTCCCGTACTACCTGCCCTACTCGAACGAGGCGTTCGGCGGGCCGTCGAAGACCCACCTGCGCCTGCACGATTCGAACGTCGACTGGGGACAGGATCTGGGCCGGCTGGCCGAGCGGCTGGAGCGCTACCCGGGCGAGCGGATCTGGCTGGTCTACAAGGGCAGCGGGGTGCCGTCCCACTACGGCATCACCGCGGCCGACCCGCTCGGCGTGCCCGCGGATCAGGTGCGCGGGCTGCTGGCCGTCTCGAACTCCTCCATCGCCAAGGCCGACGCCCGCCTGACCGCCCTGATCGCGGGCAGCACCCCGATCGACGAGGTCGGCCACTCCATCACGATCTTCCGCCGTTGAGGGCGTAGCCCGCTTCCTCGATCGCCGCGTGGACGGCTGCGTCGTCGAGGGGCTTCTCGCTGGTCACGGTGACCGTTCCGGCGTCGACGTCGACCGCGACGGCGGTGACCCCGGCGACGCGTTCGACCTCTTCGGTGACGAATCCCGCGCAGTGCCCGCAGGCCATTCCCACGACGGCGTAGGTGTGCTCGATCATGCCGGTGCCCCGACGGCGCGTGTGAGCATGTGCGCCTCGCGCATCCGGCCATCGGGGGTGAATCGGCCGAAGAAGCAGACTTCCATGACGAGGTCTCTCTTGCGGTTCCGCACGTGCAACGTGTACCGCGCGGCGATCCGGTCCTCGGCTGCCAGCGCTTCGTGCACCTCCATGCGGGCGCTGGGCTGGTTCTTGCGCACCGGCCGCGTGTGCGCGATGAGCTTGTCGCGGTCCATCCGGTGCCCGTCGGCGAACTGGACGATGTCCGGGGTGTGGTAGCGGTCGACGATCACGGCCGGGTCTTCGTCGCTGTGCTGGAGTTCCTCGGTGAAGGAGGTGAAGAAATCGGCGATGAACCGCTTCGGGTCGGTGGTGTGCACGCTGCTCCTGACTCGCCGGTTAACTCTGACAGGATGTAAGATATCCAGCGTCCAGTAATTTTGACAAGGTGTAAGAAATGACCTCAGCTCCGAACCGGCGCGCCGACGCCCAGCGCAGCCGGGCATCGATCCTGGACGCGGCCGTCCAGTTGCTCGACGCCGATCCGACGGCCAGCGTCGGATCCATCGCCGGTGCCGCCGGAGTTACCCGCCAGACGGTCTACGCGCACTTCCCGTCCCGGGAGCACCTGCTGGCCGCGGTGCTCGACCACCTCACCGAGGAGACCGTGGCCGCGATGGACGCGGCCGACCTGGACACCGGACCGGCCGCGGACGCGCTGGTACGACTGCTCGACGCCGCCCGGCGGACGTCGGGGCGTTATCCCGTCCTGCTCCGCGAACTCGGTTCGCTGCCCGTGGACCCGCACGCCGACAGCCGGCGGCACGCACCGGTGGCCGAGCGGCTTGAGCGGATCATCCGGCGTGGCCAGGAATCCGGCGAGTTCGGCGACGAGCTTCCGCTCGACTGGCTGGTGGCCGTCACCATCAAGCTCGGCCACACCGCGGCCGAAGAAGCCGACGCCGGCCGGATGTCCGGCGACGAGGCGGCAAAAGCGCTCAACCTCAGCCTGTTCCGCGTCTTGGGGGCATCGCGCGCTTAGGCCGTTGCGGCGAACGCGGCCGATTGGTCTGTACATCCGGTGCGGGGACAGCTGATTCTCGGTGCGGGCGTTCTGCCTGCCCCGCCCCGCAACGATGTGGAGGCTCAACGTGCGCGCTTTCCGCTTTCTGTCCGGGTTGCTCCTACTGACGATGTTGATGAGCGTTCCCGGCCACGCGAGTGCCGGGAACATCGGCCTCCGGGCCGCCGATCCCAGTGTGATCCGCGTGGGCGGGACCTACTACGGCGTGCAGTCGACCGGCGGTGGCATCGCCGTGCGCGCGGCCGGTTCCGTCGACGGCCTCGGCGGGGCACCCGCGCGTCAGGTGTGGTCGGACGCGGGCGGCCGGGGGGAGGTGTGGGCCCCGGAACTGGTCGCCGACTCTGGGCGCTACTACATCTACTTCACCGCCGGGCGCGGGAGCGCGCACCGCATGTACGTGATCAGCTCGGCGGCGCCGGACAGCGGCTACGGCGTGGAACGGCTGCTCGCGCTGCCGGACGGCAAGTGGGCCATCGACGGCACCCTGTTCACCTTCGGCGGGCAGCGGTGGTTCGTCTGGTCCGGCTGGGCCGGGGACACCAACGTCGAGCAGAACCTCTACATCGCGCGGATGAGCGACCCGGTGACGCCGGTCGGGGCGCGGTACGTCATTTCGCAGCCGCGCGAGAGCTGGGAGCGGGTGGTCGGCAATCCGTTCATCAACGAATCCCCGGAGGCGATCAAGGACCCGGACGGCCGGCTGCACATCGTCTACTCCGCCAACGGCAGCTGGAGCAGCCAGTACTGCCTGGCCGATCTGCGGCTGCGCGCCGGTGGGAACCCGACCTACGTCTGGGACTGGTACAAGTCCAACGGCTGCCTCTTCGGCTCGCACCGCGCGACCATGATGGCGGGCTGGGACCCGACGCTCCACGTCGACGGGCCGGGCCACCACAGCTTCGTACTGCTCAACGGCGACATCGGCACCAGCCCGCCGTCCGGCCCGCGATTCCCGCTGATGTTCCACGCGGTCGCCAAGGGCACGCCCTACGAATGGGCCAACCGGCACTGGTACTCGGGCAGCTTCACCTGGTGGGGCGGCATCAACTACACCCGCGCCAACGTTCCCGGCCCGACCACCGACCACGGCTGGAGCCTGAAGTTCTTCGAGTAGTTCCGCTAAGCCCCGAACTCGATGCTGCCGTTCGCGCGGCCTCGCCGGACCATGCGCTCGAAAGACAGCGCCGCCAGCACCAGCCAGCCCAGTGCGACCGCGAGTTCCAGCCCCAGCTGGGTCAGCACGGTGCCGGGGGCGGCGCCGTCGAGGGCGGCGCGGATGGCGGCGAGGCCGTGCGTCATCGGCAGCACCGAGCAGATCGCTTCCAGCCAGCCCGGCCAGAACGAGACGGGCACGCTCACCCCGCAGAAGGTCATCAGGGTCAGGTAGCTGACGTTGAGCGCCACCCACCGCACACCGGGAAAACCGAGCACCAGCGACGCGACGAACGTGCCGTAGCAGTAGCACGCCAGGCCGACCACCACGATCATCAGCGGCACGAGCAGAGCGCGCGGCTGCGCCAGCGACACGTCGAAAAGCGGTGGCAGCACGAAAAAAGCGATGGTCGCCGCGGCGATCCCGGCGACGAGGTGGTGCAGCCCGCGTCCCAAGTAGACAGTCACGTGGGTGGACGGCGCGGCCACCATCAGCGCCAGCGTGCCCGCCCGGCGTTCGCCGATGGCCAGCAGGATCACCACGGTGGCGTCGATGCTCACCACCGCCACGGCGTTGCCGACGAGCAGGTATTCGACCTGTTCCGCCGAACCGAGCAGCCGCCCGATCAGCGCGTAGAAGCAGACCTGGATGAGCAGCCGCGCCAGCCAGGTGAACGTCCACGTCCGCCAGGTGTAGAAGGCGGTGAAATCGGCGTATGAGGCCAACGCCGCGTGCTTGAGCACTCGCAGTTGCGCGCGCACGGTTCACCGCCCCCGTTCGCGGCGCAGGCGGAGCACAAAGCTGAGCAGGAACCAACCCGCCAGCAGTCCGGCCACGCCCAGCCCGCCCACCGCGAACAGCCGCGGCCCGAGGTGCTCGACCGGCGCGGAGCCGAGCGCGTCCCGCATCAGGTCGGCCGACCACGACAGGAAAACCAGCCAGGACAACGGTTCCAGGAAGTCGGGCAGGTAGGACACCGGCACC
Organism: Amycolatopsis sp. YIM 10; assembly: GCF_009429145.1. Classification (GTDB taxonomy): domain Bacteria; phylum Actinomycetota; class Actinomycetes; order Mycobacteriales; family Pseudonocardiaceae; genus Amycolatopsis. Next base: position 7,136,942 of record NZ_CP045480.1, on the reverse strand, counting down.
ATCACCCCGGAGAGCAGGTAGATCGGAAAACTCAGGAAGTTCTGGTACACCCCGCCGTTGCGGCTGAGCAACATGCCCGCGCAGAACACCAGCGCGGTGCCGGCCATCGCGAACAACGACAGCACCATCGTCGCGGCGAACACACCGGGGTGGTGCACTCGCGGCGCGCGGTCGAACAGCAGCCAGCCGAGCAGCCAGGTCTCACCCAGCGGCAGCACCCCGAGCAGCATCACCGCGGAGATCCGGCCGAGCAGCACCGGGTGCGGCGCGGTCGGCCCGGCCTGGGTCAGCTCCAGCGTGCCGAGCCAGTGCTCCACCTGGATCAGGTCACCGGCCACCGCGATGGCGAACGACCACAGCCCGATCAGCGCGGGCGCCAGCAGCGCGTTGGTGACCAGGTCCGGGCGGGCGGCGTGCACCACCACCGAAAGCAGCACCACCGCGGTGAACGGAATGGTGCACAGGCTGAGCAGGTCGTCCGGCTGGCGGCGGATCAGCCACAGTTGCATCCGCAGCCCGGTGACGTATGCGCGCACCGGCGTCACACCTCCATGCCGCGCCGGCCGATCAGGTCGAGGTAGACGTCTTCGAGCGTCGGCGGCACCGCGCGCACGCTGCGGACCCCGTCGTCGAGGAGCACCGCGAGCACGGCCCGCGCCGAGGCGTCGCCGTCGGTCCGCACGCACAGCAGTCCGTCGCGGTCGACGGCCTCCAGCACCCCGGTCAGCGCCCTGACCTTGGCGGCGGACTCGCCCGGCACGTCCTCGGCCTCGACCCGGCGGCGCCTGGCCGACATGGCGGCCAGCCCGCGCGGGGTTTCGGTGGCCACCACACGGCCCTGGTCGATCAGCGTCACCCGCTGGCAGACCGCTTCCGCCTCGGCCATGTCGTGCGTGGTGAGCAGGATCGTCAGCCCGTCGGCCCGCAGTTCACCGACCAGCTCGCGGAACTCGCGGGCGGCGACCGGATCCATGCCGATGGTGGGTTCGTCGAACAGGATCAGCTCCGGGTCGCCGATCAGCCCGCGCGCCAGGTGCAGCCGCTGCTTCATCCCGCGCGAGAAGGTCTCGACCAGTTCGTCGGCCTTGCCGCCGAGGCCGAGCCGGTCGAGCAGCTCCCCGGCCCGGCGCGCGGCGCGATCGTCGGGCAACTGGTACAGCGCGGCCCAGTAACGCAGGTTCTGGCGTGCGGTCAGGCGTCCGTAGAGACCGCGTTCCCCGCCGAAGACGATGCCGAGGCGGGGCCGCACCGCGGCGGCTTCGCGCACCACGTCGTGACCGAGCACGGTGACCGAGCCGGAATCGGGCAGCAGCACGGTCGACACGATCTTGCACAGCGTGGTCTTGCCCGCGCCGTTGGGCCCGAGCAGACCGTGCACCTCGCCGGTGGCCACGGACAGGGACAACCCGTCCAGTGCCACGTTCTCCTTCGCGCGCTTCCCCCGGCCGGTACGGAAGTTCCGGCACAGCCGCTCGACGCGCACCGCGGTGTTCTCCATCGGCGTCCCCCTTGGATCGAAGAGAGGCTAGCGGCCGCGGCACGGCGTCGTCAGCGAATTTCCGGTCAGTCTTCGAGCGTTCGGTACACCGTGGTCCAGAAGTCGCGGATGGCGTGCAGCGAATCGGAGTTGGACATCCCGACCTGGGTGAGCAGGATCCCGGTGAGCTGGTTGGCCGGATCGGCGTAGACCGTGGTGCCGGTGCCGCCGTCCCAGCCGAACTGGCCGACCGGCGCGTGGTCGGTGCGGCGGGTGCGCACCGCCATCCCGAAGCCCCAGCCACCGTGCGACTCCTGGCCGATGGCCCGGTACATGGCGTCCCTGGCTTCCTGCTGCACCGGCCGGAGGCGGTTGGTGGTCATCAGTTCGACGGCGGCGCGGGACAGGATCCGTTCGCCGTTGTGCGTTCCGTGGTTCAGCAGCATCCGGAAGTAGGCGTGGTAGTCGTCGACGGTGGAGACCAGTCCGCCACCGGCGCCCTGGAACGCGGGCGGCCGGCTGGACCGTCCGCCATCGGCTTCGTCCCACACCAGGAACTCGCCGGTCTCCGGATCGGGTCCGTAGAGGGTCGGCAGCCGGTCGATCTTGTCGGCGGGCACGTGGAAACCGGTGTCCTTCATGCCAAGCGGGTCCAGGATCCGCTCGCGCAGGAACGCCTCCAGCGGCTTGCCCGCGACCCTGGCGACGAGCACACCGAGCACCTCGTTGCTGAGGTCGTACTGCCACCGCTCGCCGGGCTGGTGGGACAGCGGCAGTTCACCGAGGCGGCGCATCCACTCGTCCGGCTCGGGCGCCGGGCCGGAGTGCACGCTGTAATCGGTCCGCTCGAAGGTGGCCGCCTGGATCGGGGAGCCGAGCAGTTCGAAGTCCATGCCAAGGCCGAAGGTCGAGGTCATCAGGTCCCGCACGGTGATCGGCCGTCGGGCGGGCACGGTGTCGTCCAGCGGGCCGCCGGGCTCGCTGAGCACCTGCCGGCCGGCGAGTTCGGGCAGCCACGGGTCGACCGGGTCGTCCAGGCGCAGGCGGCACTCGTCGAGCAGCACCATGGCCGCCGCCATGGTGACCGGCTTGGAGGTGGACGCCATCCGGAAGATCGTGTCCCGGCGCATCGGCGCGCCACCGTCGTGCCGCATCGTGCCCATCGCTTCGACGCGGGTCTCGCCTCGGTGGCTGACCAGGGCGACGAGTCCGGGAATCTTCTTGGCTTCGACGTGCCGCGCCAGCACGTCCCGCAGGTGCCCCATGGTGATCTCTCCCTTGTTGTTTCGAACGAGGGAAACGCTACGTAGCCTTTCGGGATTGCTCAAGAAGATCATTGCGTTGCGTTGCTGTTTCCGCAGTTCATAGCCACGCAAGTGTTGCAATGGTGCAGATTTCAATGCAACGCGGGCAAGCTGATCGTTGCAATGGATGAACGGTGAACGCTAGGCTCGCGGCAGCTGGAGCGAAGGGAGGCCGTGGTGCCGGGAGGCAGACTCACCCAGCAGGAGCGACGGCGGATCGCGCTGGGACTGGCCGAAGGCCTGCCGTACGCGGAGATCGCCCGCGGTCTCGACCGGCCGACCTCGACCGTCACGCGCGAGGTGATGCGCAACGGCGGCCCCACCGCCTACCGCGCCGAGCTGGCCCACCACGCCACCCAGCACCGCGCCCGCCGACGCCGGAAGGTCGCGCCACCGGAGCCGCAGGCACACGGGCGCGACGCCGAAGCAGTGCGTGAGTACGAGGAAATGTTCGCCACCGTGTTCGTGCAGTCGGGCCTGCCGAAGATGACCGCCAGGGTGCTGGCTTGCCTCACCGTCACCGACACCGGCAGCCTCACCGCCGCGGAGCTCGCGCGGCGACTGGAAACCAGCCCGGCGTCGATCTCCAAGGCGATCGCGATCCTGGAGAGCCTGAGCCACGTGCGGCGGGAACGCGACGAACGGCGGCGCGAGCGCTACGTCGTCGACAACGACGTGTTCTACCAGTCGATGATGGCCAGCGCCCGCACCACCGCGCACCTAGTCGAGATCGCCAGGCAGGGTGTCGGGGTGCTGGGTCCCGACACCCCGGCCGCCACCCGGCTGGAGAACATCGCCCGGTTCCTCGACTCGGTTTCCCGGAGCATCGCCCGTGCCGCGGATGAGGCGCGCGACCTCCTGCACAGCGAGACGTGAGGTTCAGGGCGCGAGCGACGGCCGGTCGATGATGTCCTGGGCGATGGCGCGCGCGTCGGTGAGGGTGCGGATGCCTTCGGCGGCCGCGGCGCGCACCTGATCGGAAGTGGCGTCTTCGGGGCCGAGCAGGGCGGTGACGGCGGCGGCGAACACCCGCTCGACGACCGGCGGGTCGGCGGTGGCCGTCCGGAAGCCGTTGATCAGGGCCTGCAGGGCGAGGGCCTGGTCGGCCGGCGGCCAGTCCGTCCTGGCGAGGCCGTTGCGGCGCCAGATCGGCAGCACGCTGTGCATCACCGCGTTCGGGCCGAGGTTCTCCAGCAGGGTCGCCGCCCGCGGGTCGTCGGTGAGCACACCGAGCAGTTCGTCGTCGTTGCGCTGCAGCGCGGTGACGAAGGGGTGTGCGGCGGAGGCGCGCAGCATGTCGGGGCACAACCGGGACGGCCGCGCGAGATCGGTGTCGGCGGTGACCGCGGTGATGATGTCGTCGGCCAGCGCGAGAAAGTCACGGCAGAGCAGGCCGAGCAACAAGTCCTCTTTGGACTTCCAGTACAGGTAGACGGTGCCCTTGCCGATGTGGGCCCTGGCCGCCACCGCGGCGATGGTGACGCCCTTGCTGCCGCGGCTGAGCAGGAGTTCGCCCGCGGCGGCGAGGATGCGCGCCGCCTTGGGCGAGCTGTGTTCAGGCAGATCGGGCACCGGCGGTCCTCTTCCCTGGTAGCGGGCGGCCGTCCAGTGCCGCGCCGACGATGTCGGCATTCTTGTACACCTCCAGCTCCTCCAAGCGCATCATCCGGTGGACCAGCCGCGTGCCGAGCTTCGACCGGCCGAGCAGCGGCATGGTGCGCCGGAGCAGGAGCTGGAGCTGGTTGTCCATCACGAAGATCCTGCGATCGTCGAAAGCGCCGTCCTGGTAGTGGTCCACGTACGGCCGCAGCGCCCGCTCCCAGGCGCGCAGGGCGCCGGTGACGTCATCGGGATGGCGTTCGAGCATGGTCCCGAGAAGTTCGGCGCCGGCGAGACCCGAGGACACGCCCATGCCGGCGTAGAGCGTGACGCACCAGGCGGAATCGCCCACGAGCACCACGCGTCCGCGGTGCCAGGAGTCCAGACGCACCTGCTCCACCGAGTCGAACAGGACCTCCGGGGCGGCGTCGAGCGCGTCGATGACGGCGCCGAGCGTCCGGCCCAGCGGCTTGGGGCCGAACGCGGCCCGGAGGCGTTGTGCCGGGGGCTCGGTGAATTCGGCGTCGACGTCCTCGGTGCGGTAGGTCAGCATGATCGTCGGGTCGTGATCGGCGAAGGCGAAGACCCACATCGACCGGTCCGGCTCCATCAGCGTGGCGCCCTGACCGGGGGCGAGGCCCGGCGGGGTTCCGGTGTACTGGAAGGCCGCGACCAGGTAGTTCAGCCGCCGCAGGTGCTCGTCGTGCGGGCCGAACACCAGTTCACGGACCGTCGAGCGCAGCCCGTCCGCGCCGACGACCAGGTCGAACCGCTCGGTCACCGACGTGCCCGCCGCCGTGTCGTGCAGGGTCACGTCCACCCCGTCGTCGTCCTGCTCGATCGCGGTCGGCACGGTCGAGTACCGGATGTCCAGCCCGTCGGGCAGCGCGGCGAACGCGGCCTGTTCCACGTCGCCGCGCAGCATCATCCACGGCTCGCCGGGCAGTTCGGTGATCGCCATGCCCGGCCGGGAGCGGTTGTTCCGGCCGAGGTCCAGGTTCGGCTTGGTGGTCGCCCGGTTGTGCAGGTGCTCCATCAGCCCGAGCCGCCGGGCGGCGGCCTGACCCGCGCCGAACAGCGCGACGAAGTAACCACCGGAGCGCCGTGCCGGTGCCTTTTCGATGAGCACCGGCGTCCAGCCCGCCGCGTGCAGCCGCCCGGCGGTGGCGAGTCCGGCGACGCCCATGCCGACCACGAGTACCCGGCCTGTCCTGTTCTCGGTCATTCCTTGACCATACTGACCAGATTGTTCATTTGGTCAATTCGTGACCTGGACCACTCTCCGAATCGGAGGTGCGCACTGTCGGTACGCGGCTCATTACTCCACATGATGTAATTCCTCGCGTCCGGAAGCCCGAACGCGGGGGAGGGGTGACGTGGCCGAGGTGCCGGTCCGGCGCTGGGTGGTCGTCGCCGCGGTCAGCGCGCTGGTGGTGGCGGCGGTGTACCTGCCGGCGGTGCGGACCTCCACCGGTCAGCTGCTGGAGAACGCGGCCCTGCGCGGTGCCGACGAGGCGGGCGCGGGCGATCGGGACACCGCCGACCAGGCCCTCGGCCGGATCACCGTGTACTCGCTGGCCGCCGCCGTGGTCGCGGTCGGACTGGTCGGGGTGCTGCGCCGCCGGTTCGCCCTCGCCTTCGCCGCGGTCGGGCTGATCGTCGCCGGGCAGGTGATCACCCAGGCGCTCAAGCGGTTCCTGCTGCCGCGACCGCCGCTGGTGCCGGTCACCGGGCACTACGCGGACAACAGCCTGCCCAGCGGGCACACCACGATCGCGATGACCGTGTTGTTCGCCGCGCTGCTCGTGGTGCCCTACCGGTGGCGCGGCGTGGCGATGTTCTTCGTGCTGTCGTGGGCGGTCGGCATCGGCGCCTACACGGTCACCGCGAAGTGGCACCGCCTGTCCGACACCGTGGCCGCCGACGCCGTCTCGCTGGCCGTGGCCTGCCTCGCCTCGCTGTGGCTCGTCCGGCGTGGTCTGGTGCGCCGTCACGACGGGCCGCGGCGGATCCCGCGTGTGCTGATCGTGGTCTTCACCGCACTTAGCGGCGTGACTTTCCTGGTACTGGGCGGAATCCTGATCGGCGCGCCGCTCGTCGCGCAGGGACTGGCGGCGACGGTTTCCGGCGACGCCTACGTTGTCTACCTCGCGGCGAACTCGCTCGCGTCGTTCTTCTCCATCGCGACGGCATTGGTTTTCCTGGCGACCTGGCGCCGGCTGGAGGTCGTGTGAACCCGCTGCTGATCCCGTTCCTCGTCGCCGCGGCGTTCTTCCTGCTCTTCCTGGTCAGCTTCCTTCGCGACCGGCGCAAGCTGCGCAACGGTTTCTACCTGTTCTTCGCCCTCGTGTTCTTCGCGGCCGGGGTGTTGTTCGTGGTGGCGTCGATATCCGAGACCGCAGCGGCGATCCTGCTGTTCTCGGTGCTCGTGCTGATCCCGCTGACCGTGCTGGCGCTCGGGGTGTTCCTGATCTGCAACGGCGTCACCATGCTCCGGCGTGAAGGACGGCGACCGGCCAACCTGCTCTCGCTGGCGGCCGGGATCGGCATCATCGCGTACGTCCCGGTCAACTTCGCCGTCGGGCAGATCGGCTGGAAACCGTTGGACGTGCTGGCGATGACGGTCAGCGCCCTGCTGTTCTACGTGTCGTTCCTGTTCGTGTGCTTCCTGCTGTACTCGATCGTCTACGGCCGGATCCGCAGCCGCCGCGGGGTGGACTTCGTCGTGGTGCTCGGCGCCGGACTGCTCGGTGGCAACCGGGTGCCGCCGCTGCTGGCCGGGCGGCTGGACCGCGGGCGGCGCGCGTTCGACGCCGCCCGCGCCCGCGGTGCTGACCCGGTGCTGGTCACCTCGGGCGGGCAGGGCCCGGACGAGGACCTGCCCGAATCCCACGCCATGGCCGAATACCTGGTCGAGCGGGGTGTGCCGCGAGACCGGATCCTGCTCGAGGACCGTTCCCGGACGACCTGGGAGAACCTGGTCTACAGCAGGGAACTCATGACCGAGCACCGTCCCGGGCACCGGTGCGTGGTCGTCACCAACAACTTCCACGTGCTGCGGGCAGCCCTGCTCGCCCGCAAGGCGAAACTCGACGGACAGGTGATCGGCTCGCGCACCGCGGGCTACTTCTGGCCCAGCGCCACGATTCGCGAGTTCATCGCGATATTCGCCGAGCACCGCGTCTTCAACTTCACCGTGTGCGGGCTGATCGTGCTCTCCCAGGTCGTGAGCGCGCTGTGAGCTAGCCGATCGGGAACGTGGCTCCGGGGGATGCGTAGTCGACCGGGCCGTCGTAGCGGGTCGACGCGCGGGAGATCGCCTGCTGCGGGGTGAGGAACGGGCCGACGTGCGTGACGATCAAGCGGCTCGCCCCGGACTTGGCGGCTGTGTCGCCCGCGTCTTCGGGTGTGTGGTGCACCGGCTCGCTTTCGGCCTGTGCGCTGTCGGCTTCACACAGCAGCACGTCACAACCCTCGGCGAGTTCGGTGAGGCTCGGGCACGGGGCCGAGTCCCCGGAGTAGACCAGCGACTTGCCCGCGGCCTCGATGCGCACGGCGAACGCGGGCATGCCGTGCGACACGGCCCGGCTGGTCAGGGTGAGGGCACCGACCCGCGCTGAGTGCCCGTCGTGCAGTTCGTGGACGGCGAAGGCGGATTCCACCGGGCTGCGTGTCGCGGTGTTGGTGAGGAAATGGGCCAGCCGGTCGGCGATCCCCGGCGGGCCGTACAGCGGAATGGGCGCGGCGAGCCGGATGTCCGCGTAGAGCGCGCCGTAGTAGGCGGTGAGCAGATCCGCGCTGTGATCGGCGTGCAGGTGCGAGATCCAGATCGCGTCCAGTTCGTCCAGCCGGGTGTGGCGGCGCAACTGGGCCAGCGTGCCGCTGCCCGCGTCCAGCCAGAGACGCGTGCCGCCGCCGGTCACCAGGTAGCCGGAGCACGGGTTGTCCGCACTCGCGTAGGGCGTCGCGGAGCCCAGGACGGTAAGCCGGAGATCACTGCTCATCCCGGCAGCCTATGCCGTCCTGGGCTCGCGAAGCGCCGGGTTATTCCCCTTCACACAGGGCGGTGTCGACGACGTCGAGCGCCGACGGATCCGCCGGGATGAAGTTGGCGTTGGTCACCGCCGAGGCGAACCGGCCGTCGTCGGTGACCATGGTGATCGACGCGTGCCCGGTCGGCAGCACCCCGTTGTGCCCCCAGGCCTGCCCGCCGCAGGAGAGGGGCATGGTGAACAGGCCGAGCCCGTAGCCCTGTGGCGCGCCCGGCGCGACCGGCACCGTGGTGCGCATCTCGGCGAGCGCTTTCGCCGAGACCACCCCGCCGCCGGCCAGTTCGCGCTGGAACTTCACCAGATCGTCCATAGTGGACTCCATGGCGGCGGCCGAGCTCCAGGTGGACAACTCGACCAGGGTGGTCGCGTCGAACCAGAAGAAGAAGCCGCCGACCCGGATGCCCTGGTAGCCGGGCACGAACGGGGTGGACAGCGCGCGCTCCCCGCGGGCCGGGAACGAGGTGCCGGTGAGCCCGAGCGGGGTGATGATCCGGTCGGTGATCGCGCCGCCGATGGACTGCCCGGTGAGCTTCTCCACCAGCATGCCCAGCACCAGGTAACCGGCGTTGGAGTACTTGTGCCCGGCGCCGGGTGCGCCCTGCGGCGCGTCGTCCATCGCCGCCCCCACCAGTGCGGCCAGCGTGTACGTGCCGTCCGCCTCCGCCTTGGCCCCGGCGGCGTCGCGGGTCAGCCCGGCGGTGTGGTCGAGCAGCTGCCGCACGGTGATCACGGTGCCGTCGTAGTTGCCGGTGACCACTCCCGGCAGGTACTGCTCGATGGGCGCGTCGAGATCGACGGCGCCCTCGTCGAACAACTGGAGCACCACCGCGGCGGTGAACGTTTTGGTCTGGCTGCCGATCCGGAAGTGGTCGGCCGAGGTGATCGGCCGGTTCTGGCTGATGCTGGCGGACCCGCTGGACAGGGTCCAGGCCTCGGCTCCCCGGCCCGCGTGCACGGCCGCGCCGGGACCGGCTTTCTGCTGGTACCGGTTGAGCACATCCTGAGTGGCCGCGTGGTCCTCGGCGTGCGCGACGGCCACGGGCGCGACGAGGGCCACCGCGGCCAGGGCACCGCACGCGAGCCCGGCCAGTCGCCGCCGGGTGCGCTTGGTCATGCCTGGTCCTCCTTGACCGGGATCCACTCGCCGTCCAGCGGGTTCTGCACGGTGTCCTCTTCGGTGTCCTTGTCCTTGTCGCTGTCCTTCTCGGTGTCGCTGTCGCTGTCGGTGTCTTTGTCGCTGTTTTTGTCGGTGTCTTTATCCTTGTCGCTGTCTTTGTCCTTCTCCGGCTGGCTGTCGCCGTCCGTCGCCGAGGAGCCGTCCTGGCTGCTGGACGACGACGAGGACGAGCCACCGGCCAGGTCGCCGATGACGCTGAGCCCCTCCTTGGCGACGTCGAGCACGCCGACCGCGCCTTCGATGAGCTTCACCAGGTTCTCGCCGCTGGAGAGCAACGCGGCCAGCTTTCCGGCGATCTGCCCGCCGTAGTCGACGGCGATCGCCACGCACTGCGGGATCGCCTGCGCGATGCTGGCGCCGAAGGTCGCGGGCGCCGCCGCGATCGCCTCGGTCATGATCGGCACGATCTTGCCGACGGCCTCGGTGATCAGCCGGGTGACGATGTCCACGACCTGCGCGACCACCTCACCCGCGGCGGTGATCGCCGCCGCGTTGGTCGCCGCCGCCTCGCCGATCGCCTTGATGCCGTCGACCACCTTGGTGGCCGTTTCGGTGTAGTTCTCCTTGGCACCGCCCGACCATTCGCTGGTCTCGTTCGCCACGGTGGAGCCGTAACCGTCGGCCACCGTGTTCGCGCCCTGCGAGGCCTGCTCGTGCTGCCCGGCGGGACCCGACACCGAATCCGGCTCGCCGCGCAGCTGGCCGAGCGGCTCCTCCAGGAACGAGATGACCGGCGTCAGGAAGTCGCAGCCCGCGCTGGCCAAGGCCGACAGCGGACTGGCCGTCGACCCCAGCATGCTGAGCGAGACAGTGGGCTCCCCGGCGAGATCCCCCGACAGCCATTCCTTGTTGCCGACGGAGTCCTTGGCGATCCGCAGGTCCGCGAGCGCCGTGTTGATCTCCACCGCGGAGGCGGGGGCCTCCTCCGTCGCCGTGCCCTTCATCGGGAACCCTCCTCGAGACCGGCGATCCGGTCGGCGTGGCCTTCGTCGGTGTGCTCGTAGCGGTCCGCGGCCCGGCGCATCCCGTCGCCGACCTTGTCCAAAGTGGACGACGCGTGGGCGAACGCGCCCATCGTCTCGGTCATCGCGGCACCCAGTCCGGTGGTGATGAACTGCGCGAACGCGCCCAGCGACTGGGCACCCATCTCACCGGGCAGCGCGGCGCCGATCGAGGACAGCTGGTCGGCGTGCGCGGCCAGCCTGCTCGCGTGCGCCCGCAGCTGCTCCGGGTCCACTTCGGACGACTGCGGCGCGGTCATCGCACGACCTCCGCCGGGAGGTGCTGGGTGATCCGGGTGAGCGCCGAGTTGTCCCCGAGATAGCCCGCCATCACCTCGGCCACCTGCGAGGCGGCCATCCGCTGCGCCTCACGCGCGGTGGCGACGATGAGCCCGGACAGCGCCTCGGCTTCGAGCTTGCGCGCCATCGGCGTCAGCTGGATTCCCTCGAACGCACCGGTGGCGCTGACCGTGACGGTGACCTCGCCTCGTGGAGACCGCGCGGTCGCCCCGGCCTGCCGCAGGCTCTCGCTGGCCTGGCGGGCGCCGTCCGCCGCCCGTTCGAGGCGGTCGCGGTAGTCCGCCAGCCACTGTGCTGGATCCATGGTTCTGCCCTTCTCCGTTCCCCGTAGGTGTTTCAGCTCGTCGTGTGGCGCGGGGCGGCCGCCTCGCGCAGCACCCGGACCAGTTCGCTGTGCCGCAGCGGGTTGACGCTCACCCAGCCACTGGCGTCGTGGTCCACCCGGACCCTCCCTTGTGGACTGTCCAGCCAGGACAGTTCGAGCGGGCGCTCGGTGGTGCCTGCCGGTGACCGGACGACGGCGCCGAGCTGCCCGCGCCCCGGTACCGACGCCAGCAGGCCGACGAGCGCGTCGACCGTGGTCTCGTCACCGCCGCGTTCGCGGACCAGAGTGCGCACCTGCTGCCGTGGTGCGGCGATGCCCGCCGTGTTCTCCAGCAACCGCGTCGCGTCGCCGACCACCCCGGGCGGCAACGTGAGCGGCATCGTGGGCGCGGCCTCCAGCGGCGGGATCCGGCTGGTGAACTCGCCGGTCAGCGCGGCGGCGCTGACCCTGGCGACGGTGACCGGGCCCGGGGCGCCGCCGATCGACTGGCTGCACACCACCGCGTGCTGCCCGAGGACCATCGCCACCACGCCGGTCACCGCGGCTCCGTCGACCACCACCAGGTCGACCGCGTTCCGGTGCTCGCGCAGTGCGGTCACCAGGTCCGCCGCGACACCGGCCGGTCCGTCCGCGTCGGCGAGCCCCCGTTCGGCCAGCGCCTGTCCCGCCGCGGCGAGCAGCGCCTTGCGCTCGCCTTCGATCCGGCCGAACGACGGCACTCGCAACGGAAACGGGAGACGTGCTCCCGCGAAGGTGCCGAGCAGGTCCAGCTCGACCAGTTCGAAGCGGGCGCTGCCGGTGTCGGTCGCGGCCGTCATGACGCCCGTCCCGCGCCGAGCTTGTCCGGGTGACCGGAGCCGCCGGACTCCTCGCTGGTCCGCATGTCCTTGCCGGACTGCTCGTCGTGCGCCTGGTACTTCCCCTTGGCCTGCGCCAGCATCTCCTGGTACTCGCGCACCTCCCGGACCGTGGCCTCGATCTCGCCGGCCAGGCCGGAGCTGCCGGCCGCCTCGCGCAACCGCATCGCCAGGTGCACGGCGGGCGGCGCGGTGCCGAGCATCGGCAGCCGCTCGGCCAGCCGGCACGCCGTGGCCACCAGGTCGGCGGTGAGATCGCCGAGTTCGGTCAGGGTGGAGATCCGCTGGTCGAGCAGATCCAGTTCGAGATTGATCCCGCTGTTGCTCATCGGATCTCCTCCGGCGGCAGGCCGATGACCGCTTCGCTGCCCGGCTCGGCGGCCGGGAACAGCCCGTGGTCGATGGTCGGCAACTGGTTCTCGTGCCGTTCGTCGTCCGATCCGCGGCCACCACCGGCGCCGGGCGGCACCATGCCGCCCATCGCACCCGACCGGCCAGCCGCCATTTCGGCCGCCATCCGCGCCGCCGCGGTGGACCCGCCCGGCATCGCCATCGAGCCGCTCCGCATGCCCTGTCCCAGCGGGGCGGCGTAGTTCGGTCCACCCGCCGGTCCCGCTCCGGCGATGGCGCCTCCCGCGAGGCCCCCGGATACGCTGCCGGTCCGGGAAACGGTGCCGGTCTCCGTGGCGCCGACCAGGTTCTGCCACGAGGACGGGCTGGTCGCCGTCGTGCTCGCCGCCTGCGTGGTGCTGGTGCTGGCGGGCATCGTCGACGCCGCGGGGATCGTGCTCTGCGCCTGGCTGATCATCGTGCTGGAGTCGGTCAGGCTGGATTCGTAGGTCTGCATCGCGCGGACCGCCTGCTGCTTCTGCATGTCCGTCGCACCGGCGCCGGCGTAGAAGCTGAACCCGGCGCCACCCACCGCGCCGAACGCGGTGCCGGTGCCCGGGATCGGTGGTGCCGGTGGCGGTGGCGCCATCGGTATCGAAGGTGTCGAACCCAGCCCCATCGGCGGCGGAGGTCCGGTGATGCCCGCCCAGTTGGTCACCGCGTCGGTCATCGGCGCGGCCGGATCCCCCGGCGGTGGCGGCATCATCGCCCGCGCCATGGACAGCGCGTCGGCGGCCTGCCCCGCGGCCTGCTCACCCGCCTGCGCCAGTGCCGCGAGCGTGTCCACCCGGTCGGCGAGCACGCCGAGCCGGCGCGCCGCCTCCTCGGCGCCGGAACCACTCCACCCCTCCAGCAGCGCGGCCCGTTGCTCGCGCAGCACCTCGGCGTGGTTGACCAGTGCCACCCGGTGCTGGGACCACTCCGCGGCGATCGTGCTGACGTCGGCGACGTCCGCGTCCTGCCACAACATCTGGTACAGCTCTTCGTGGCTGTACGCCTCCCAGTTCACGCTGCCAGCCGGTGCCGCCTGCTGGCCGAAGTACCTGTCCCACACGCTGGACGTGCCCGTCGAGGCCGTCTCGCTCGCCACCCCGGATCCCCTTTCCAGAAACCACTGCTCCTCGGCGTGGACCATGCTCGGGCCGGGCGGGGTTCGCGTGGAAGGGCATGCACCGGCCATGCATGGCCGGTGGGGTTGACCAGGTAAAACGCCTCAGCGGCCGGCGCGGTAGGCCTTCGCGAGGTGTTCCTGGAGCCGGGCGTGGCGGAACTGGTAGACCGCCCCGGACTGGCGCAGCACGCCCCGTCGGTAGGCGTCTTCGAGAAAGGTGCTCACCGCCCACGGCAACCGGCCGATGAGCGGGAGGCGGAACCGGGCGAAGATCAGCCACTGCCCCCACGCGGTGAAGCTGATCAGGTAGGCGAAGCCGGCGGCGAACCCCGCCGTGATCCCGAGCAGCACGCCGGCCCTCGGTGTCCAGCGGAGGTCGAGGTGCGGGTCTTGGAGCCCGTCCAGCGCGCTGATGACGGCGAAGCCGCCGAACGCGATCGCGAGGCAGAGCGCCAGGCCGAGCAGCACGGCGAGGCGCAGCGCGGTCGACCGGTTGACGGTGAGCAGATCGGCGGGGCTGGTGGCCGTGGTCAGGTTCGCCGGTGTTTCCAGCACGACCACGAGCGCCAGCAGCAGCCCGCAGGCCGGGCCGAAGGCCAGTCCGTAGACGGCGGCGCTGAACACCGTCTCCTGGATGAGCAGGCCCTGGTCGTCCTCGACGGACATGTCGGGCGAAATCGCGCTCACGAGCTGGGCCGTGAGCGCGTAGGTGACACCGGCGAGCATGCCGCCGGCGGTACCGGCCAGGAACCTGACGACGACCTTCCGCCGGATCCCCGGTTGTCTCGCCGACCGGTCGGACAGTCGCACGCGGACCCGCGCCGGCGCGACGAACCCGCTCTTGCGGAGCACGAACAACCCGTACAGCAGCCCGCACGGCAGGGCGATCACCGGGCCTTCGATCAGCCCGTCGAAGAACACGACGTACGGCCGGAACGGCCAGTCGTACAGGAACGTGTTGAGCGGGGTGAACACCAGCCACACGAACAGGGTGGTGGCCAGCCACGCGAGTGCCATCACCAGCAGGACGCGCGATCTCGGGCGCAGGTGCGAGGCGCCCAGCCGCCACCATTCGAGGTCGCCGGTGCCACGCCGGTCGAGGTCGTCGGCGAGGAAGCCCAGCCAGTGGCGGACGCGCTCGACGTCCCAGTGTCGCGTGTTGTCGTCGTGCCCGGGCCGGCCGTGGTAGACGGTCGGGACGAAGGTGTCGAGCAGGTGTTCTTCGAGTGCTCGCGTGGTGGGGAAGCGGTCGGCGTCGAGCAGGTCCGCCGGATCGCGGTCGCGCGGATCGCTGTAGACCGTGCGGGCGAGCCCGACCATCAGCGGGGTGCGCAGGACCGCGGCGAGATTGGCGGCCGGGCCGGTTTCGCTCTCGCGCAACGCTTCCAGCACCGGGTCCCACGCCGTGGCCGCGCTGCCGTTCACCCGCCGGGCGGTGCGGGGCAGGTAACCGGCGAGGTCGTCCGGGGTGAGGTCGGTCAGTTCGACCACGGCGGCCGAGGTGAGCACGTCGACCATGGTCACCGCGCGCTCGTACTCACCGAACCGGCTGGTCAGCAGCAGCGGCATGGACAGCGAGTTGAGCGTTTCCAGTGCCGGGCGGTGCAGGCCCTCGGCGATCTCGTCGAAGCCGTCGAGCACCGGCAGGATGCGCCCGGTGTCGACCAGTACGGCCGCGAGCGTCGCGCCGCCGGGTGCGGCGGCGGCCAGGCCGGGGTGGTCGCGTTGCAGCATTTCGACCAGCCAGGTGCGCAACGGCGTCGAGGTCGGGTTCCACGAGCCGATGTTGAAGATCACCGGGACCGCGTCGCCCGGGGTTCGGGTGGCGAGCGTGTCGAGCACGAACCGCAGCGTCAGCACGGTCTTGCCGGACCCGGCGCGCCCCAGCACCACCAGTCGCCGCGACGGCACGCGCCGGTAGGCCTCGGCCGTGTCACCGACTTCGCCGGACAGGTCCAGCGGCGTGGCGGTCACCCCGGCTGGGACGCGGCAGACGTTGTCCCAGTGGTCGGCCAGGTGTTCCGGCGCCTGCCGCCACCGCACCGGCAACGGGAACGGGTCGTTCACCCGACGCAGTTCTTCTTCGCGCCGCAACTGGGTGGCGATGACCCTGGCCAGGTCGTCGGCCGCGGCCGAGACCTCCGCCGGGACCGCGGGCAGGCGGCCGGGCACCGGGGCGGTGGGCGGTGCCGCTTCGACGGGTTCGGGCGGTTCGGGCTCGGGCGGCGGGGTGCCACCGGCGGCGACGAGGAGGTTGCGGCGTTCGTCCGGTGCGACGTCCAGCGCGTCGGCGAGCAGGGTCACCGTGCCGATGCGGGGATCGTTGCCGCTGCCGTTTTCGAGCCGCCGGATGGTCCGCACGCCGACGCCGGACCGCGCGGCCAGCTGGTCCTGGGTCAGTCCCGCCCGTCGTCGCGCATCACGCAGGAGGACACCGAAACGGTTTGCCACGTCGGAGATCCTCCATACGGGTAAGCGGGCATGGTGATCTTAGTGAGAAACCAACCAGCCGAATACGGCAGGCGGCCGCATCATTCAGTCCAGTGACAGCCTTTCGGAGCGGTGGGGGGCACCGCCGGGCGACGCCCGGCGAGAAACGCCGCGGCGCGCGGGTCTTGCACAGAACGGCCCGCGAACCGCTGCCGGTACGAGGTCGGGGTGGTGGCGTAGGCGCGGACGAAGTTCTGCCGGAAGGTGACCACGCTGTCGTAGCCGCAGGTTTCGGCGATGCGGGCGACGGTCCACGCGGTCACCTCCAGCAGTCGCCGCGCTTCGTCGAGGCGGCGGGCGGTGACCCACCGGCCCGGGCTGGTGCCGGTGGTTTCGCGGAACCGGCGGACGAAGTTCCTGGTGCTCATCCGCGCGTGCCCGGCCAGGTCCGCCACCGAGAGCGGCCGGTGCAGGTTGGCCGCCGCCCAGTCCAGGGTGGCGCCGATCGGGTCGGTCGCGCCGAGTGGACCGGCCACCGGGCGCTCGATGTACTGGGCCTGGTCGCCCTCCCGGTGCGGGGCGATGACCAGATGCCGTGCCACGGTCGCCGCCGCGGCGGTGCCCAGGTGACGGCGGACGACGTGCAGGCACGCGTCGAGCGCGGACGCCGTGCCGGCGGAGGTGAGCACGTCGCCGTGGTCGAGGTAGAGCGCGGACGCCTCCACCGTGACCGCCGGATGACCGGCGGCGAGGTCCGCCGCCGCGGCCCAGTGGGTCACCGCGCTCCGCCCGTCGAGCAGCCCGGCGCTCGCCACCGGGAAGGCACCGAGGCACAGCCCCAGCACCCCGGCGCCGCGCCCGTGCGCCGCCCGGATCACCTCGGCCAGTTCCGGCCGCGGCGGCGGCAGATCCGCCGGCCACGACGGGAGCACGACCAGATCGGCCGAGGCCACGACGTCGGCGGAAGCCAGCCCGTCGACCACGAGGCCTTCGGATGTCCGGATCGAGCGCCCGTCCGCGCTCCACACGGTCGTGCCCCAGTCCGGGGCGAGGCCCTGGCGTGACACCTCGTCGAACACGAGGAGCGGGGCGGCGAGGTGGAAGGTGGTGATGCCGTCGAAGGCGTAGACAGCGATCTTCATGCTTGGCGCGATCCCATCGATCAATGACATACGTGCCACTCACGGTAACCCGCCGCGCCCCGCCATCGTGGACACGACCAAGGCAACCCCCGGAACGGAGACACCGTGACCCAGCCCCGCCGCGCCCTCGTTGTCGTCGACGCGCAGAACGAGTACTTCGACGACAACCGGCCGCTCGCCGTGCAGTACCCGCCTCGGGACGAATCCCGCGCGAAGCTCCTAGAGGCCATCGACGCCGCCGTCCGTTACGAGGTGCCCGTGGTGACGGTGCGTCACGAGTTGCCCGAGGGCGCCCCCGTGTTCGCCGCCGGGTCCGAGGCGGCCGCGCTCCACCCCGACGTGGCGGCGCGTGACCGCGGCAAGGGCACGGAGATCGTGAAGAGCTTCTCCAGCGTCTTCGCCGGCACCGGGCTCACCGAGTGGTTGCAGGCCAACGAAATCGACACGATCACGTTGGTCGGCTACATGACGAACAACTGCGTTCTCGCCTCCGCCGCCGCGGCCGAGCCGCTGGGCTTCACCGTCGAGGTGCTGAAGGACGCGACGGGCGCCGTGCACCTGTCGAACGAGGCCGGTTCCGTTTCGGCGCGACAGGTCCACGACACCCTGATGGTGCTGCTCCACTCGAACTTCGCCGCCGTCACGACCACCGGCGACTGGACGGCGGCGGTTTCCGGTGCGCACGCGCTGCCGAAGAGCGATCTGGGCAGCTCGGCGGTCCAGGGCGTTGCCGATCACGGTGGCCATCGAGGCCGGTGATTTCACCGATGCCGCCGGCCGGGTTCGCACTCACGATGTGCTCGACGGTTCCCCCGCGCGAGCAAAGGAGCTCGAGTGCAGTCACCGACTTCCACCCCCAGCGGCAGCAGAAACCCCCGGTTCCGGCGGAGCGCCAAGGCGGTCACCGCCCTGACGATCGCCTTGGCGCTGGTACCGGCCCCGGCCTCGGCCGACGAGATCGGCCAGGCACCCACCCCCTCGAACATCACCGGCAGCGGCAGTTTCTCCACCACTTCCAGCACCATCACCGGCCAGTCCGGTTTCGGCGGCGGGACCGTGTACTACCCGACGGCCTCGGGCAAGTACCCCGTGGTGGCCATGGTTCCCGGCTTCCTGTCCGACTGGAGCAGCATCAGCTGGCTCGGCCCGCGCGTGGCCTCATGGGGCTTCGTCGTGGTGGGCGCCAACACCAACAGCGGCCTGGACGACCCGACCTCCCGCGGCGACCAGTTGCTCGCGGCGCTGAACTGGGCGGTCAACTCGTCGCCGACCGCGGTACGCGGCAAGACCGACGGCACCCGGCGCGGGGTGGCGGGATGGTCCATGGGTGGCGGCGGCACGCTCGAAGCGCTGGCCAAGGACACCAGCGGGGTGGTCAAGGCCGGGGTCCCGCTCGCCCCGTGGCACAACGACAAGTCCTGGAACCAGGTGAACGAGCCGGTGTTCCTGATCGGCGGCGAGAACGACGGCGTCGCGTCACCCGACTCGCACGCCATCCCGTTCTACAACTCCCTGGGCGGCCCGAAATCCTTCCTGGAACGCGCCGGTGCCAACCACTTCTTCCCGAACTCGTCCGATCCGACGGTCTCGCGTGCGGTGGTGTCGTTCCTGAAACGCCACGTCAGCGCCGACAACCGGTTCTCACCGTACGTCTGCGGCTTCAGCGGTAGCGCCGTCTCCGACTTCCGCAGCAACAGTTGCTAACGCATCCACTTCGCAAGTTCGACCCGCGACCGCACGCCCAGCTTGGCGAAGATGTTGCGCAGGTGGTGGTCCACCGTCCGGGTGCTGATGGCCATCCGGACGGCCACCTCCCGGTTTGTCGCACCGTCGGCCACCAGGCGGGCGATCTGCGCCTGGTGGGGCGTGAGCGCCTGGCCGGGGCGCGTGCGGCGGGGTCGAACCGGTTCGCCTGCCGCGCGGAGTTCCACGGTGGCCCGCGCGGCCCACGGCCGGGCGGCGAACCGTTCGAACGTGGTCAGCGCGCTCTGCAGGAACTCCCGCGCCGCCTTGGGTTTGCGACGGCGGCGCAGGTGCTCGCCGAAGAGCAGTTCGGTCCGGGCCGGCTCGAACGCGCCGGTGCCGTGCCGGGCCAGCGCCTCGCGATAACGCTCCTCGGCTTCCCCCGCGTTGTCGGCGAGCAGCGCGTGGCACCGGGACGACAGCGCGAGCCAGTGCGGACTGCCGGTGCTGCCCGCCCACGCGTCGTACACCTCGAGCGCTTCGGCCGCGACGTTCCGCTGTCCACATCGGACGGCTGCTTCGACCAGGTGCGGGGTGGCCGCGACCCCCACGATGAGGTGGCCGTTGCCGGTGGTCGTGCCGCGCAGCCGCGCGACCACGTCCGCGTACTGCCCGTCGGCCAGTGCGAGCGCGGCCAGCGCCCAGGTGCGGAACGCCTCCGCGCGGCCGATTCCGTGCCCGGACAACCGGTTCGACGCCGCTCGCAGCCGCATCAGGCAGGTACGCCGGTCACCGGTCATCGCGGCGATCGCGGCGAGCAGAGCCAGGTAGTTGCCGGCGAGGTTGTCCTGCCCGCTCTCCCGGGCGAGCCGGAGCCCGTCGAGTCCGGTCGCCGGATTGTCGTAGCGGCCCAGCGCGAACTCCGCCAGCGTGGCGGCCTCCATGGCCTGGGGGAGCGCGGACGCGTCGCCGTCCGCCCGTGCCACCCGGATCGCCCGGGTGGCCAGTTCGAGCGCCCGCGCTTCGTCACCGCGGAAGATGGCGGCCGTGCTGGTCCTGGTCAGCGCGTCGGCGTCGTCGAGCGTGGGCGCCAGCGCGAGCAGGCGCCGCGACGAGTCCACCGCCAGGCTGTGGGCACCGCGGAAGGTCGCGGACAAGGTGGCGAGGTGGTCGAACATCGCTTCCACCTCAGGCGGTTCGTCCGGGCGCCGCAGCGCCAGCGCCCGCCGCGCGAGTTCCGGGTAGCGGGAATAGCGGCCGGACAGGCACAACGCCTCGCCGGCGCGGATGAACGCGGCCAGTGCGAGGTGCCGATCGCGGTCCGCCAGTTCGTCCGCCGCGGCCAGCAGCGTGCGGCGCGCCGCGCCCGCCGCGCCGACCCGCAGTTCGATCTCGCCGGCCAGCACCTTCGACTTCGCTCGGACGTCGACGGGGACGACCCGGTGGAGCAGCAGCCGCGCCCGGCTCGGTTCACCGGCGCGCCAGGCGTGCCGGGCGGCCGCCACCAGCCGGATCGCCGCGGTGTCCGCGTCGGCGGTCAGGTCGGCGGCCCGTTCCAGTGCCCGCGACGCGGTGGCGAAACTCCGCACCGGCTCGGCCGCGGCCCGTGCCAGCTCGGCGGCCAGTTCCTCGTCCGGGCCGGTCGCGGTGGCGGCGCGGTGCAGCACCTGCCGCAGGGTGCCGGGGGGCAGCGCCTCGGCCAGGCACCGGTGAGCCGCTCCGCGTTGGGCGACAGTCGCTTCGTGGTAGGCGGCCGAGCGGAGCAACGGCGGTGAAAAGACCACGGTGGTGTTCTCGACGCGGATCAGCCCGGCCGACTCGGCGGGCTCCAGTGCCGCGATGTCCACCCCGCGCGAGGCCGCCGCGCGGACCAGGGTGTCCACATCGGACGGATCATCGGCGGCGGCCAGCAGGACCAGCGACCTGGTCGCGGCGGGCAGCCGGGCCAGCCGGGCCCGGTAGGCGCGGTGCAGGCGGCCGGACGGCGGCAGCGTCCGGGGTACCGGTAGCTCGCCCCGGAGCTGGGCGGCCGTCAGCGACGCGGCCAACTCGGTCAGCGCCAGCGGGTTGCCCATCGCCGATTCGGCGAGGGCCGCGCGCACCTCCGGCAATGGCACGGTGGCCACCAGCACTTCCCGGCTCGCCTGCTGGTCGAGTGGCAGGAGCCGATGGGAGGGAAGCCCGGAGAGGGGGCCGCCGTCGCAGCTTTCGTCGTTGTGGGTGAAGAGCATTCCGATGCGGTCGTTCCCCACCCGTCTGGCCACGAAGGACAGTACGCGGAGGGACGGCTCGTCGACCTGGTGCGCGTCGTCCACGGCACACAGCACGGGACGCTGCCGCGCCGCCTGCCGCAACGAGCGGAGCACCTCGGCGGGCAGGGCGAGGCCTTCGTGCGCGCCTTCTTCCAGCGTCCGTGCGAGGCGTGAGGTTTCACCGGACAACTGCTGGAGCAAGTGGTGCAATGCGGCGAACGGGACGGCTGATTCCGCTGCGTGACCGGTGATGCGGAGAACGGTGAAATCGGCCGCCTCCGCGATGGCGAATCGTACGAGTGCGGACTTTCCGATGCCCGTTTCCCCGTGCAGCACGAGTCCGCCACCCGCGCCCGCGGCGATATCGGACAGCAGGCCGCCGATCTTTTCGCATTCCGCCCGCCGGCCGGGCAACTTACATTTCATCAGTGCCCTTTTCCGACATTCAGCCATTGCCGAGCAGGGTGCGGGCACGCAGGGCCGCTTCCGCCTCGAACCGGAAATCGGGATCGTTCAGCCGGTCGCCGAACAACTCCATCAGCTGGTGCATCCGGTAGCGGACGGTCTGCGGATGGGTGCCGAGCAGGGTCGCCACCTCCGGGGCGCTGCGGCCGGTCGAGGTGAGCCAGGCCAGCAGGGTCGACTCCAGGCGGTCGCGTTGCACGGGCGTCATGTCGCGGAAGACCAGCAGCACCCGGTCGCTGAGCTGCTGCGCCAGCTGCTCGTCGGTGAGCAGGAGCAGCACGCTGAGGTGGTCCGCGCAGGAGACCAGCGGTTTCGGCGAAATGGCACCGCGCTGGACCAGCTGCAGCGCGCGGCGGGCCCAGCGCAGCGAGTGGTGGGCCATGGCGATCGGGACGGTGGGGCCGAGCGCGGCGCTGGTGCCGCGCAGGGCGGCGCGCAGCGACGCCTCCATTCCCGGCGCGTCCGGGTCGGGTACCAGCAGGTACGGCTCGGCCTCGTCGGACGACTGCAGCACGGCCGGGGGCAGGGCGGGCCATTCGACCGGTGCCCCGTCGGCCGGTTCCACCGCGACGCAGGCCGCGGTCGCGGGCAGCGGCCATCTCGCCTGACGTGCCAGGTCCTCGACCGCGCTCCACGACGCCGGGGTGTCCGAGATCAGCTGTGCGAGCAGGCGCTCGCGCATCCGCTGCCGGGTGTTCGCGGTGGCCGCCTGCGCGTCGGTGTAGCCCTTCACCGACTCGGCCGCCATGTCGTTGATGTGGGTGAACACGGCTTCGGCCAGGATGCCGGTGGTGTCGGCGGAGAACCCGGCCCGCCTGGCCACGTTCGCGTACTGGCGCCAGGCGACCCTGGCACCCACGCGGTAGGCGGCGTGCAGCGCGTCGACGCTGCGGCCCTCCTGCAGCTCGCCCCGGCCCAGCCGCCGGAAGATCTTGGTGTTGTGCGCCTGTGGCGCGTCCGGGTCGGCGATCAGCTCCACGAACTGCCGCAGTGCCTGTTCCACGCCCAGCCGGAGACCGGCGCCGAAGCTGCCCGACATCGGCCGGTTGTACGCCGGGACCTCCCGCCGGATCGCGGTGATCATCTCCTCGGCGACCTTGGGGATCTCCGGGCGCAGCCAGGACGCCACCGACGGGGGCAGCGCCCGCCACGGGAATTGATCGTCACGGGACGAATTCGACATCGGTCGCGGCCTCTCCTCGTTTTTTATCCGGACCGCTTCGGGAACTCGGGAACTTCATGGATAGCACAGATGTGCGCGCCGCGGGACAGGTTGTCGTCCCCCGCACAAGTGCGCGCGGCGAATTATCACCTCCGTGACAGGTAAGCCGAAGTGGGGTAGGCGGAGCGCTGGTTCGAGTCGCCGTTCACTTTCCGCCGGACGGCCGAATGTGCCGGAAATCAGCGGTCCGGCGGTTTTGCTCCGCGAATACCGGTGGGAGTGTAACCGCCCGGGGACGGGCACTGCGGGCACAGCGGGCACCGAATACATCGAACGGAGAGGCGGATCACCGATGCGCGTCGACACCCCCGGGCTGCTGCCGGATTCTCGCCCGGCAGGCGTGCGCCGCCGGTGGCTGCCCGCACTCGTGCTGGTCGTGTGGCTCGTGCTGGGCGCGGTGGGCAGCGGTGCGCCTGGCGCACTGAGCCACGTGCAGCGCAACGACGGCGAATCCTTCCTGCCCGCGACCGCCGAAGCCACCGAAGTCGTGCGGCTGCAGGAAAAGATCATGGGCGGGAAGATCCAGCTCGCGCTCGTGGTGTTCGACCGGCCCGCCGGGCTGACCGAAGCCGACGGCACGGCGGTGGCCGCGCGGGTGGCCGAGGTTTCCCGGCTCGCCGGGTTGACCGGCCCGCCGTCGGCACCCGTTCGCGCCGACGACGGCCGGGCCCTGCTGGTCACCGTGCCGGTTTCCGGGGTGGACGGTTTCGAGGCCGGGCGGACCGTGGAGCGGATGCGGGACGTCGTCCGCGCGGACCTCCCGGCCGGGCTGACCGCGCGGGTGACCGGACCCGCCGGGTACACCGCGGACCTCGGCGAGGCGTTCGCCGGGATCGACGGGCGATTGCTGGTGGTCACCGCGCTGGTGGTGGCGCTGGTGCTGGTCCTGGTCTACCGCAGCCCGCTGCTGCCGGTGGTGGTGCTGGCGTCCGCGGGCCTCGCGCTGGTCGTCTCGGCGCTGGTGATCCACCCGCTCGCGGCGAACGGGGTGCTCACGCTCAACGGGCAGAGCCAGGGAATCCTGTTCATCCTGGTGTTCGGCGCGTCCACCGACTACGCGCTGCTGCTGATCGCGCGGCATCGTGAGGAGTTCGCGACCGCGGTGAGCCCGAGCCGGTCGGTGGCGGCCGCGGTGCGCTCGTCGGCCGAGTCGATCACCGCGTCCGCGGGCACGGTGGTGCTCGGCCTGGCCTGCCTGCTGTTCAGCGAACTCTCGTCGAACCAGGGGCTCGGCCCGGTCGCGGCCATCGGCATCGCCGCCTCCCTGCTGGTCTCGCTGACCTTCCTGCCCGCGGCACTGGTGCTGCTGGGACGCGCGGCTTTCTGGCCCGCGCGGCCAAGAGCGAAGCCGGGGCCGCGGCTGTGGGGCCGGGTGGCGGCGCTGGTCGGCCGCCGGTATCGGCCGGTGTGGGTGCTCAGCGTGCTCGTGCTGGCCGGGCTGGCGGTGCTGGCGGGAACGCTGCGCTCCAGCGGGGTGCGGCAGCCCGAGGTCTTTCTCGACCGGGTGGAGGCGGTCGCCGGGCAGGAGGTGCTGGAGCGCCACTTCCCGGCCGGGGCCGGGGATCCGGTGGTGATCATCACCGAACCCGGGGTCGCGGCGGCGGTGGCCACGGCGGCGCGGGTGCGGGGTGTGGCCGATGTGCGGGCCGGGGCCCCGGCCGGGAACCTGGTGCAGCTCGACGCGACCCTGACCGCGCCCGCCGAATCGCCGGAGGCACGCGAAACCCTGGCGGAGATCCGGAAAGCGGTGCACGCGGTGCCGGGAGCGCCGGTCTGGGTGGGCGGGCGGACCGCGATCCAGCAGGAGATCACCGAGGCGGCCGAACGCGACCGGCGGGTGATCATTCCCGCGGTGCTGCTGGTCGTGTTCCTCGTGCTGGCCCTGCTGCTGCGGGCACTGGTGGCCCCACTGGTGCTGATCGGCACGGTGGTGCTGTCCTTCGCCGCCACGCTCGGCGTCGGGGCGCTGGTGTTCAACGAGGTACTGGGTTTCCCCGGCTCGGATCCCTCGGTGCCGCTCTACGCGTTCGTGTTCCTCGTCGCGCTGGGCGTGGACTACAACATCTTCCTGGTGACCAGGGTCCGCGAGGAGGCGCGCCGGGCCGGGACCAGGGAAGGCACGTTGCGCGGGCTGACGGTGACCGGCGGGGTGATCACCTCGGCCGGGGTGGTGCTGGCCGCGACCTTCGCCGCGCTGGCCGTGCTGCCGATCCTCTTCCTGGCCCAGATCGCGTTCCTGGTGGCGTTCGGCGTGCTGCTGGACACGCTGCTGGTGCGGTCACTGCTGGTGCCGGCGCTCACCGTCCACATCGGACGGGCGATCTGGTGGCCCGGCCGGTTGCGCCGAGGGGCGGTCTGAGGTGCGGGTGGCCAGCACCGCCCCGGCCGCGATCACCACCGCGGCCGCGATGACGGCGGCCTGGAAGCCGGGCACGAACGCGGCCGAACCGCCGCCGATGCCCTGTGCCGCCAGGCCGACGTCGGTGCCGGGCGGGGCCAGTTCGCCCACCTGCCACGAAACGACCGCGCCGAGCACCAGGATCCCGGCCACCCCACCGGCCTGCGTGGCCACCTGCTGCAACGCGGAGGCGAGCCCGGACATGGCCACCGGGGCGTTGGCGATGACCACCTGGGTCGCCGCGATCAGCGCCACCCCGGTGCCGGAACCGAGCACCAGCGCGGCGGGCAGCACTTCGGCCTGCGTGGTCGCCGTGCCGATGGCGAGGAAACCGAGCATGCCCAGCAGTACCAGGACCAGGCCGCCGACAGCGGGCCACCGGGGCCCGAACTTCGCGGTGAGGGCACCGCCGACCGGCGCGCTGAGCACCAGCACGGCGGTCAGCGGCAGCAGCCATTCGGCGGTGGCGACCGGATCGAAGCCGCGGAGGTTGCGCAGATAGAGGGTGAGGAAGAAGAGCAAGCCGTACAGGGCGAAGTAGATCAGTCCGATGAGGACGGTGCCGAGCACGACCCCGGGCGCGCGGACGAGTTCCAGCGGGCGCCCCGGCCTGCCCGCCGCGCGCGACTCACCGACGGCACACAGCGCCAAGACCACGGTGACCGCGGCGATCGGCCCGTTGACCAGGAACACCATCGGCCAGCCGAAGTTCTGGACGATCAGCCCGGCGACGACCGGTCCCGCCGCGATGGACAACGCGCCCGCCCCGCCCCACACACCGAGCGCGAGATCGAGGCGCTTGCCGGAGAAGGAGGCCCGCAGCAGGGCGAGCGCGGCGGGTTGCAGCAGCGCGCCGCACGCCCCCTGCACCGCTCGCAGCGCGATCAGCAGCCAGGCGGCCGAACTCACCGCGATGAGCAGCGAGACCACGCCGAACCCGGCGACCCCGGCGACGAAAACGCGCCGCCTGCCGATCCGGTCGGCCAGCCTGCCCGCCGGGAACAGGGCGATGGCGAGCGCCACCAGGTAGGCGTTGGCGATCCACTGCAGTTCGGCCAGCGAGGCACCGGCGTCA